>JAIPCS010000156.1 GCA_021738105.1 Sulfuritalea sp.
GTGGATCGTGCAATGGGTGCGCGAGGGTGGTTACGACGGCGGCGATGTCGAAACCCTGGTACGCGGTACGCTGGGCCGTTTGCTGTTCTCCGGTGATGAAGCGAAGAAGCCGGTCAACGTGATTTCCGGCGGCGAACAGGGCCGCATGCTGTTCGGCAAGCTGATGCTGCTCAGAAACAATGTGCTGCTGATGGACGAGCCGACCAACCATCTCGACATGGAATCCATCGAGTCGCTCAACACCGCGCTGGAAAAATACCCCGGCACGCTGATCTTTGTTTCTCACGACCGCGAGTTTGTGTCTTCGCTCGCCACGCGCATCATCGACATGCGCACGGACCGGACCATCATCGACTACCGTGGCAGCTACGAGGACTATCTGGCCAGCCAGGGCTTGGGTTGACGTCATCAATTGCGGCAAGCAGCGATTTGTATTACAGTTAATACACGCTACACCAAGGAGTTGTTGTCATGACCACCACCGTTCGCCTCCCCCATCGCGTTGAACAGGCGCTGGCGACCTACTGCGTCGAGTCGAAACGCACCAAATCGGAAGTGATTGTCGAACTGCTGGAACAACGCTTTATGGGCACGAGCAGCGAGCGTGCGCCTTATGAACTGGCGCTGGAGGCCGGCTTTATCGGCAGCTTTGCCGGCAAGGGCACGAGCAAACCGCAAACCAGCAGCACCAAGGAACGGGTCGTCGCCGCCATCCGCAAAAAGCACGGAAAGAAGCCCTCCGCTTGAATTCAATGCTGGTCGATACCGGTCCGCTGGTGGCCCTGGCGGACAAGCGCGATGCTGCCCATGAGGAATGCAAAACCTTCCTCGCCGCCTATCGCGGAAAACTGCTTACCACCTGGGCGGTGCTCACCGAGTTTTCGCACCTCGCACCTTCCGTCGCCGCCACGCTGCCGCTGTACCGCTGGATCGACAAGGGGGGGCTGGAGTTGCTGCCGCTCGGACGCGAAGAACTGGTGCGCGCCATCGACTGGATCGAAAAATACGCCGACCGACCGATGGATCTGGCCGATGCGTCGCTGGTGGTCGCGGCGATGAGCACCGGCATACACACGATCTGGACCTTGGACCGCAATGACTTCGAAACCTATCGACTGCCAGGACGCAAGCGCTTCCATCTCGCGGCAAGCCGCTGATGAGTCTGCTGCGCGGGCCCGCCCGCTTCATCCTCAAACTCACGGGCTGGACGCTGATCGACATCCCGCAGCGCCCGGACAGGGCTGTGGTGATCGCCTACCCGCATACCTCGAACTGGGATTTTCCAATGACGCTGCTGGCACTTGCCGCCCTGCCGTACGGCGCCCAATGGGTGGGCAAGGACACCATGTTTCGCGGCATTTGGGGCCCGATCCTGCGCACCCTTGGTGGCGTCGCGGTGAATCGACGCGAGCGCACCGGTTTCGTCGAGCAGGTAGCCGAAGAATTCAGGCGGCGCGAGAGCTTTCATCTGATCATCGCCACCGAAGGCACGCGAGGCCTGCAGACCGGCTGGAAATCCGGTTTTTATCGCATCGCCCGAGCTGCTGACGTACCCGTCATCATGGCCGTTGTCGATTATGGAAAACGCGAACTCGGCCTGCTGGCCACCATCTCTCTGACCGGTGACGAAGACGCCGACATGGCGCGCATCGCCGCCTGCTACGAAGGCCGCAAGGGCTATCACCACGAAAACGCCTCACCTATCCAATTATTATGAAAACAGAGCAAACCATTAGCCACAGAGGGCACAGAGCACACAGAGGAAGAAATAATCGCCTGCTGTGCACGGCACGAACCTTGGGTGTCGACGGTCAATCCGACAAGCCTGGTCTCGATGCAACGCCTTTCTCTGTGACCTCTGTGCCCTCTGTGGCGAAGGTTTCTAATCAATGATTCTCCTTCGCGATCTCGGTTTTTCCCGCAACGGCGATGCGCTGGTCACCGGTGCGTCCTTGCAGTTGCATCCGGGCTGGAAGATCGGCCTGACCGGCGCCAACGGCTGCGGCAAGTCGTCCTTTCTCGGCCTCTTGCGCGGCGAGCTGCATGCCGACCGCGGAGATCTGGAACGGCCGCCCAACTGGGTGCTGGCCCACGTTGCCCAGGATACGCCCGCGCTGCCCGATGCCGCGCTGGATTTCGTGCTCGACGGCGATACCGAATTGCGCCAGATCGAACGCGACCTCGTCGCTGCCGAGGAACATCACGACGACCATCACGCCGGCGAGCAGATCGGCTTGCTGCACTCGCGCCTTTCCGAGATCGACGGCTACGCAGCGCCGGCGCGGGCGGCAGCGCTGATGCATGGCCTGGGGTTTTCCAATGAAGACTTCCAGCGCCCGGTCGCAGAATTCTCCGGCGGCTGGCGCGTGCGCCTGAATCTGGCGCGGGCACTGATGTGTCGCTCGGACCTGCTGCTGCTCGACGAGCCGACCAACCACCTCGATCTTGACGCCATCATCTGGCTCGAGAGCTGGCTGACCAGTTACACCGGCACGCTGATCCTGATCTCGCACGATCGCGATTTTCTCGACGACGTCTGCAGTCACATCCTGGCTATCGAGGCCGGCAAGATGCAACTCTTCACCGGCAATTACTCGGCCTGCGAACGCACCCGCGCCGAGCGTCTGGCCAACGACCTGGCGTTGGCCGCCAAACAGAAACGCGAGGCGGCACACCTGCAAAGCTACATCGACCGCTTCCGCGCCAAGGCGTCGAAAGCGCGCCAGGCGCAGAGTCGCATCAAGATGCTGGCGAAGATGGGTGACATTATTGCCGCTCACATCGACACGCCTTTCAGCTTCAGCTTTCCCGAGCCGAACGCATTCTCCGATCCGCTGCTGGTGATCGACGACGCAAAAGTCGGCTATGGCGACACGGCAATATTCCAGCAACTGCGCTTCACCCTGCGTCCCGACAGCCGCATCGGTCTGCTCGGGCGCAACGGCGCCGGCAAGTCGACGCTGATGAAGCTGCTCTCCGGCGCCCTGCAGCCGCAAACCGGGGCGCGTGAAGAGGGACGCAACCTCAAGCTGGGCTACTTCGCCCAGCACCAGCTCGAACAATTGCGCCCGGCCGAGTCGCCGCTGTGGCACATGATCAAGCTCGAACCGCGCACCCGCGAGCAGGACTTGCGCAATTATCTCGGCGGCTTCGATTTCCGCGGCAGCATGGTCGACGCGCCCTGCGGCCGTTTTTCCGGCGGCGAGAAGACGCGCCTGGCGCTGGCGCTGATGATCCGCACCGCACCCAACCTGTTGCTGCTCGACGAGCCGACCAACCATCTGGATCTCGAAATGCGCGAGGCGCTGACCATCGCCCTGCAGGAAACCGAAGCCGGCATGGTGCTGGTCTCGCATGACCGGCATCTGCTGCGCGCCACCTGCGACGAACTCTGGCTGGTGGCCGATGGCAAGGTGACACCGTTCGATGGCGATCTCGACGACTATGCCGAATGGCTCAACCAGTCGCGCGCCGCCGAAAAATCGGGCGGCCGCGGGAAAACCCAGCAACGCAAGGAAAGTGAGGCGGACGAGCCGAAGCCGAAACCATCAGTCACCGCCGAAAAGCAGCCAAAAGAGCGCACAGCGCAGGACCTGGCGCGGCGGCGGCAACTCGCCAGGGATTCAGAGAAGCTCGAACAACAGATCGGCGGCTGGCAAAATGAACTCAAGTTGCTCGAAGCCCGACTCACCGATTCGTCACTGTATGCCGGGCCGAACAAGCACTTGCTTGACGAATTGACACAGCAACAGAGTACATTGACACGTAGTATTGAAGCCGCCGAATCACGCTGGCTGGAAATCAACGAACTGCTGGAAGCTTCCGAGGAGAGATAGATGGCCGCAAAAGCCACCCGAGTCGAGCCGGTCACTCAAGCAAGCACGGCTCGAGCCAAACCGGAGAAACCGGAGGTAAAAGCGAAACCTGTCGCGGCAGCGCGCAAGCGTCCATCAAAGGCTACCGCCGCAAAAGCCGAACCGCAGCGGCGCCCGGCCTCCGGCGATGTAGCGCCTTCACACACCGCCCAGGGCATCTCCTCATTCGTCGTGAAGGATCGTTCGGATGCGGCGCGAGCGTCGAAAGCCGAAGCGATTCGCGACATTGTGGCCCACGCCAAACCCGGTGAAGGCGCCAAGCTGGCAAAAGCCCTCAAGGCTGTAGTCGAAGGCGCTGCACCCGACGATGTCGAGGCACTCAAGCAGGCCCTGTTGCAACGCGAAATTGCCGGCAGCGACCATCCCGATGACGAACTGGCAAAAGACTGGCGCGAAGGCGGTTACCCCTATCGCCACCTGATGTCGCGCAGGAACTACGAAAAGCAGAAATACCACCTGCAGGTTGAACTGCTCAAGCTGCAGGCCTGGGTCAAGGAAACCGGACAGAAAGTGGTGATTCTTTTTGAAGGCCGCGATGCCGCCGGCAAAGGGGGCACCATCAAGCGCTTCATGGAACACCTGAATCCGCGCGGCGCGCATGTCGTGGCGCTTGAAAAGCCCTCCGACACCGAGCGCGGCCAATGGTATTTCCAGCGCTATGTGCAGCACCTGCCCACTGCCGGCGAGATCGCGCTGTTTGACCGCTCCTGGTACAACCGTGCCGGTGTCGAGCGTGTGATGAGTTTTTGCAGCAATACCGAGTATGAAGAATTCATGCGCCAGACACCCGAGTTCGAACGCACCCTGGTGCGAAGCGGCGTGCATCTGATCAAGTTCTGGTTCTCGGTATCACGTGCCGAGCAACGCCGCCGTTTCAAGGAACGCGAATCCCACCCGCTCAAGCAATGGAAGCTGTCGCCAATCGACATGGCCTCGCTGGACAAGTGGAACGAATACACCAAGGCCAAGGAGGCAATGTTCTTCCACACCGACACCGCCGACGCGCCGTGGACCGTGATCAAGTCGGATTGCAAAAAGCGCGCGCGGCTCAACGCGCTGCGTTATGTGCTGCACAAGCTGCCCTACAAGAACAAGGATGTGACCCAGATCGGTGCACTCGACACGTTGCTGGTGGGTCGTGCCCACATCGTGTACGAGCGCGGCGAAAAATCCGGGCTGGTAATTTAGTCACCAAGCGGCCAAGTCATGACGAATCCTGCGAAGCATATCGAGCGAAGCGACCTGACCGGTAGCCCCGCCCTGGGGCGGGGATGGGGGTGGGGGGGCTTCAATTCGCTTTTCCGGCCAAGCCGCGAGAACCTTCATCGAAGCCTTCCCTATTGGGTTCCGGCTCGTCCGGCCTAGGTCGTCCGCGAATGTATCTGCCCGCTCATTTCGCCGAGACGCGCCACGAGGTGCTGCATGCACTGATGCGCGAACATCCCTTTGCTACGCTCGTGACACAGGGCACCGATGGCCTGACGGCCAACCATCTGCCCCTGCATCTGAGCAGCGAAGGCTCGCCGCCGGGCGTGCTGCAAGGACACGTCGCCCGCGCCAATCCACTCTGGAAACACTCTGCGGATACGGACGTACTGGCGATTTATCAGGGGCCGCAAGCCTATGTCACGCCCTCCTGGTATCCGACCAAGCATGAACACGGCAAGGCCGTACCGACCTGGAACTACGTGATCGTGCATGCCCGCGGCCGCCTGCGCGTGATCGACGACCCTGTCTGGTTGCGTGCCCAGCTCGAAATCCTCGTCGCCGAACACGAAGCCGGCTTCGCCGAGCCCTGGCGCATAGCAGATGCGCCACCGGACTACATCGCGAAAATGCTGGCGGCGATCGTCGGCATCGAGATTACCCTCACAGAGCTCACCGGCAAATGGAAGACCAGCCAGAACCAGCCCGGGATCAATCGTGCCGGGGTGGTCGCCGGTTTGCGCCAGCAGGACACGACCGACACGCAGCGCATGGCCGCACTCGTCGCGGGAATTCAAGTTCCGTGAATTTGCAGCACGCCGAGCTCCCCGCCCCCTCGGCCGATGCACGGGCCTCCAGCGAGGCGCTTTACGCCATCATCGCTGCGGAGATCGCCGCTCGCGGCGGCTGGATCTCCTTCGCCCGTTACATGGAACTGGCGCTTTACGCACCGGGCCTGGGGTACTACTCGGGCGGCTCGCACAAGTTTGGCGGCCACGACAGCGGCGGCGATTTCCTTACCGCGCCGGAGTTGACGCCGCTTTACGGCCAGGCGCTGGCACGGCAAGTGGCGCAGATTCTGGCCGCCTCCCAGCCTCGAATCATCGAAGCGGGTGCCGGCAGCGGACGTCTGGCCGCCGATCTGCTGTTGGCGCTGGAGGGACTTGGCTGCGTGCCGGAGACATACCGGATCCTGGAACTTTCCGGTGAGCTGCGCGCACGCCAGCAAGCCACCTTGAATGCCCTCGTGCCGCAGTTTGCCGAACGTGTTGAATGGCTGGACGAATTGCCGGAGCAGTTCTCCGGCTGTTTGATCGGCAACGAGGTGCTCGACGCCATGCCGACCCATGCCCTGCGCTGGAGCGACGAGACCGAGGCGGGGCGGGTGATGGAAGTTGGTGTCGGCCTCGCCGACGGACACCTGGTGGTTGCGGAAAGCCCTGCCACGGGCGCGCTGCTGGAGGCAGCACAGGCCCTTCCGGTGAGGGGCCCGTATCGCAGCGAGATCTGCCTGGCGGCGCGCGCGTGGGTGACCGAACTGGCGCGACGACTGGATACCGGCGCAATGCTGCTGATCGACTACGGTCTGCCACGCCACGAGCTCTACTACGCCGGGCGCGACGGTGGCACGCTGCGTTGCCACTATCGCCACCGGGTCCATGACGAGCCGCTGTGGTTTCCCGGCCTGTCCGACATTACTTCACACGTCGATTTCACCGCCGTGGCCGAAGCCGGCTACGACGCCGGACTCGAAGTGCTGGGCTTTGTCAGTCAGGCCAACTTCCTGATCAACTGCGGCATCGGCGAACTGTTGCTGGAAAAGCATTCCCCCTCGGATGAAAATGTAAAAGTCGGCGATGGCAATACGGCAAATCAATCAGTTTCCGGCGCGGATCTGCGCGCGCGCGGCGCCGTGAACGTACTGATCTCGCCCAACGAGATGGGCGAATTGTTCAAGGTCATTGCTTTGGGGCGCGGCATGCCGTCGCCGCTGCTGGGTTTCGCGCGCGGCGATCGAGTGCATGCCTTGTGATTAAATGGAGCAGACGATTCACCACCGCGGGTACGGCGCCGGGGCGAGTCCCGAAAGTACTGCCCCGGCGCCGTGGCGCGGATCAAATGATTTCTGCACGCAACCACAACATACGGAAAACAGCATGACTAAAAACCCATTTCACCTGACTGGCGCCGCTCTGGCCGCGATCCCGCTCCTGCTGACGGGTTGCGGCGAGATGAAAGCCAAAATCTGGCCATTCGGCGGTGATGACGCGCCGGTGTATTCGCGAGCGCCGGCCAATGCCACGGAGTATCAGTGCGACGGCAACAAGGGATTTTTTGTACGCACACTGGAAGGCGGCGCCGCCGTCTGGCTGATCCTGCGCGAGCGCGAAGTCCGGCTCGATCGCCAGGGCGCAAGCGGGACGCGCTACAGCAACGGTATCGCGCTGCTGGAGATCAAGGGCAGCGAAGCAACGCTGACCGACGGCGCGGCATCTGCGTTCGCCAACTGCAAGACGCCAGGCAAGTAAGTCGCGCGGCGCCAACGCCAGCCGCGAGGGCGGCAAAAGTCGGCGCTGGCGGGACGGCGCCATGAACGCCCACGCACGGCAGGAATCTCAGTCGGGATCGGCCGCCAGCGGCAGGCGCAGGCAAGCCAGCGTGCCGCCGCCCGCGCGCTCCTTCAGGCTCACCGACCAGGCGTTGGCAACGGCGATCTGGCGCACGATGGCAAGGCCCAGGCCGCTGCCGCCGGTGCGGCTGCTGCGCGACGGAT
>JAIPCS010000157.1 GCA_021738105.1 Sulfuritalea sp.
GGCCAAGGTAGAGATTTCCGGCGACGATATGCGTGAAGGTCTGGCTTGTGTACTGTCCGTCAAAATGCCAGATCCAAAGTTCGCTTCCCAAACCAAGATGAAACTGGTTTCCTCGGAAGCCCGTCCTGCTATCGAAGAAGTTGTTGCTCAGAAGCTGGCCGACTTTCTGCTGGAACGTCCCGCTGATGCAAAAATAATTACAGGAAAGATCGTCGAGGCTGCTCGCGCACGTGAAGCGGCGCGCAAGGCGCGCGACATGACACGAAGAAAGGGCGTGCTCGATGGTCTCGGTCTGCCGGGAAAGCTGGCGGACTGTCAAGAGAAGGATCCATCGTTATGCGAGATCTATATCGTCGAGGGTGATTCGGCCGGAGGTTCCGCCAAGCAGGGCCGAGATAGAAAATTTCAGGCGATACTTCCATTGCGCGGCAAAGTACTCAACGTTGAAAAAGCTCGTTACGACAAAGTCATCTCGAGCGAGCAGATAGTGACACTGGTAACGGCACTGGGTTGCGGTATCGGCACCGATGATTTTGACATCGCGAAATTGCGCTACCACCGGATCATCATCATGACCGACGCTGATGTTGATGGCGCCCATATTCGCACCTTGCTTCTTACCTTTCTTTACAGGCAAATGCCGGAGTTGGTTGAACACGGTCATGTCTATATCGCCCAGCCGCCGCTTTATAAAATCAAGCATGGCAAGACTGAGACCTATATCAAGGACGACCACGAACTCAACCAGCATTTATTGCGACTCGCGCTGGATGGTACGCAACTGACGCCGCGTGCCGGAGCTGCCGTGGTTGAAGGTGAGGCTTTGGGAGAACTGGCCCGCGCGTACCTGCTTTCGGAAGCCGTGATTCGTCGTGTTACTGATTTTATCGACGGCGAGGTACTGCACGCCCTGCTGGCTCACGATATTGCAGTCGATACATCAAGCGAGGCCGCAACGCGCGCTAGCGCGGAACGGATAGCCCGCCATCTTTCGCCCGAAGTCAGCATTGAATCGCGTTTCGATGACAAACACGAACGCTGGATGCTTGCTGTAATCCGGATGCGCCACGGCAACTTGCGTACCGGTCGCATCGACGAGGATTTCCTGCTCTCGGGAGACTATCTCCAAATTCGCCGGACTGCCGAAATGATTGCCGGACTCATGGGCGAAGGTGCCGTGATTCGCCGCGGCGAGAAAAGTCTGGCTGTGACCAGCTTTGCCGACGCAATGAAATGGATGCTGAACGAAGTCGAACGTGGTCTGGGCAAACAGCGTTACAAAGGTCTGGGTGAAATGAATCCCGGGCAGTTGTGGGAAACCACCATGGATCCGGCCGTGCGCCGTTTGCTGCGAGTGCAGATTGACGATGCGATCGTTGCTGACGAAATCTTCACGACCCTAATGGGCGACAATGTCGAACCGCGTCGTGCTTTTATCGAGTCAAACGCTTTGTACGCACGCAATATTGACGTTTAGTGAAGTAGGCAGAAAAGCCGAAACCTTGGGCTGCAGATTTCGGCGTTCAGAGCGGGTCTAGCATCGAACGACAATCGTGCCGACAGCAAAAGTCGGCGCTGATGGGACGGCGTTTGCCGGTCAGCGGCTGTGAATCAGTCGTTTCTCAGCGAATAAGCGCTTCGTGGGCAATTGCATTTTCTGTACTGGCCGACACTCGAAGACAAGGGAAATTCCGCAATAAGTGATGGTTTTTACTCTGATACTGACAGGTGACAGAGTCAATATTGCGTGAGACTGGCCACAACCATCAGTCACGCTATTCGGTGTGTAGGAAGGCATCGTCTCGGGTGAAAAACCTTCAAACAGGAATCTCCTGTCAGTGCTGTCCGTTGCAAGCCCGCCATGCTCTAAATTGGTTGCTCTGGAACAGCGGCAACGATTTGTATGAAGCTTCTCTATCCCGCTAAGGTTCCTAGAGCGCGGCACCTAAACCTGGACTGGCAACAGCCATAGAATGAGCGCCTCCTCCTCCAATTCGCATGAATTGGATTTAACCCGGTACCAAGGCACCGGGTTTTTTTTGATCCTGTTATATCAGCGATTGACGAAATTCGAAGCTATACACATATTGCATCGCACAAATACCGCTTGACAAACTGACGTCAGACAATACAATGCCGCACCATTGCGGTGCACCATTACAACAACTGTTGAGGAGTTTTTCAGATTCAGACCGGGCATTCGCCGTCGATTTAAAGTTATTCAGGAGTTCGTCATGTACTCACTTAACGAGCAGATCAACAGCGCCAACCGCGCCAGTATCGAAATCTTCACAACTTTCGCCAACTCAGCATTTACAGGCGTTGAGCGGTTTCTCGCTCTCAATATGAACGCCGCTCGAAATTTCCTTGAAGAGGGAAGCACTACAAGCCGGTCTTGGCTTGCTGCCAAAAGCCTGCAGGACGTGGTTGCGCTACAGGCGTCAGTGGCAAAGGCGGAGGCTGACAAGTTCGGTACCTACGCCAGCCGCATCTTTGACATCGCCAACAAGACCCGGGAAGAGATGAGCCAATTGGCTGAAACCCGGGTGTCAGAAATCAACGCTCGCCTTGACCAGGAGCTGGACAATATGGCCAAGAGTGCACCGGCAGGTGCAGATCTCGCAGTGGTGGCGCTACGTTCGACCCTGGCAGTCGCAAGTTCAGCATATCGGGATATGAGTAAAGCGGCAAAGCAGTTTAATGAAATGGCTGAAGCCAACTTCGCGGTGGCCAAGGCAAGTAAATACGCGCGGAAGGCTGCTTAGCCGGCTTCCGGAGTTCCCTCATCCGGCTCGGCTAGAGCCGGATCAACGCCCGACGCGGATAGTGTCGGGAATTCCCGAAGTTTGGGAAGCAGCCCACCCTGGCACGGTGATCGCTATCGGAAGTGTTTCGTACCAGGAATATCCCTGGTACGTTTCGATGGTGGCTGAATTAGTACTGGTATCGCGTTTTATAGCGGACCATCGATTGTTTGCCAGTATCACCGCAAGCACGTTGGTGCGCTGAACACGAATTAGGAGAAATCATGTCAGCAACTTTAACCAACAGGTACTTGATCGCTACGCGCGTCAATTCTTTTCTCAACTATCTGCATCTCGATTTCGCAACGATTGGTTTGGCATTGCTGTTGGTACTTGCCGCCGGCGTGGCAAATTATTTCAATAGCCGTCAGGCAGAAGTCAATGGAGCGGCAACCATAGCGGTTGCAACCAGGCTTTCAGTTCAGGCAGTCAAGCCGGCGGAAGCGACAGTTTCGTTGTCGCCTGCCATGGAAGCCGCGCTCGATCAGGTCTCGCAGCGCTACCGCGTCTCAGCCGATGCGCTTGAGCCAGTGTTCCTGGCGGTCCAGACTGCTGCACGACAACGCGGCGTCGACCCGCTCCTGATCATCGCCGTGATCAGCATCGAATCCAGATTCAATCCCTTTTCCCAGAGTCCAATGGGTGCGCAAGGTTTGATGCAGATCATTCCGCGTTACCACCAGGACAAGGCGCTCCAGGTTTCGGTTGACAGCCCGTTTCTTGATCCAATCGCCAATGTGCAAATGGGCACTCAGATATTGCAGGAGTTCATTCGGCAGCAGGGTGGCGTAATGGAAGGACTCCAGTACTACAACGGCGCATCGGGCGACGAAGAGCAGGCCTATGCCAACAAGGTGCTTGCCGAGAAACAGCGGCTGGAGCGTGCCCAGCGTCGAGTTGCGGTAGCAGGAAAGCACACCGCGGCCTGAGGTTGGCAGCAGCAAACTTTTAAGGCGTTGTCACTGAAAAACTGAAGGGGAGCTATGTGTTGCTTCCTGCCGGTGCAACGCTTGGTTTGAAGAGTGTTGCAATTGCCGATTGAATGGCATCGATAGAAGCAAGGTCTAAACACAGGGTTGTGTAGCGGAAACAAACGGGCACCCGTGGGGTGCCCGAATTCGTTACTCTTGCGATCCAGTGCCTGGCTCCATCAGTATCGATGGAGCCAGGCAGGAATCAGAAGCGGTACGCTGATTCGCCGTGTGAGGTGATGTCCAGACCCTCGCGCTCCTCGTCCTCCGGCACCCGCAGACCAACCAGCATGTCAGCCAGCTTGAACGCGATGAACGCAACGATTGCCGACCAGACGATGGTGATGCCTACTGCGACCGCCTGAACATAGACCTGATGTGCGATCGAGAAGTCGGCGGCGCCAGTACCGCCGAGCGAAGGCGCTGTAAATACTCCGGTCAGCAAAGCGCCGAGGATTCCGCCCACACCATGCACGCCGAACACATCCAGCGAATCGTCGGCGCCAAGCATATGCTTGAGGCCATTGACACCCCAGAGGCAGACGACACCCGCAGCAAGACCGATCACAATCGCGCCCATGGGCCCCACTGATCCGCACGCCGGAGTAATTGCCACCAGACCGGCAACAGCGCCGGACGCACCGCCCAGCATTGAAGGCTTGCCCTTGCTCATGGCCTCAGCACCGGTCCATGCCAGCGTCGCAGCAGCTGTGGCGAACAGTGTGTTGAGGAAAGCCAAAGCGGCGCCCGAGGTTGCCTCAAGATTGGACCCGGCGTTGAAGCCGAACCAGCCGACCCACAGCATCGAAGCTCCGATCATGGTGAACGCCAGCGAATGAGGCGCCATCGCTTCCTTGCCGTAGCCGATGCGCTTGCCCACCAAATAAGCGCCGACCAGACCGGCAACACCGGCGTTGATATGCACTACGGTGCCGCCAGCGAAGTCCAGAGCGCCCAGCCCCAGCAAGTAACCGCCGGCACCCCAGACCATGTGGGCGATCGGCAGGTAGCAGAAGCTGAACCAGATCACCGAGAACAACAACACAGCTGAGAACTTGATGCGCTCGGCGAAGGCGCCGACGATCAGTGCGCAGGTAATTGCGGCGAAGGTGGCCTGGAAGGCGATGAAGACATACTCCGGAAGCTTTGAGGCAGCCGAGAAGGTATCCGCCAGGCTATTCCCATTGATACCGCTGAGGAAGAGCTTGTCAAAATTACCAATAATGGTGCCCTCGCCACCAAAAGCCAGGCTGTAACCGTAAATACCCCAAAGCACGATGATCAGCGAGAACACCACCAGTACCTGCATCAGTACCGACAGCATGTTTTTGGCCCGTACCAGACCGCCGTAAAAAAGCGCGAGACCGGGTACTGCCATGAATACGACGAGCAGCGTGGACACCAACATCCAGGCGACGTCACCTTTATTGACCGTCGCCACGATGGCGGGTGCTGCTGCCGCAGCCTCGGCGACTGCGGCAACGGCTGCCGCCACGGGCTCGTCGGCAGCAAAGGCGCCGCCAGCGAAGCCGACCGCAATTGTGGCCAACACTATGCCTAGTAAGCGTTTCATTTCGTATCTCCCTTAAAGGGCTTCCTCACCGGTTTCACCGGTGCGGATGCGGATGACTTGCTCGATATCGAAGACAAAGATCTTGCCGTCGCCAATCTTTCCTGTACTGGCTGTCTTCTCTATGGTTTCGATAACCTGTTCCAGAAGGTCGTTGCGAATGGCCGCTTCGATTTTGACTTTGGGCAGAAAATCGACCACGTATTCAGCACCGCGGTAGAGTTCGGTATGCCCTTTCTGGCGACCGAAGCCCTTGACTTCGGTGACGGTGATTCCTTGCACGCCGACTGTGGCCAGCGCCTCACGTACTTCGTCAAGCTTGAATGGCTTGATGATGGCGGTGACAAGTTTCATGATCGTTTCCTTTGCGAATTGGAGAAAGCTAGCGAAATGTTTTCAACGTCCCGTCACTGATCTGGCTGGTAACGGGATGCGATTCAACGCTCAGAAAGACTTGTTGAAGGTCGCGACGAGTGTGCTCTTGCCAGCGTTGTAATTGACGGCACCCGCTGTGGCAGCACCCCAGCAATAGTCACCTACGGGCGTCGAGCCGCAATCGCCTTTGGTATTGGTGCTGGTCGCTGCCAAGCCAAATACGCCGTATCCCGCATCTTTCGTCACACCGATCTTGTAGTCGGTGTAGCTGGCGGTGCTGCGTCCCTTCACGGTTTGGTGGCCGACGTGACCGCCAAGGCCCCAACCATTTCCGAGGTCAAGCGCTGCGTTCGCTTCCAGATAGCCGCTCCCGGTGGTTTTTTGCAATACACCGGCGGTTTGCGCCCAGCCAAACAAGGCGCCGGTGGATTGTGAATATTTGACGGTCAGCCACTTGTAGGACAGCGCGCCGTACACTTCCTGGGTGTCCTGCTTCAGAATGGTTCCGCCGACAGTCTTGTTGGAGCCCGGGTAGTTGTAGGTCATGAGGCCGACATCGAAGCCGAGGTCGCCTGATATGGTGCCCTTGTAACCGCCGTATAGGTCAATTTCCAGGCTCGCGTTCGGAGAGGCCGCGCCGGGATTGCCGTCGGCAATCCAGCTGATGTTGGAGGCCCAAGTCCCGGCGTACAAGCCGCTGGAATGTGCGTAGTCAAATCCACCCTGCAGTGCCGGCTTTCCGGATGTCTGCGATATTCCGCGAAAAACATAATCTGTGGCGAAGCCGACGTTGCCGGTGAAAGAATGTGGACTAGCGTCTGCGGCCACTACTGCGGCGGGAAGGGAAAGGGTTCCTGCTACGAGGGCGGCGAAGAGAGTGGTGCGCATGATAGAGCTCCTGAAGTAATGGATTGAAAAGTTGCTATACCTTCTAAGCAGGGGCTGTGCCAGCACTACTATTCACTTAATAAACATATACATACATTAAGTTTTGATTGGCGCAAGCAGGGCTTTTCTCCTGGTCTGGCACCAAACAGAGACGCCTTGCACTACTTTGGTGCGTAATGGACTTGCCGCAGCAAGCATCTTTATCGCTGTGCTAGACTTTCGCTCCGGCTTTTGCCACTTATTGATGACTGCACTGGCTTTGATTTTCATGGAAACAGCGTCATCCGGTCCCTGCAGGAAACCCGCCATGCTCAACCCAAAACTGCTCGATGAAATGTCTGCTCGTGTGTCTTCGCTACTGGCGGCCACTCCGGCGGGCGATATAGAAAAGAACATGCGTGCCACTCTCTCGGGCGTATTTGCCAGGCTCGATCTGGTGACGCGCGAAGAATTTGACGTACAGCGCGAGGTGTTGAGCCGGGCACGCGAAAAGCTTGTTGTTCTCGAAGCTCGACTCGCAGAACTGGAAGCCCGCAGCCAATCCGTTCAGCCGATCCAGGCAGACAGCGGCCCGAAATAAGGCTGCCCATGTCGCTAGCCGTTCTTCGCTCGCGGGCGCTGGCGGGTCTAGCCGCCCCGGAAGTTACGGTTGAAGTCCATCTCGCCTCGGGACTACCATCCTTTACTTTGGTTGGGCTACCCGATACCGAAGTCAAGGAAGCACGCGACCGGGTACGCGCCGCGATCCAGAACTGCGGCTTCGATTTTCCGCAGCGGCGGATTACCGTCAATCTCGCACCGGCAGACCTTCCCAAGGAGTCCGGCCGTTTCGATTTGCCGATTGCGTTGGGCATCCTGATTGCCTCCGGTCAGATAAAAGCGCCCGATCTCGACAGCTACGAGTTTGCAGGGGAACTCGCGCTCTCGGGCGATCTTCGCGCGGTACGCGGTGCACTGGCGATGTGCGCCGCGATTCGACAGGAAGCCGGGCCGGACCATCATGTTGCGCGGGCTTTTGTATTGCCGCTGGAAAGCGCCCCGGAAGCGGCTCTGATCGCAGCGATGACGATCCTGCCGGCGCAAAACCTGCTTCAGGTTTGTGCCCACCTTGCCGGGCGCGAGTTGCTGGAACCCTATGCCGTGTCGCCAGAGCCGAGTTTCGCGCACTACCCCGATCTGGCCGAGGTCAAGGGACAGGCCCAGGCCAAGCGCGCCCTTGAGGTTGCGGCCGCGGG
>JAIPCS010000158.1 GCA_021738105.1 Sulfuritalea sp.
GGCTCCCGATCTAAACGGCCCATGGCCGCCCCCCCCCGGAACCGACAATGCTGCTAGGCTTGGCAGCAGTGATCCCATGGGGGCGGCAGCCAAGCTGCCATGCCACCGGCAGCGAACAGGACGGAAGATGATTAACGGCATCAAGAGTTTTTTTACCCAGTTTATCGAGTCGGACGCCAAGGCTTCCGGCATCGCTTCCGAGCATGCGCTGCATGTTGCGACCGCAGCCTTGCTGATGGAGATGATGCGCATGGACTCGACAGTCACGACGGAGGAAATCGCCTCGGTCGCCCGCGCGCTACAGACTCAATTCGGTCTGGGCACGACACAGGTTGCGGAGCTCATGGCCCTGGCCAAGGAAGAAGCACAGCAGGCGACCGATTACTTCCAGTTCACCTCTCTCATCAATCAATCCTTTACCGGCGAGCAGAAAGTCCGTGTCGTCGAATACATGTGGCAGGTGGCGTATGCCGACGGTCATCTGGACGCACACGAACAGCATTTCATGCGCAAGATCGCTGATCTGCTGTATGTGCCGCACTCGGAGTACATTGCTGCCAAACAACGGGCCAGGGATCACATCAAGCCAGACGAATAGCATCGTGTTTTTCGGGAGGGTCGCTTGAACGTTCACCGCAAATCAATCAACGAGCGCATTGACTGGCTGTTCGAGCTGGCCGACCGACACTCGGAGACGTTCTCCGGCGCCGAGGCCTGGCTGGCGCGCCGACGTTATCTGGTCGAACACCCGACCGCCATCGCCGTATTGAAGTGCATGGACGGTCGTGTCAATCTGCCGGTCGCAACACAGACGCCGCCGGGCATCATCCAGCCCTTTCGCAACCTGGGCGGCATGTTCGATCTCGGCTGGCCGCACCTCGGTGAAGTGCTCGCGCATTACGTCCAACGCATGGTCGGCCAGGGTCGGCGCGTGCTGATACTCATTACCTATCACTACTCCAAAGGCGACCCCAGACGCGGCTGCGCCGGATTCGACTACGACACGCTCGCGGCGACAAACCACACCCAGGCCATCAAGCGACAGATCGAACATATCTTCGGCAGCGGACATGGCACGGTCTATCCGCTGGTGTGTGGTTTCGAGACCGACGAAGACGCCCTGATTCTTCACGGTGACAACAGCACGAAGCTCGATCTTTCGACGCTGTCTCCCGGCGACGCGCCGTCGCTGGCGCCTCGGCTCGCGGCCTTGTTGCCGGATATGCCGGACCAGATTCGCGAAGATCTGCTGCCACTGCTGGAGGGCAATCTGGAACACATCACCCAGGTGCGGCAGACGTCTCGTGCACTCGACATCGAGCACCGCGAGTGGATGATTTGTCTCGGACGCGGCTTCGACTTCCTGCACACGCCCAATATCGCACTGATAGTCGGCCCCTACAGTCCAAATCTGGCCGACCCGATCAGCAAGGCAGCCGGAATAATCAGCAACAACATGGCAGCCGGACGCATTCTGGGCGACGCTTTTCTTTTCCTCGCCTCGGTTCCCTACGACGAAATAGGTGTGGATCGCGCGCGTGCCGAACTCAAGTCGCGCTTCCTTTCCGATTTTGCCGCCGACGTGATCCGGCGCGATTTTCCGCCACTGGCAGAAAAAATGTTCATGCGCACGTCCGTACTGGACTGGCGCACACGATCGCTGGAAACGATAGAAGGAAACTGATCAGCTACAAAATCCCATGCACCCCGTCGCCGGTCGCTTGCGTTCGCACAGGCCGTAGACGTCAGAAAATCAAAGGCTCTTCACCAGCGTCAGTATCAAGGGGGTACTCACCGCGGAAATGGCCGCTGAAATGACCATGCTGGCCGCCACCGGCGCTTCCAGGGCACCGAATTGACGCGACATCAAATACACATTGGCGCCCACCGGCAGCGAGGCCAGCATCACCACGGCCGCAGTCTCGACCGGCGGCAAACCAAACAAATGCGCCAGTAGCCAGACGACAAGCGGCTGCAACAGGAGTTTGAGCGCACAAATGGCCGCACTTTGCTGCCAGTTCGCGCGAATGCCGTATTCACCCAGACTCATGCCCAGTGCGATCAACGCCATCGGTGCTGCCGCGTGCGCCACCATGGCCAGTGGCGCATCTATCATCGCGGGGATACCAAGACCGGCAGTGCCGTACAGCGTGCCGCCGACAATCGAGGCGACGATGGGATTGGTCGCGACACCCCAGATCATCTTGCCGATTCCCCGCAGCGACAACTCGCCGTGACGGGCCCATTCGACCGACACGGTCACCACCGTCCACAAGATCATGGCATTGAACACCACCACCAATGCAACCGAGGGCATTGAGGCGTCGCCCAGGGCCAGTTTCGCCAAGGGAATGCCGAGCAGTACGATATTGGAGAACACGCCCCCCATGCCGAATATCGATTGCGCCACACCATCGAGCCGAAACACCCGCCATCCCAGCAGCCGGCCGATGAAGAAAACGATCAGGCAACTGCCAAAATAGGCAGCCAGCACGCGCGAATCGACCGGCGGCAGATTCGAGAGGTCGCTCATCATGCGAAACAGCATGACCGGCAGGGCAACCTGAAAGACGAAACGGTTGAGCGCATCGGCGACCGATTTGGGCCAGTGCGCACCGCGGATCAGTACGTAGCCCAGTCCGACCAGCGCAAACAAGGGGGCGGCTAGACCGAATTGATGCAGGAAAAGCGGAAAGGCAGAACTCAAGCTGGCCACACCGCCGTCCTGTCATCGCCGACTTTTTTGAACATCAAGGAACGCGCGGACCGAGTGCTTTTAGAGTCGCCACGCCAGCAGCTCATCCGCTTCGCGCAGGCGAGCGGAAAGCAGCTTGGCAATGTTGCGATAGACCTTCACGCCGATCTCGGCCCGTGAGTTGATGACTTTGTCGTCGATGCGGACAAGCACGCATTCGGAATCCGCTATCACACTGGCGCTGCGTGCCTCGTTGTCCGCCAGTGCCATCTCGCCAAAACTGTCGGCGGCGACCAGCCGGGCAAGTACCAATGGACCCTCTCGACTATCCTTGAATACGCGCGCTTCACCACTGAGGATGATGTACATCTGAGAACCGATATTGCCCTCTTTGACAATATGACTGCCCGGCGGAAAGCTGCATTTCTCCGAATGGCCGAGCACGTCGCTGATTTCGCCGGGAGTGAGTCCCTGAAATGCCTTGACGTGCTCCGACAGCTTTACCAGCATGCGCTGCAGATCTGCCGTAGTAAATTGCTCTTTTATCCAACTCATGGGCGAATCATACCCAGCAGAGCCGTGCCGGACAAATCTCTTTTAACATCGTGGCGGAATCCCTGTCTGAACATCCGACCCCTGATCTCACTGCCCACCTTGATCTCCAAAGTGACCCGTATCGAGACACAACTCATTTATTGACTTTACCCGCCTCAAACCTGACGCGGCATCGGCAGCACGTTCCAGATGTCTTTGGCGTACTGGGCAATGGTGCGATCCGAAGAAAACTGGCCCATGCCGGCGACATTGAGTATCGCCTTCCGGGTCCAGGCCGCCGGATCGCGGTAGAGCTGCCCGATCTGTTCCTGGCAGGCAACGTAGGACGCGAAGTCGGCAAGCAGCAGGTAGCGGTCACCGTGATAGGTCAATGTTTCGAACACCGGCTTGTAGCGATCGCGATCTTCGGGTGAAAAATAGCCGTCGCGCAGCATGTCCAGGGTCTGTTTGAGTTCGGCATTGTTGTCGTAATGAACCCACGGGTTGTATCCGGTGGCGTAGGCCTGAGCCACTTCATCGGCGGTCAGGCCGAAGATAAAGAAATTCTCCGCCCCGACCTCGTCACGTATCTCGACATTGGCGCCATCCAGGGTGCCGATGGTCAGCGCGCCATTCAAAGCCAGTTTCATGTTGCTGGTACCCGAAGCTTCGGTACCGGCAGTGGATATCTGCTCCGACAAATCCGCGGCCGGTATGATGATTTCGGCGTTGGAAACGTCGTAATTGGGAATGAAGACAAGCTTGAGCCGATCGCGCACCAACGCGTCATTGTTGACGATGTCGGCGACATCGTTGATCAGACGGATAATCAGCTTGGCCATGCGATACCCGGGTGCCGCCTTGCCGCCGAATATGACTGTCCGCGACGGCACATCGCCACCCGCACGTATCCGGTTGTACAGAGTGATGACGTGAAGCACATTGAGTAATTGCCGCTTGTATTCGTGGATGCGCTTGATCTGCACGTCGAACATTGAATCGGGGTCGACGCGAATCGCCAGTCGCTGTTCGATCATCTGCGCCAGGCGGAGCTTGTTGTCACGCTTGACGCGAGCGAAATTTTTACAAAAGCCCGCGTCATCAGCCAAGGGAGCGAGTTGCCGCAACTGATCAAGGTCCTTGAGCCAGCCGAGGCCAAGCTGGCTCGTAATCAAACTCGACAGCCCCGGATTGGCCTGATTCAACCAGCGTCGCGGGGTTACCCCGTTGGTCATGTTGACGATCTTTTCCGGCCACATGCGGTGAAAGTCGGCAAAGATGGTTTCCTTCATCAAGCGCGTGTGAATGGCGGCCACGCCATTCACACGATGGCTGCCAACCACCGCCAGGTGCGACATCCGAATACGCCGGCCTTCAGCCTCGTCGATCAGCGACATGCGTTGCCACAGCTCCGGAGCGTCCGGGTAATGGTGCATCACATCCTTCAGGAAGCGGTGATTGATCTCATAGATGATCTGAAGGTGGCGCGGCAGCACCCGCTCGAACAACGACACCGGCCAGGTCTCAAGCGCTTCCGGCATCAGCGTGTGGTTGGTGTACGAGAAGGTGTGCGTAACAATTTTCCAGGCGCGGTCCCACTCGAAATGATCCTGGTCGATCAGAATTCGCATGAGTTCGGCGACGGCAATCGACGGATGGGTGTCGTTGAGCTGAATCGCGACTTTGTCCGTCAGATTGTCCAGCGGCGTGCCCGACTTGGCAAAGCGGTAGAGCATGTCCTGCAATGACGCTGAAACAAAAAAATACTGCTGCTTGAGACGCAATTCGCGACCCATCTCGGTGGTGTCGTCCGGGTAGAGCACTTTGGACAAATTCTCGGATTCGTTCTTGTCCTCCACGGCACGAATGTAGTTGCCCTCATTGAAATACTTGAGGTCGAAATCGCGACTGGCCTTGGCCGCCCACAGGCGCATATTGTTCACCGTGCCGGTGTCGTAACCGGGGATCGGGTAGTCATAGGCCATGGCCATCACGTCTTCGGTATCGGCCCACTGGTGCCTCGTTTGGCCTCTCTCATCGGTAAAATCCACCACGCGGCCATTGAACTTCACCTGGTAGAGAACCTCGGGACGCGGAAACTCCCAGGGATTGCCGTAGCGCAGCCAATTGTCCGGATGCTCGACCTGCTGCCCGTTCTCGATACCCTGGTTAAACATCCCGTATTCGTAGCGGATACCGTAGCCGTATCCGGCGACACCCATGGTTGCCATCGAATCCAGAAAACATGCGGCAAGACGACCCAGACCGCCATTGCCCAGCGCCGCGTCGGGCTCCACTTCACTGAGATGCTGCGGCTTCAAGCCCATTTCCGCCAGGGCTGTCAGCGCATCGCGAAATTCCTTCTCGGCGCAAATGTTGAGCATGCAATTGGTCAGGGTACGGCCCATGAGAAATTCCATGGAGAGGTAATAGACCCGCTTGCGATCCTCTTCATAGTAGCTGCGCATGGTCTCCATCCAGCGCTCGACCATGCGCTCGCGAGCCACCGCGGCGGCGGCATAGAACCAGTCGCGATCGGTCGCCGTGATCGGGTCCTTGCCGACGGTGTACACGAGACGGTTGTACATGGACTTCCGGATCGATTCGCTGTCGATCGAAGGATGGTCAAGTTCGGGCAAGGCGACAGGCTTTTTCATTGGACGCTCTCTCAGCGGTGACGAATATCATCATACTCGCCGAGCGCGGCGGATAAGAAAGGATTGAATCTGGCATTCGAGACGTGTATGTTTTCGCAAGTCATTCGCTCCAAGGGAAAATTGTCAATTGAACGATATTTCTTTTTGGTTTGAATCAATGGGCATTCCGCCGTTGCTTGGCGGTCTGATCGCCGGGGCCGTTCTGGTCTGGGTAGTGATGCGCTGGGCTCGGACGATACATCGGCATCCGTCCTTGGCGCCGGATCGGGCGCAAACGTCGGCAACTTGAAAAGCAGAATTCCAAAACGCGGACCGCGAAAATCTAATGTCGACAACGGCGAAACGCTAGACAAGGATGCCCATGACCTGACCGATCTGGACCTGGCGGTAATCCTCCGGCACATGCAGAAAGGGGAAAAGATCACAGCGATCAAGCTGGTGAGGGAATGCACCGGGATGGGCCTGGCCGAGGCCAAACGATTTGTCGAGGAACTCGATGAGCGCGGGACCGGCGACTGATTGCCGGACACACCTCCCAGCTGCGAAAACTGTTCGGTGGCGAAATACGCGCGGTAGGATCACCGCAGACGGACCGCTGACCCGGCTGGTTTTTGCCCGGCCTGATTCCGGCGAGACGAAGCGTCCGTCAGGGAGTCGCAACCAAGCGGGCATCCGCCGCCGGTGCAAGCTACCGCAGTAACGGCTCTTCGAGCGCCTTGCGCCACGCGTCAAGCTTGCTTTCAAAACGCCAGCTTGCATTGGCCGGGCTGGTGGAAGGCAGCACCGCCACCGCATAACCCAGGGCTTCAACTTCACGCATATGCTTCGCTGCAGTACGCCCATTGAAGCAGATGAGCCGTAGCGCCGGAGCCGACTTTTTGAGGTCGGCAAGCCGATTCGTTACCGCATCGCGGATGGACGCATCCAGGCTGCCCTCACGCGAACACGACGCATACACATCCCAGATGGCAATCCCAGCCGCGCTGGCCGCCGCGATGCGATCGGCGTATTCCATGTTGGCGAGTTCCTGCCCGAGCACTGCACCAAGAATGCGCCAAAACTGATTTTGCGGATGGGCGTAATACTGCCCTGCGGCAAGTGAAGCCTTGGAAGGAAAGGAGCCCAGGATCAACACCCGGGCTCGGGCATCCAACAGCGGCGGCAGACCATACAGCCGATCGGCCGCCATCCGCGATCCTGGAGTTATTTCGCCGTCGCCTTTTTTGCCGCGGGCTTCTTCGCCGCAACCTTTTTTACGGCCGCTTTTTTTACAACAGGCTTCTTCGCCGCCGCCTTGACTGGGGCCTTCTTGACGGTCGGTTTCTTTGCGGCCGGTTTGGTAACAGCGATCTTTTTCACTGCTGCAGCCTTGGTTGGCGTCTTTTTTACTGTCGCAGTCTTGGTGGGAGCCTTTTTGACTGCGGCTTTTTTCACTGTGGTCTTTTTGATCGAGATTTTTTTGGCTGCGACTTTTTTCGCCGGGGCTTTCTTGGCTACAGCTTTGGCGGCAGGGCGTTTGGTCGACTTGATCGCATCATCGACAGCCTTGCGTACCTGCGCCACCTTGGCCTTTACTGATTTGCGGACGTCCTTGACGGCCTTTTCGACCGACTTTTCCGCACTGACCAACTTCTTCTTGGCAGCAGTCGTCACTTTCTTGACGTTACGCCTGGCCAGGCGCCCCGCGCTCTTGGCTTCCTTTTTTGCTTCGGCGATATTGGCCTTGGCCGTCTTCTTGGCAAGCTTGATCTTCTTTTTTGCATCGGCCACAACCAGTGAAGCACCTTGCGAGAGTTCCGCCTTGTTCGAGGCTACAGTTTCACGCAGTATCTCGGCCGCTTCATTGATTTTCTCGGTAGCTTTGTCAAAGTCGGATCTGTTATCTACATCTGTTCCCATGATGGTTTTCCTCGTCGATAGG
>JAIPCS010000159.1 GCA_021738105.1 Sulfuritalea sp.
GGCACAGAAGGGCCGTATCACCAGCGACGAGTTTTTGTTTCTCCGACACTACCTCTTGACGGTCCGCCGCATTGGACTCGATACCAGCCACAGCGGCAGCGGCGTGACGTCAAGCCCGACCGAATTGCCGCTCGGCACGGACGCACCGGCGCGCAGATCAAGCGGCACGGTCCCGCTCCACACCTGCCAAGGCTGATCGACGTCCGTCTCCCCCGGTGGCGAAGCAGCGATCTTGGCTCCACCTTCATCTATCCGCACTCTCGCAACACCCGTGGCGGCAAGCTCACCCGCACTGGGCGGGCGGACCAGGCTTGATCGTCCCGGTGACAGCTTCTCGACAAGACCCAGTAAGGCCGTATTTTTGTGCGCTGGATCGACAACCGCCTCGCCGCGGCCGAAAAGAACCACCGAGCGATAGTGCAGTGAATGGCGCAATGCAGAACGAGCGAAGACCAGTCCCTCGATCAAAGCCAATGAAACACACAGCGGACTTGCACCGGCGAAATTCGCGATAAGGCTTGATCCTGCCGCGCCATGTACGTACAGCCAGTCGCCCATGCGCCAGGGGCAGGTTGGCAGCACCACCGGGGCACCGTCTTCGACAAATCCCACATGGCACACCAGAGCCTCGTCGAGAATTGCATTGATCGTTGCACGATCAAGAGAGCCGCGGTCCGCACGCCGCTTGAGCTTCGTTCGCGGCGTTGAGACAAGTGAAGACGGATCGCCCACGGTTTTCATACTCAGGAACCCGGTGTCCGATCCACCGTCGGCGGCACCCGTGCCGCCATCATCAAGCGGTTCCAGGCATTGATCTCGACCACCGCCAGACTCAGTTCGACAATTTGCGCTCCGGGGAAATGGGTGCTCGCTTGCTCATAGGCTTCGTCGGTCACCTCACCACCCGGCAGCCTCGTCAAGACTTCGGCCCAAGCCAGCGCGGCACGTTCTGCGGCGCTGTAGATCGGCGCTTCATGCCAGGCCGCCAGCAAGTGCATACGCTGTTCGCCGACACCGAGTTTGCGCGCCGCGGCTACGTGCATCGCAATGCAAAAAGCACAGCCGTTGAGTTGCGAGACGCGGATCTTGATCAGTTCCAGCATTCCCGCGTCCAGCCCACTGGCGTGCACCTGGGCATTGAGACCCAGCATGGCCGCATACCCGCCCGGACTGGCATTGCGCAGATCGAATCGCGCCGGCATCGTTGTCTCCTTCATGATCAAGCCGCCAGCGCTGGGCGCTTAGCACCCAACTGCCGCAGCAACCCGTCAAGATCGTAGTAGAAGCGCTCGCCGGCCATCAAACCGTCGCGGAAAGGCACGAACACCGCAAAACGAAATTCGATAGCGCGACCGGTCGGAGCCAGGCCCATAAAAGGACCAACGTGGACGCCGGTAAAGCGGGTTTCAGCCACATAGAGGCCATCCTCGGTCCACATTCTTCGATCATGGCTCTCCGGTGTGACGACGATGCTCAGGCCCTCCCACCACATCCGGTAATACTCCGCGGCACCGGCATGACCGAAAAACTTCCGGCCCAAGGCCATGTCTTCGAAAACGCATTCCGGGTGGAGGGTGGCCAGCGTGTCATCCATCCGATGTGCATTTTCAGCTTCAAGATGACGCATGATCAGCGCCTTCTGTTCTTGACGCGATTTCTCTTGCATGACTTTTCCTTGGTTGTTTTCAGTCGGCGTATAGTGCCCATTGTTTGGCCTGTTCAGTAGTGCCATTTTCATGATATTGATTGAGCCAATTCAGGAGGAGCTCACATTCGCCGCGCTGAAGACAAGGAACTGGGGCTGGGCCCGCGCTTGCCAGGTGTCTCGCGCCAAAGCTGGCTGTATTCAGAGATTCGCACGGCCATCCTTGACGGACGGATGTCACCGGGCGCGCGTCTGCCACCCAGTCGGGATTTGGCACGTCGGCTGGGCGTGTCCCGGGGAACAGTGCTGGCCGTTTTCGAGCAACTGGTTGCCGAAGGCTTTCTGGTCGGCGCAATCGGTAAGGGTACTTTTGTGCCGACTCAGTTGCCGATGATGCGCAATCCCAAAAGTAGTGCTGCCGCGCCAATGCCGGCATCACTCGGCCGCTTGTCGCAGCGTGGAGGCTTGCTGGCCAGCAGCCCGTTCGCGATCGGAGGCCGGCCACAGGCAACGCGACCGTTTCGACCCAACCAACCGGATTTGGCCGCTTTTCCGTTCGCCTTGTGGAATCGCATCGCTGCCCGCCGCTCACGTTTGTCGCAGCGGGTCATGCTGGCCGATGGCGATGCGCGTGGCTACCAGCCGCTACGCCAAGCCATCGCCGAACATTTGCGCTATTCGATGCGTATCAATTGCCGCGCCGAACAGATTCTGATCGTCGGCAGTGTTCAGCAAGCACTCGATCTGTGCGCCCGTCTGCTGCTCGATCCTGGTGATGAAGTCTGGGTGGAAGATCCGGGCTATGTCGGTGCCCGCCAAATATTTGCGGCAAACGGTGCAAGCGTCGTGGGTGTTCCCGTCGATACCCATGGCATGGACATTGATGCCGGCATCAGTCGCGCGCCGCATGCCAGACTGGCCTATGTCACCGCAGGGCGTCAGACTCCGCTGGGCATGCCGCTGGCCCTGGATCGCCGCCTGGCCTTGCTGGGTTGGGCAAAAAGCGCCGACGCCTGCGTGATCGAGGATGACTACGACAGCGAGTTCCGCTATTCGGGCAACCCGCTGGCAGCGCTAAAGAGTTTCGATACGCAGGAGCGGGTCATCTACGCAGGCTCGTTCAGTAAAGTCATGTTTCCGTCCTTGCGTCTGGCCTATGTCGTGGTGCCGGAATGGCTATATGGGTACTTCGCCTCCGCACTCTCGCTCACGGCGCGCCACATGTCCCTTTTACCGCAGGCCGTCCTGCATGAATTCATCGCCGAAGGACACTTTGGTCGCCACATTCGCAGCATGCGCATGCTCTATGGAGAACGGGCAGCCGCATTGGAAGAAACTGCCAGGCGTCAGCTTGATGGGCTGCTCACGATCTTGCCGATTACCACCGGCCTCGACGCGGCTGCTCTTCTGCCATTCGGTACGGATGACAAACGTATCGCGAAAGCGGCAGTGGCAGCCGGCATCGAGACCCGCCCGCTGTCGGTCTATGCGATCGACAGGTCGGCGCCGAGCGGCCTGGTGCTTGGATTTGCACCCTTTGACAGAAAGCAGATCGAAGCGGGGATCAATAGCCTTGCTGACGTACTCGAAGCATCCTTGATCGGCAATAGCCCAGAGCGTCCCTGAAATCCTCGGCGATCGCGGCGAAACGAATACGAACGGTGTCCGCCGGAAAAATCAAACGAGCGTAGTTCAACGTCGCCAGACCTTGGAGTATTGACGCTCAATACACTCCTCTGGCGTTGAGGAATCGACCGTATTCCAAATCCTGATCTCTGATGTGCTCCCCCAGCCACGACTCAAAGAAGCTCAGAAAATCTGCTTTCTCGGGCACTTCCCCGCCTTGCACCCGGTTCGAATAGTCGACTATCTGATTGATCAGATACCCATGCCCTGAACTATGACCGGCCGCTTCGGGATAATCGTAAAGCGCCATCAAGGTTTCCTCTGCGGCGCAGTGATATCGAGCGTAATCGATCAGTGCTTCAAAGGTTGAAGTCAGCACTTGTCGATCGGCATCCTGATACAGGTTTTCGGCGATCACGTTGGCGATTTCGATCAGGCGCTTGTGATGCAAATCCATACGAGCCACGTTGATGGATAACTCATGGCGCCAGACTATTCCTGTCGCCGGATCGAAGCCATGGGCGAAACGGGCCGCCCTCTGCTGAAAGTTTTCGAACAGTTTCCAGCGCAGAATCGGCACATCTCGCAGTACCTCCCCTGGAATCTGTACCACGGTAGTGTCCTCCGTCGCCTGAACGCGAAACAGGCATGGTGTCTTGAACACGGCGGCCTCTTCACCAAAATAGTCGCGCGCCTCGAGAACATCGACTACCTTGCGCCCAACCAGGCGCTCGATCCGACCCGAGCGAATGATATTGAACACAGAAAGATCCTGGCCGGCCACTGATTCGCCTGGCTGAAAGCGCTTCTCTTTTGCGGCATCGACGATGGCACCGAGCACGGCGACCTGAAGTCCATCGCCGAACAGATTCGTCATATTGAGAAAGGTGCTCAAATCAACGGCGCGTCGCATCCGGTCAAGCAAACCGTTACGCTGTACCACGGCCGCAAAGAGATCTGCCGGCAAACGCAACATGTGTACAAAGGACGCCGCCCGATAGGTATGCTGGGATGGTCGATTTTCCAGCATGGCGCTGCCACCGATCAGTGATCCCACCGAAAGGCTGCCGTAAAGATGGTCGCGGGTACGAATCTTTTCCACCAGTCCGCTAACCAGCAGAAACACTTCCTGCGGAGTCCCTCCCTCCTTAAGCAGGATGGACCCGGGGTTGATCTCCACCATGGGGTGATTGAGCAGCATGCGCATATCGTGCAACGGCACGCCGGGCAAATGTGCCTGCAGATAATCGAACGCGATGTGGCGCAGTCCGTCTGATTGGCCCGCAATCAGCACATTGGAACTGCCAAATACGGCGCTGGACCCGATTTCCTTTTCTTCCGGCGTCAAGGCGCTGGCCCGATGGGCGAGCAGGAGTTGAGTGGATGGATCAACTCGGAAGTCCCTGGCTTCACCATGAATCATGCCGCCGCCGATATCGATCTTTTTCAAATCGGCAGCCACCATATAGGCGTTGCGGAAGCGCTCATACGCCTCACGATCCAAACCCGGCGCCTCAGCGTCTTCGGTAACCATGCCATTCAGCACGTCTAGCGACACAATGTCGGCAAAATGGGCGTAGCTACGATAGCCATTGCCCCACAGGGTACGAAACACAAGGACATTGGCTTCGACCGGATGCGGCGAGGATACGGGCATCACTTCCAGTCCCTCGACGTCGTTCCAGGATTCCTCGACCAGATCACAAACGTCGAAATAGTCCTCGAAGCGCTCTTCCTCGACACCCAGCAGTGCTGCCAGTTTTTTCGCAGTCGAAACCCGTACCAGCGATGTCGCGAAGTAGCGAATGCGCCGACCGGCACGCATCAGCGCCGTCAAGCCAGCAAAGTGATCATCATGTGCATGGGTGTGAAAAATGCCATCGACCTGGTCAATACTGATGCCCAGCGCCGTCATGGTGTCAGCAAGTCGCGGCCCGGCGTCAATCAGGAAGACGCGCCCTTGATGAATGAGAATGCTCGACATGCAGGGACGATTGACATCCCAGCCATCCCCTTCGCCCGAATGAATCACGGAAAAATATTCCGGCTTGAATCGGTGGTAGCCCAGCGTGTAGGCACATTGATAACTTTCGCCCGGCGGCAAATTGATGTCTACGGTGACGGTTTCACCACGAAAACTGAACTCGAACACGTTGGGTTGCAGCCGGCGGATGCCCACACCCTCCGCCAGTTCCAGCACGTTTTCGCCAAGATATCGGGTATCGAGAAAATCTCCGGTCGGTCGAATTCGACCAAACGCAAAGCGGAGCTTCAGGCGCATCATCGCCTTTGCCTGTTCCGGCGAGGCACCGGCCTCAATGATCTCCTCGCGCGATACCAGTCCGTAGTTTCCGCGATAAATGTAGCGCATCTGCGAATCGACCTGTTCTGTCGATCCGATCAGCATCGGCTTTCGTCCGGTATTGTTGGGATGCCCGGGAATGATCAAACCCTGCTTGTAAAGCATCTGCAAAACCGGAAACTCGGCGAGATTGGCAAATTCTCCGTTCTGCAGCGAGTGATCCGATAGCAGGACCGCATTGGGTCCTGTTTCGCAGGCTACTCCATTGACTTCATGGGGCACGATTAGCCCGCGTTTGGCCAAGTGCTTTACCGCATCTGCCGGACAACCGCAGAGGATATGCAGGCCTGCCTCGGGGATGTCTACCCAGTAGATTCCAGAAGCGACATTAACTTTTTGAATCCCTTGCATCAGGACAGTCCGGTAATTTCTGTCGAAGGTCCCTATTTTGCTTCAGAAATTCGCCTTGTGACACTTGAGTTGCGGAAGTGTAAAGAAAGCTTACGGTCGATTTTGTCTATCGTCAGCCCGGGGATCCTCATTAGAAACGGGCTCGACAATCAGGCTCGCGGCCTACTCGTCATCCTCCACCATATCCGATTCTGCCTCCAGCGCACGCTTCTTGGCGGCCTCGCGCTCCTCGATCAGGCGCTTTTCCTGCACCTTCACCAGTCGCTCCTGGGCCGCCTCGGTATTGAGGGAAATGCTCTCTTCGCCGAACAGCACCTGACGCAGAAAGCGGAAGGCAAACTGCAACAAAGCCACATCGTCAGCCAGCAGGGCATTTTTCTCCTCCGGAGGCAATTCGAACAGTTTGCCAAAGGAGTCGGCGCTGACAAATTCACGGAAACGGTCGATGTCGTAGCAGGCCATGAAGAATAGCTGTCGGCTACGCAGTGTCGGCTTGCCTATGGTCGCCCCGGAAGACTTCTTCTTCAATACCAGCTGGCGCCAGCCACGCGCGAGTTCGTCGTACTGCGGCAGACCCTGTTCTTCACGATAGTCGGCGATGGTGATACGGCGATCGACCTCGTGGCCCTTGCAGTGATCTTCCTTGACGATGGCGTAGGAGTCGCGATCGACATATTCGTCCTGCTTGCGCATGGAAAGCAGCGCCACCGGGTAATAGCGGCAGGCAGTCGGCCGGTCTTCATAAATACCGCAACCCTCCGGCTTCATGAATCGGCAGGCGGAACCGTTTTCCACGGCACGCAACTTGATGCCGGCAATACTGTCCTTGTCCATTTCATAAGGCAGCGTGTATTCCTTGAGAAACTCGGTCGACGTGATCCCCAAATGAGTTTTCATCCGCAGTACGTCATACGGCGTCAGTGAAATATCGATGTTCGAACAGCACGCATTCCAGCAGCTGATGCCCTTGTGGCACGAGAACTGGATGACGTACTTCTCGTCCACCATGGTAGGAAGGACGGGGCTTTGCGGAAACGGGATATTGGGCTGGGACATGAAAGACCTTTCAATTGCCAAAGCTGACAACCCCTGGAATCCTGCCAGGGGATATCGTCCGCGACGGGACGTCGCGGACATAATAAAACAGGCCGGGAGCCTCGCGGCTTCCGGCCTGCCATGTTACCGCTGTCAGGGCTATTAGTGCGGCGCTGCAGCCTTGAACAGTTTCGACTTGTCGACCAGATCAACATGCTTGCGCTTGAAGCAGGTCCACTTCTTGGAATGCTTGTCGTAGATCGAGTTCACAAAACAATGCCAGTTCTCTTCATCGACGAAGTTCTTGTCGGTGCGATAGTAGAAACCGGGGTAACGGCTTTCTTCACGGAACTGGATGTGCTTCATGTGAGCTTCGGCGGTCAGGATGCGATGGTAGTTTTCCCAGGCGCGCAGCAGTTCGTGCAGGTCCTTGGCGCGCAACTTGAGTGAATCTTCCTTGAGCATCTCGAGCTTTTCTTCGGCAACCGCCAGCATCTTGTCGTTGGTGTTGTAGTAAGTCGCAACGCCGGCAACGTACTCGTCCATGATCTTCTGCAAGCGCATCTGCAGCATCTTCGGCGTGATGTAGTTCGGGTTGATGTCAATCGCCGTGGTGTAGTCCTTGTGCTCGAGGAAAGTACGCACCGGACGCCAGATGGTTTCGGCAATCTGCTCGGGTGTCTCGTCGAACTCAAGCGCGTAATCGGGA
>JAIPCS010000160.1 GCA_021738105.1 Sulfuritalea sp.
CGATACGGCGAAGCCGTGTCACCAGCGCCGACTTTTATTGTGTTTCTTTGGCAGGTGCTACAGCGTTGCGTAGTCGGTGTAACCTTTTTCGCCACCAGCATAGAACGTCGACGTGTCCCACTTGCTGAGTACTGCGTCGTGGCGGAGTCGCTCGACCAGATCGGGGTTGGAGATGAAAGGCTTGCCGATGGCAATCAGGTCGGCGTGGCCGCGCTCGAGAATCGTCTCACACGCCGCCACTTTTTTGAAGCCACCGCAGGCGATGATGCCGCCATGAAAGTTGTCGCGCAGCGCCGGCATCATCGAGTGGCTGGCGTCATGAATCCAGTCCACGGTCTGGCAGTAGATGTGCAGAAAACCGATGTCGCGCTGATTTAATTCACGCGCCAGCCAGGGATAGGTTTTCATTGGTTCAGGGTCGGCGACCATACCGTTCCCCTGGCCATAAGGGGACTGCCTGACGCTGATGCGCTGCGGCCCGACCTCCGCGGCAACGGCATCCACGACTTCCAGCAGCAGGCGGTAGCGATTGGCGAGTGAGCCGCCGTAGGCGTCGTTGCGGTTGTTCACCACCGGGCAGCGGAACTGGTCGAGCAGGTAACCGTTAGCGCCATGAATTTCGACGCCATCAAATCCGGCCTGCATGGCCAGTTTGGCGGAATGGGCAAATTCCGCAACAACGCCCCGGATCTCCTGAATGCTCAGGGCTTCGGGCTGGCTGCAATCGGTCGGCACTGGCCTGCCGTTGGCGTCGGGAACCATGGTTTGGGTAGCCGCGGGCTTGATGGAGGCGCCGGCCGGGGCGCTGCCATCGGCGTGCAGTGCGGCATGCGCGACACGGCCGCAATGCCAGATTTGGGCGAACATCGTGCCGCCAGCCGCATGCACGGCGCTGGTGACCTGCTTCCAGCCGGCCGCCTGTGCATCATTCCACAGGGCGGGCGTATTGAGATAGCCTCGGGCGCGATCCGACACTGGCACGCCTTCCGAAATAATCAGGCCGGCACTTGCGCGCTGGCGGTAATGCTCGACGATCAGATCGTTGGGAACCGCATCACGGTGATCGGCACGGCAGCGTGTCATCGGTGCCATCACGATTCGATTGGGCAGGGTGAGATCGGTATTGGAGTAGGCACTGAAGAGCATCGGGTCGACCTTGTAATTTGGAATGCAGCGATTCTAACCAGATGGCGCCCCATGCCCGTTCGGGTTTCCATGTGCGGATGCCGGGACGCGTAATCTATCGGATAGAATTTGCTGACTATCCCGAAAAAACGCGACGCGTTTTCGTGTTTTGCTGACGACATCGCATCAGGCGCCGTGAGCAATAGCGTTTGCTAAAACTTGCCATGCTTCGTTTTCTGATTCTCCTGTGCTGCTGGTCATGCTGTGTTGGTACGAGCGTCGCGGCAGTTCGTCTGGCGCCAGGCATGGCGTCGATGGCGCTCAGCTCTCAAGTCGGAGTTCTGGAGGACAGCAGCGGCCGTTGGTCGCTGGACGAAGTCAAGAGCCGCAGCGCCGAATTCAGGAATTTGAGTTTGCAGGGCGATGCGGCTATCAATTTTGGTTACTCGGCCTCTGCATGGTGGCTACGGTTTACGGTGGAGGCCGAGCCGACACCGCAGGACATGCTGCTGGAAATCGCCTTCCCCACCCTGGATCGCGTCGACTATTTCGGCCCGAGCGGAGAACATCTGAGCGCCGGTGACCGACTTCCATTTGCTTCACGGCCGGTGCCCCATCGCCACTTTGTATTTCCGTTGCGTCTGGAAGGCGCGAAGTCCGGCACCGTCTGGTTGCGCATCGAGTCCGAGGGCACCTTGACGATTCCCTTGCGACTATGGCAAGCAGAGGCCTTCTGGCGAAACGCGCAGGCCGGCTATGTCGTGCATTCCGTGTTTCTCGGCATGCTTCTGGCACTGGCGCTCTACAACCTGCTGCAATGGATCTCGCTGCGCGATCACACCTATCTGACCTATGTTGCATTTGTCCTCGGCATGACGGTGGGCCAGCTTTCCCTGAGCGGACAGGGCAACGAGTTTTTATGGCCGAATTGGCCGGCCTGGGGCAATCTGACTTTTGTGATCGGGTTTGCCGCTGCGGGACTGTTTGGTGCATTGATGACCCGAGATTTTCTCGATACACGACGCCGTATGCCGCGCGTGGATGGTGCCGTGATTGGTCTGGCGGTGCTGTTCGCCTTATGCATTGTGATTTCCCTGGCGGCACCCTATCGCCTGGTCGCCATACTGACCACATTCACAGGCATCAGCTTTTCGCTATTGGCGGTGCTGGCAGGCATCCGGAGCTGGAGGACCGATGCGCCAGGTGCGGTCAGTTTTGTCCTGGCATGGGCACTGCTGCTTTTGGGCGTTGTGATTTTTGGTTTGGGCAACATGAATGTTTTGCCAAGCACAAGTTTTGGTGCGTATGCCATTCAGATGGGTACCGTCCTCGAAATTCTGCTCTTGTCGTTTGCCCTGGCAGATCGCACCAAGGGTCTGCAACGCGAAGCTGACGCGGCTCAAAGCGAAGCGCTGGTAAGTGAGCAGAAGCTGGTTGGGGAATTGAAGATATCGACATCGCGTCTTGAGCGGCGGGTTGTCGAACGCACCGAAGAACTGGAGAAGGCCAACGCACAATTGCGGGTGCATAAGCGCGAACTGCAGGCTCTGGCACATACCGATTCGCTGACCGGGTTGGCCAACCGCCTGTTGTTCGACGCTCGATTGCAGCAATCAATGCAACAAGTGCGGCGTGGCCATGGACAGATTGCCGTGTTGCTGATTCAAATAGACGACTTCAGCACGATGAGCGATCGTTATGGGTCGGCGATTGGTGAAGAAATGTTGGTGAACATGTCGGAGAGGTTTCGTGCCGCCGTGCGAGAGGTCGATACCGTGGCTCGGCTGGAGGATGCGGAGTTTGGCATTGTCCTCACCACGCTTGGCAGCAGTTCGGATGCAGAGCGCGTCGCCGAGAAGCTTGTCGATAATCTGGCGGTACCGATACGAGTGCTCGGGATGTTGCTGGAAGTCAGCGTCAGTATCGGTCTGGCAAAGTTTACCGGGGGCGAACTGTCACTTCCCGAGCTGCTGCGTCGCGCGGATCAGGCCAAGCACGCAGCGAAGGAGTCCGGTGGAGGATGTTATCGGGTGTTCGCCGGCTAGGAGAGTTGCGCGTAGGCTTCGATCACTTCGGGCGGCGCTTGCACCAGTTCGATCAGCACACCCTCTCCGGCAATCGGAAACTGCTCGTTGGACTTGGGGTGAAGAAAGGTAATGTCATGACCGGAGGCGCCCTTGCGGATGCCTCCGGGGGCGAAGCGCACACCTTGCGCCGTGAGCCACGCCACGGCGACCGGCAGGTCATCTATCCAGAGTCCCACATGATTTAACGGTGGTTCGTGAACTGCAGGTTTTTTGGCCGAATCAAGCGGTTGCATCAGGTCGACTTCAACCTTGAAAGGACCGCTGCCCATGGACATGATGTCCTCGTCAACGTTTTCGCGGACGCTGACGTAATTGCCCGTCACGGTCAGCCCGAGCATGTCGCCCCAGAGTTTTTTCAGGCGCTCCTTGGAAGCGCCACCGATGGCGATCTGCTGAATGCCAAGGACCTTGAAAGGGCGCGTTGATGCGTGTGAGTTCATGAGTGGTTCCTTCTGCCCGGCCGTCGATGGGGCCATGAATTCTTCAGGCCAGGCTATGGTAGTGCAGTAGTTGCCCGGCTATTTTTTGCCGATGCATTCGCGGATGCATGTCAGCAACTCATCTTCGTCGTAGGGTTTGCCCAAGTAGTGGTCGACCCCGATTTCCGCAGCGTGTTGACGGTGCTTGTCCGCCGTGCGCGAAGTGATCATGATGATCGGAATGTGTTTCAGACGCTCGTCGCCACGGATATTCCGGGCCAGATCGAAGCCATCCATGCGCGGCATTTCGATGTCGAGCAGCATGACGTCCGGAATCTCGTCGCTGAGCTGTTCCAGCGCATCCACACCATCTTTGGCTGTGAGCACGTGATATCCGTGCCGTGCCAGCAGGCGGCCACCGATTTTTCTTACCGTGAGCGAGTCATCGACCACCATGACCGAGGCGGCAGCGGCCTTGACTTCGATGGGTGCGGCCGCTTCCGAAGCCGGTGTGCTGGCGCGATCCGTTGCGCGGGATGCCAGTGCGACAGGGTTGATAATCAGCGCCACCTCACCGTTGCCGAGAACGGTGGCGCCGGAAAGTCCGCGTACGCGGGCCAATTGCGGTCCCACGGCTTTGACCACGATTTCCTGATTGCGGCTCAGACTATCGACTTCCAGCGCTACCCGCTCTGTCCCGCCCTTGATCAGCAGTATCCAGTGTCGTCGGGCAGGTGGCGGCAACGTATCGTTGTCGCCCAGCAGGGTTCCAAGATACCGGTAAGGATAGGCATGCCCCAACCATTCGGTGCTGCCGGCGCTGCGCAAGCTTGCGGCGGCTTCCGGTTTTTGCTCGGTGGCCTGCTCGATCATCGAGGAAGGTATGGCGTAGCTTCGATTCCCGTAAGTCACCAGCACCGCCTGGGTGACCGACAGCGTAAGTGGCAAGTAGATTCGGAACGTGGTTCCGCTGCCGGTGATCGACTTGATTTCAACCCGGCCGCCCAGGCTGGCAGCCTCGCTTTCCACCACATCCATACCGACGCCGCGTCCGGCAAGAGCCGTAACGACTTCAGCGGTAGAGAATCCGGGTTGCAAAATCAGTCGTGACAGCGTCGCTTCATCGGTGTTCTCGTTGGCATTGATCAGCCCACGTTCCAGGCCGCGCTGGCGGATGCGGTCGAAGTCGAGCCCGGCACCATCATCGTTGATGATGATCACGATTTCATTGCCTTCCTGTGCCAGCGATACCGTGATCTGGCCGATCGCCTCTTTGCCGGCGGCTACTCGTGCCGTTGTGCTTTCGAGTCCGTGGGCAACGCTGTTTCGCAACATATGTTCGAGCGGACCGGCCATCTTGTCGAGTACCGAGCGGTCGAGTTCGGTTTGGCCGTGACGGATGTCGAGGTTGCATCGTTTGCCGGAGTCCTTGGCTGCCTGACGCACAACGCGATGCAGTCGTTCGGCCAGGCTTTCAAACGGGACCATGCGCACGCCCATCAGACGCTGCGACAGTTCGCGGTTCAGCCGAGCCTGAGCGGCTACTGCAGCGTTGGCGAGGTCCAGGCTGCGCATCAGCGTCTGTTGCACTGTGGCAACGTCGTTGACGCTCTCCGCCATCATCCGTGAAACTTCCTGAAAACGGGTAAAACGGTCGAATTCGAGCGGGTCGAACTCCTGTGCCCTCTCACTTGCAAGTGCCTGCTGCGATTGCATTTGTGACTCGGCCTGAATCTCGACTTCACGCAATTGCTTGCGCAGGCGAATCACGTTTTCCGTCAGGTCGAGCAGTGAGATTTTCAGGGTCAGCAGTTCGCCCTCGATCCGTCCGCGGGCAATGGCGACTTCGCCGGCCTCATTCACCAATTGGTCAACCAGGTCGGCGCGGACACGCAACTGGGCTTTCTGTGCGAGAGCAATGGACTTGGCTGCGGTGTTTGCGGCGGCGGACACTTGTTGTTCGCGCTCATGCCCTGTTTCAGCAACAGCGTCCGAAACGACGGATGCCACAGGAACCTCAAGCGGCCTGGCGTCGGCCGGATCCTGGCGCGCGGGCGGATTGCGCAAGTTTTCGATCAGCATTGCCGCGCGATCGTAGGAAATCTCAAGCCCGTCAAAGGTCTTGGGCTGTACCAGATTCATCGACGTAGCTTGATCGATACGGTCTTCCATCGAGTGCAGCAACTCGCCGCAGCCCATCGCACCCGCCATCCGCGCACTGCCCTTGAGTGTATGCAGCGCTCGTTGAAGCGTGCGGGGGATATCTGTATTGCCTGGGTCAGCACGCCATTCGCGCAGTGCCGAGCCCACCTCGCGCATCAAATCGACGCTTTCCTCGAGGAACAAAGGCAAAATCTGGAGATCGATCTCGTCTTCAATGCGGGCCGTGCGTCGATCCGTGACATTGATGTTGATTTCGGGCACATCGGAACTCTTCGCGGCCTCGATTTCCTCGTCGGATGCGGCTTCGGCTGTTTCTTCGTCCTTCTGCTCCGGACTGGCTTTTGCTGATTCCTGGACAACCGGTTCGTCGTCGAACGATTCGGGCGACGTCTCGATGATCTCGGCCGGTTTCATCGCATTGAGTTCAGCGGTGAGTTCGGCCTCATCCTGGGGCATGCGCCGCTCGGCAATGGCGCCGAGCATTCCTTCGAGGGCACCCGCGCAGCGGGCGAAGACAAAGCGCTGGTCATCGGTCGGACAGGCATCCAACAAGGAATAACGCACCAGCACGTCTTCCAGGGCACGGGCCAGGCCGGAAATCGGCGCGAAGCCGGCCGCTGCGGAAATGCTCGCTGTCGTATGCGCGGCGCGAATGACGTCGTTGCCAGGCACCTCCTCGAGACCGAGATTGGCTTGCAGGGTTGCAATATGCTCGCGCGTTTCTTCCAGATACAGATTGTAAATTGAGGGCGGGACCTCGACCTCACCGACGCGAATCGATGGCGGTGCGGGAAAGGAAACGACCTCAGCGGACGGCGACACGCTCGCAACGGCGTCTTCCTGAATCTCCTCTTCGGCCTCGGGCACCGGCTCTTCGGGCGCGGGCTCTTCAGAGACCGGTGCGTCCGCTACTGGAGCGTCTGTCGTTGGCGCCTCGGATGTCAGCGCTTCAGGTTCCGGTATTTCGAGAGCTGGCGCTTCGAGAGTTGGTGTTTCGGGTTCCGGCGTTTCGAGCGTCGGTACTTCAAAAGTCGGCGCTGGTACCACGGCGACATCAGCCTCGGCGTCCTCGGCGCCACCCAATTGGCGGCACAGCCGGGCCAGTTCCAAGTCATCAAACTGGCTGCTACCGCCCGTTTCGAGTTGTTTTACCCAAGCCAGGAAAACACCGGCAGCCAGGTCGAGCATTTCCAGCAGTTCGGGTGTCGCGGCGCGTACCTCGTGCAGCCAGCCATTCATGACTTGTTCCACCGCCCAAGCTGCTTCCCCAAGGTGGGTGAGGCCTACCATGCGACCGCTGCCCTTCAGTGTGTGAAAACTGCGGCGCAGAGTGACGAGCGAAGCCTGATCTCCCGGTGTGGCGTGAACCAGCGGAAGCGTTTCGTTGATGGTCGCGAGTACTTCGTTGGCTTCTTCAAGAAATATCGACAGGAGCTCTGCATCCAGATCTTCCTGGCTGGCCTCTACCAGTCGCGAGGCTTCAGCCGACGGCGCAGGTGTTTCGATGGGCTTGGGCGACGAGGCGGCTTCAGACTCTGTCGGGGTCTCGAAGCCTTCAACTTCAAACTGAGGGAGCGAGTCTTCAGCCAGATCCTCCGGCTCGAGCGCGAGGGTCGCTTCGTCAGCGACAACGGCCTCTTCGGCACTCTCCTTTGTTGTCGTCGGGACAGGCGCGGGCAATTCTGTCTCTATGATCGTTTCGACGGTCTCAGCTTCTTGATCCGGTTCAATGACCGGCTTTGGCGCGGCGGGTGGCTCAAGAATGGCATCAATGTCGGCGCTACCACCCTGCAATTGCGCGGCGAAAAAGCCCAGTGCGGAAAGCTTTCTAGCAACCTCTTCGAAGTCTCCCGCCTGTGCGACAAAACCGGGCTCCGCGAAATGCTCGATGGCTTGTGCGCATTC
>JAIPCS010000161.1 GCA_021738105.1 Sulfuritalea sp.
ACCGTCGATGTCCGCAACATGATCCCGCGCGAACGTCACCCGCTGATCTTCAGCAGCTTCGACGCGCTCGCCGCAGGCGAGGCATTGCTGCTGGTGAATGACCACGACCCGAAACCGCTCTTCTACCAGTTTCAGGCTGAATCGAAAGGCGAGTTCACCTGGGACTACCTCGAATCCGGCCCCGAGGTATGGCAAGTAAAGATCGGCAAACCGACAGGCGCGGCGCCGGTTGCACCGACCGACGGCTGCGGCTGCGCTCACTGAGTCATGTGCCATGAGTGATCTGCGTCCCGCCGCGCGCCTGCCCATGCTGGTACTGGGCATGCTCTCCCTGCTCGGTGGCGTGCTGGCAGGTCTTGCCCGTCTGGACTGGAGCGTGCCAGCAATCGCAAGCGGGGCGGCGAGCTGGCACGGGGCGCTGATGATCACGGCGTTTCTCGGCACGGTGATCAGTCTGGAACGGGCCGTGGCGCTCGGGCGCGGTTGGGCCTATCTGGCGCCGGCGGCAGCGGGGGTCGGCGGCATCGCCTTGCTTGCCGGCGCACCGCTCGTCGCGACTCAGATTCTGTCCATCCTGTCAGCCACAGTATTACTGGCTGCCAGTGCTCAAGTACTGCGTCGGCTGGTGGCGCCATTCACCGTGATTCTTGCCTTGGGTGCGCTATGCTGGCTGGTCGGCAACCTTGCCTGGACCGGTGTTTCGCTAAATGCGGCCGTACCCTGGTGGCTGGCCTTTCTGGTGCTGACCATTGCCGGCGAGCGACTGGAGTTGACCCGTTTTCTGCCGACCCCGATTGCGGCGCAGCGTGTGTTCTTCATCATTGTCGGCGGAATTCTGACCGGCGCGATGACGAGTTTCTGGCAGCAGGATGCCGGGCTCACGCTATTTTCAGCCGCCGTGTTGGCGCTGGCGGTCTGGCTGCTGCGCTATGACATTGCCCGGCGCAATGCACGACAGCAAGGACTGCCCCGCTTTATCGCCCTGTGCTTGCTCAGCGGCTATGTCTGGCTGGTCGTGGCCGGGTTGCTCGGTATCGCGGGTGGATTTTCGCCCGGCCATCCGTGGCGTGACGCGACTTTGCATGCCGTCGCGCTCGGCTTTGTGTTTTCAATGATCTTCGGTCACGCCGCGATCATCTTTCCAGCCGTGATGCGGGTAAGCATTCCCTATCATCCGGTCTTCTACCTGCCGCTGTTGGTGCTTCACGCATCACTCGCGCTGCGCGTTGTCGGTGGCCTCGACAACCAATTCGCATTGCGTCGGGAAGGCGGACTGATCAATGCCGTCGCTCTGCTGCTGTTCATTCTCACGCTGATCGGCAGCGTCTTGCGTGGCAAGCGCGAATCCGCTAACCAAGGAGTTACGTGATGGGCGCCATCGAAGCACCCGGCTTGAACATCCTGCGCAGTGGCGCCAACAACGCCGAGAAATGGACGAATGAGCGCGTACTGTCGATACGCTACTGGACGTCGACGCTGCTATCGTTTCGCACCACGCGCTATCGTGGCTTCCGCTTCACGCCGGGGCATTACACGCGCCTCGCGCTTGGCGCCGAAGGCGACCTGGTCTGGCGCCCCTTCTCTCTGGCTTCAGCGACTTATGACGAGTTCCTTGAATTCATCGCCGTGCTGGTTCCCGGCGGTGCCTTTTCGGAACCGCTCAAGCAACTGCGCGAAGGCGATGCGATTCGCGTCGATAAGGCCAGCTACGGCTTTCTCACTGTCGATCAGTTGGCGCCGGGCAAGGATCTGTGGCTGCTGGCCAGCGGTACCGGACTGGGCCCGTTTATGTCGATGCTGCGCGATCCGGCGGTATGGCAGAACTACGAGCGCCTGATTGTGGCGCACAGCGTGCGTCATTCGACCGAACTGGCCTGGCGCAAAGAAATTGCCGAAATTCCAAAAAGCGAATTGTTCGCCGATGCGAAAGCCACGCTCACCTATTTGCCGGTTGTCACCCGTGAGCCCGGTGCAACTCCACTGGAAGAACGCATTCCGCTCCTGCTTGCCGACGGTCGCCTGGAAGCGGCGGCGAACACGGCGCTCGATGTTGCCACTTCGCGCCTGATGGTCTGCGGCAACCCCGAAATGGCGCGCGAGCTTCGGCAATTCCTTGGCGCACGAGGCTTCGCCACCAATCGCCGCGGCGTACCGGGCCAGATGGCTTTCGAGAAATACTGGTAAGCGCGCAATGCAGCCACGATGAAACGCCACCCCGACCTCCAGCAACTATCTCGCGAACACCACGGAGCGCTGAAACTGTCGCGCGATGCGCGAGGCGCTGCCGAGTCGGGGAATAGGAACGAGGTCGCGGTACTGGCACGACGTGTCGACCAGACCTTCCGCGGCGAACTCGATCCGCACTTCTGTGTCGAAGAGCAAGGCATCCTCAACCTCCTGGCGCAGGCCGGCCAACACGCCCTGGTCGCGCGCACCCTGGCCGAGCATGGCGAGCTGCGCCGTCTCGCCGAGTCGCTGGCGACCCCGGATGCGGAAACGCTTTTGCGCTTCGCCGAACTGCTCGGTGCGCATGTGCGTTTCGAAGAGCGCGAGTTATTCGAGGCGGCACAGGAATTACTGGCGAAGAGCCAGGCCCTTGCAACAGTCGACTCACAAGACGACTGATCGGCAATACAGCACGGATCGATATTCGGCTACAGTGCCCGGACCCCACTTGATTGACACGATGGTGAACTTTCCCGAATAGATCCATGGCCAAGAAATTTCCACTCCATCCCAAGCACCCGGAAAGAATTTGCTGGGGATGCGACAAATACTGTCCGGTAGATTCGCTCGAATGCGGCAACGGATCGGATCGCACTCAGCACCCGGCGGAACTGCTCGGAGAAGACTGGCTTCAGTACGGCGACTGGGGAATAGAGACAGAGACGGACGCCACCAACCCTGACGACCTCAGAACAAAAGAGCGCCACTAAAGACGCAATTTGAATTCGACTGTTGCCCGCACCTGAAAACTCGGCGATGGTGAGACGGCGGCAGGAAACCCGATCGACATTGCACATGCCGCCTCAGCATGCCCAAGGGGACGGTTGATGAGAGCTGCGGCCTGGCAGAATCGTCAGACCGGCAACGTGCCGGCTACCGCGTAAACGTCGACTTGTCCGGCAAGTTTCTACCGTACAAGACGTATTGAACCGAGCGACAGGAAGCGGCGCGAAACCCACCCCGTCAATTCGCGCCCTGCCTGGTGGTCCGATGAGGCGGCACAAGCTGAACACGATCAACAGGCAAGCGCCGCGCAATGGCCTCGCTGGCCGGATACAGGTCAACGATCCGCTTTGCCGATCTCGATTTTGAGCAGAATCTCGCGGCCCGTCGCCTCACTTTTTTCCACGGCACCCAGCCGGACGCGTGCAGCAGGCGCCCCGGCGGCCTTCAGCTTTTCCAGAGCATGCTCGGCACGGCGCGTGGCGAGCGCCTGCAAAACCGTATCGTTAACCTGTGCATAGACCTTCAGCTTTTCGAACAGCAATGCATGGAAATCCGAGCCCTTGAGCTGCGCGATCTCAGTCTCGCTCAAACTGCGCTTCTTTTTCAACAGACTGGAAAGACCCGACATCATTCGTCCGCCGAGGCTTTCTTCCATCTGGCCAGGGTTGGCACGACGAAAGCCATCTTTCAAAACAGACAATTCCGCATCGCCAAAGCTCTCTGCAAACAGCGCTTCCAACGCGGCCTGAACTTTTGGCGTGTGCGTCGATAGCGGACCGGGGTCGGCTTTTTCATCGACCGTCTGCCCGCTTTTCGCCGCGACATCGCGACGAACTCGCTGATCCTGCAAGGCGCCGCGATCAAGTTCGGCCCAGGTGCCGCGTATGTCGAGCGCCAATCCCGGGCGCTTCTTCAACACCGTTGCGAGCCTCAACAGCTTTTCACGCTCAGGCGGTGTCAGTTGTGATGCACCGGGTTCGAAACCAATACTGTCCAGCTTCTCTCCACCACCGCCAAATAGCGCACCGAGAGCACGGAATGGCGCGGTAATTATTTTTGAAAGAACGTTGGTGATGGCCTTCCAGACTATCTGACCATAACTGAATTGAGGATCATCGAGACTTCCGGAAATTGGCACACCAAGATCGATGCGACCGTCGGAATCGCTCAAGAGGGCAATCGCCAGATCCAGCGGCAAATCCGACGCGGTCGGACTCTCGACCCGCTCGCCCAACTCGAGACGGTCGATCACGATCTGATTTTCGCCATGCAGCTGACGCTGCTTTATTTTGTATTCCAGATTCAGTGACATTTTTCCCGAATTGATCTTGCGCCCGGCAAACGTGGCCGAGTAAGGCGTCATGCGCGTCATCTCGATATTGCGGAATACCACTTTGAGGTCCATGAAATCGGTGGGCTTGAAGAAGTCGACTTGACCATCCACGTGCGCCAGGCCGAACTCGTCGACAGCGCCATCGAGTTCCACCTTCCCGGGAACGCCGGGCTTGGACGACAGTCCGACAATTGAGCCGCGCAAATTATGGATGCGTGTCGCGAAGGGCAATACCAGGGAATGATCGGCAAAATCCATCGCGCCGCCACGAAAGCGCAGACGATCGATATTGACCAGGAAATCCGGAGTAGCCGATTTGGCGGCTGCAACTTTTGCGGACGAAGGCGTCTCCGGCGCCGATGCCGGACTGGGAGTGCTCGAACCTGCCGGCTTTGCGCTTGCCGGGCGATCTGCCGCCGCACCCTTTTTCCGCAGGACTCGTTGAAGATTGGTCGTCTTGTCCTTGTCGATGATCAGCTTGGTATCAAGCCCGTCGAGTTGCAACTGGGTAATAGTCAGATGGTGCGGGTCGAGATCCAGATCACCCGTAGTGAGCGACTTCCAGGCCAGAAAGACATTCTTTGTGCCGGCTTCATTCAGGCGCAGATCGTGCACGCTGAAATTTCCACGATAGCGGCTGCCTTTCACGTTGTGTTGTACACGCCCCGCGGCTGACGCTTTGCCGCCGACCAGATCGAGTGCCGCAAGGTGGGCAACATACGGCTGCGCCAGTTTAAGCGTTAGATTGGAAAGTTTGACTTTCAAATCAGCTGAAAACTTTTCCGGCACAAGGGATCCGCTCAGTTCCAGCCGGCCGCCGCTGCGCACATCAAGACTGGCCCGGACCGGCAAAGGCGTGCTGAATTTCTCGCTGATGCCATCGACACCGATGGCAATGTTGTCGAGGCCGAACTCGACTGCCGGCGCTACGGTTTCATCGCGCAAGGCAACCGCAAAATCGGCGAGTGTCACCCGCCCGATGTTGTAGCGCCATGGCGCACCGGGATTCTCCTCCTTGGGCGCGCTCGCCTGCGTTTTCGACTTGGCAGGCCCTTTGGCGAAGCTGTCGATCAGTTCAAGCAAAGCGATCCTGCCCTGTGCATCGCGTCGCGCGCTGACGTCTCCGCGCTTGAGTGCCACAGACGCAAGATTTGCAGTGTGTTGCCTTAGATCGACTTTGACATCGGCCACCGATATCTGGTCCAGCTTCAGCGCGGGCGAGCGACTCTTTTTGTCCAGCATCGCCTCGATCCGATTGCCTTGCAGCTCAATGGCGCCCAGCTCAAGTTGCCCGCTTGCCAATTCGAAACGTCCATCCCTGGCCGAAAGACGGTCAACAGCAAGCCGCGGTGCCGTGTCTCCCGCCATCTGCTGCAATCGATTGCCCAGTAGCTCAATGGCACCCAGCACAAACTTCCCGCTTGCCAAATCGAAACTTCCATCCTTGACCGAAAGAGTGTCAACAGCAAACCGCGGCGCCAGGTCTCCTGCCATTTGCTGCACACGCAGCGAAGCAACCGACACGCCCATTCGAGTCAATGCCAGGGTCAATGCACCACCCGTCTGCTGCGTCGTGTAATCGGCAGCAAAAGCCGCGACACCCGAAGGCGGTGCGATCGGCAGACGGCCCTGCAGTAGTGGTGCCAGACGATCGAGATTGATGTCGCGGATATCCAGATGACCGTTGCTCGCCAGGGGATTGAGCGTCACTTGACCTTCCCACGCCAGTTGAGCGCCTGCCAGTGTCTTGGCTTTCAGCTTGAATTTTCCCGCATCATCCGGCACGGTCGAGACATCGCTCAATTCAAGATCGAGCGGATCGATACGTGTGGCATAGGCTGGCGTCACACGCTGGTCGGCGAAAGCAATCTGTGCAGCAGCGACACGTAACTGGCGAATATTCAGTCGTGGCATGCCTGTCGATTCGGGCTGCGGCTCGGGACTCTTCAAGGCTTCAAACAGCGCGCTCCAGTTCATGCCGCCGTCTTTGCGCAACTCCAGGCTGGCATCGAGTCCATCGAGTTGAATGGCATCAAATATCAGGATGCGCTCACTCAGGCTTTTCGCCGAGAGGTCGACAAACAGCTCGCGAAAAGCCACCAGCAGATTGCCCTGCGGATCGTCAAGGCGTACCTGACCCAGTCGCAGGCTCAAGTTCCAAAGGTCGATCTCGGGCAAAGCAAGTGTCAGTCGATGACCGGTTTTTTCGGCGATGTACTTTTCAGCCTGCGACTTGAGAATGCCCGGCAAGGCCAGCCAGACAACGACCAGCGCAGCCAGAACCCCACTCGCGGATATCAGCGCAATTTTTCTTGACTTTTTGGAAAACAAAATCACTGTGCCTCGGTAAACATTCTGGTTGTCTGTCGAACCGTCAAGCGGCTCGCCTGCGGGAACCCGCTGTGCTGTCGAAACCAGGAATGGCCAGCAACATCGGCCCTGCAATGAAGCAGTATCCGCGCGTTACGCGGGCCGGTCAATCTGTCATCCAGAACTGTTAGCCGATCCCTTGAAGATAAGTTTCAGTGTGAAATCCGGCCGGGCGTTCATTGTCTTCTTTCTATACTGAATACTTGGCGCTGGTGATACGGCTCACCGTCAATGGCAGGGCCGTACATACAACGCTAAAGTCAGCCCACCGTCGACAGCGAATAGTGGGTCCGTGGCCTAGTGGATGCACCCGATCGTTCCTCACAGGACGAGTCGCGGTGATGGAATTGCCAAGCGTTAAAATCAAGCATCACGGTACCCCTCTCTGGAGAGACGGCGATTTGGCAGAAAGGCCAGGCAATGACGAGCAGCAGCAAAGGATCTCACAGAATCCCTATCGATCAGATATGCATCGGCTTGCACATCAAACTCGACAGCTGGATGGGCCATCCCTTTCTCTTGAGCAACTTCAAGATCAAGACCGAAAAGCAGATCAGCGAGCTGAAATCGATGGGATTGACCGATATCGCGTATCTCCCGGAAAAGAGCGATAGAGAGCCGGCGGCGCCAGCGCCTGAGCAGGACCCTACTCCAGCTACCGACAGCAACCCGGAGACACTGGCAGCACAAATGCGCCAGAAAAGGGCGCACATCAAGAATCTGAGTCTGGAACGCGAGCGCATCCGCAATGCCGAACGCAAGTACACAAAGACTGCCGACAGTGTGAAGAACGTGATGCGTCTGGCCAACAACAGCCCGCAAAAGGCGGCTCAGTTGTCAGGCGAAATCGCGGATGAACTGGCCGAACTATTTTCGTCCGAACAGAATCCCTATATCCACTTGATGGGTGACCACGTGACCGACGAAAACGCCTATTTTCATGGGCTCAATGTCACCGTGCTGTCGCTGATCCTGGC
>JAIPCS010000162.1 GCA_021738105.1 Sulfuritalea sp.
CTAACAGATCGAGCGTATCGGCGGTATATCAAGCATCGGCCGACGGGCCCCAGAGTGGGTGTAAGGAGACGCCTTGATCCGCGACCATGGGTTTGACGAACTTTTTCTGGAGAAGACCATGCTCAAACTGATACGTACCCTTGTGCTACTGCTTCCATTTCTGGCCACCGGGTCCAGTCTGGCCGCGGAGGCAGCCTTCGATGCCAGCCGATTCGATGCCCTGAACACGCAGGGCAAGCCGATTCTGGTGGCGATCCACGCCGACTGGTGTCCGACCTGCCGGGCTCAGGCACCGATCGTCACCGGTTTGCTGAAGACGCCCGAACTCAAGGGCATCACCGCCTTTCGTGTGGATTTCGACAGTCAGAAGGATGCCGTCAAGCGTTTCAGGGCCAGCACCCAAAGCACTCTGATCGTGTTCAAGGGTGGCAAGGAAGTCGGTCGCTCCATCGGCGATACGCGGGAGGACGGTATCGCCGCGCTATTGCATAAAGCAATCTGAGGGCCGCTGCATGGATTTCGGTCTGGGCGCCTACGGGCTCTCCTTCGTCGCCGGCGGACTATCAACGCTGTCGCCCTGCGTACTGCCGCTACTGCCCATTCTGCTCGGTACGGCCGTGGCGGCGCATCGCTTCGGCCCCCTGGCGCTCGCCGCAGGACTGATGCTGTCATTCACCCTTCTTGGCGTATTCATTGCCAGCGTCGGTGTTGCGCTGGGTCTCGACCAGGTACTGTTTCGCAATATTGCCGCCGTGTTGCTCCTCGGCGTTGGCGTGGTTCTGTTGTCTGCCCGGTTGCAGGAGCGTTTCGCTGTCGCCAGTTCCGGTGTGTCCGGCGCGGGTCAGGCAGTGCTATCGCGCATGACACTTGACGGGCTTGGTGGGCAGTTTGCCCTCGGCATATTGCTCGGCATCGTATGGAGTCCCTGTGTCGGTCCTACGCTCGGCGCTGCGGTGACTCTGGCGAGTCAGGGCGAGAATCTGGTGCAGGTTGCCATCGTCATGGCAATCTTTGGTTTGGGCGCCGGCCTGCCGTTGATGATGCTGGGCATGGCATCGCGCGAAGCCATGTTGCGCATGCGTGGCAGGCTGTCGAGTGTCGGCCGGTTGGGCAAGCAACTTCTCGGTGGCGTGATGCTGGCGCTGGGAGCTGCGATCCTGACTGGCGGAGATAAGCTGTTCGAAGCCTGGATCCTGGACACTGCACCCGACTGGCTGGTGCAACTGACGACGTCCATCTGACGCCGCCAAAGCCACGCGCCGAAAACTCGGCGATGGTAGGACGGCGACAAGAGACAGCCGAGGGTACAAAGTGCTGACCATGGGCCGACGTCGCAGGCTGGGAATGGCCATCGGGCGCTGCGCAGATACACCGAATTTGCGTTGGACTTCTCCACTTTTCGAAGTAGCATTTGCGCTTCGGCATCGGTCCTTCGCGATCGGAGAGGAAAGGCAGGGAAACTCGCATGAGCCATGTTAAGTCGCGTGAAGTCGTTCTTGCTGTCACTATCACTGAGGAACTGTGGGCCGTACTCGAAGCAATGCGTGATGCCTGGAGGCGCGACCCCGGCTCGATTCCGCGAGGCGTCTCCTGTACTGAATCCAGGGAAGGGCATTTTGTGCTGGTCGCCGCCGAGTCCGTGTTCACTACACTTCCTGGCGCCTGCGTGATCAAGGGCATCGGTGCAGTCGAATTGAAAGGCTCCGAACCGATATTCGAAGAAGGAGCGCATTCGAAAACCTTGCTCCTCAGCGATACCGGCGATGGCTGGAAATTCTCCGTCAAGTATGTGCCGCCCATCGTACGTGCCCGAAACGCGAAATGAAGCAGTGTTGACTGGCGATAGCTGCACGCAAGATGTGCCAATCGATACCTGGCTGCCTGTTATTCGCTTGCTGTTTCCTCATATTCCCCGCCCGCGCAGCGAACTGCGCCGACACCGACAAGCAGTGCGCAAAAACTGCGCAACGTGAGCATGTCGTCAATCGAATCGACTTTTGGCAGGCGGCGCTGTCCAAGCCGATTGCGCAGCGTTTCGGAAAAGCGCAACCGGAGCTGATCGACTATGTGCGGCTGGACAATATCGCGAACGGATTTCGGGAACGGCCCACTCCGGCACTCATCTCCGCCGATTTCCGGCGTGATCTTGAAGAGGCCTTTGCCGAGTTGCCAAACCCGATCAAGCGCGCACTTGATAGTCGTCTGGCAGGGGTCTATCTGGTGCAGGGCCTGGGCAGCACCGGTTTTACCGACAAGATTCTCGACGCCAACGGCCGGCCGGTCGCCGCCTATGTAATTCTCGACCTGGACCTGCTGGCGCAGCGCAAGGCCAACGCGTGGGCGACCTGGAAAGAGAGCACGCCGTTTCAGGCAAGCGACACTATGACGTTGGCGGCGACGATAGAGTCGCCCGACAATGACAGTCGCAAAAATGCAATCCAGTACATCCTGCTGCACGAGTTCGGCCATGTGCTATCGGTGGGGCGGAATGTTCATCCCCCCTGGTGGCTGGATGACGCAGCAGTCAATGCGCCGGAATTCCCTTTCTTTTCGCTGTCATGGCATTTCTCCGAGCCGGCGGGCCGCTTCGTCACTTTCATTGAAGATCAATTTCCGCTGCGCAAACGGGTGGTCTACTATGCCGACGGCAAACTTGGGGCAGATCAGATGGTGCGTGTGTACTCCCAGCTCGAGGCCAGCAATTTCGCGTCACTCTATGCGGCGACCAACCCTTTTGACGACTTCGCGGAATCCTTCGTCAGCTATGTGCATACGGTATTGATGCACAAACCTTTCGAGATACGTATCAGTCAAGATGGCAAAAGCGTCAAGCGATTCGAAAGCTGTTGGGAGAAACCGCGTTGCGGTGAAAAGCGAAGAGTACTCGAGCAGTTTATTCTCAGCTATCAATAGCCGCCAAGCGAAGATCAGGCTCACGTTGCGGAAGGTGAGCAGCCGGTTCGGCATCGCGAGTTTCGCCCGTGCGTCGATTCTCGAGGCAAGGCCTCGGGACCGCTATTCTTCAGGCATCAGGAGGGACGACCGGCGAGAAGCTTAATCGCCGATAGGGTAAAACTAGGCAGCAGGCCCGAAGTGCTCGTCGCAGAAGCGGTTGATTTCATGCTCGATGCGCGGGCGCAGCGCGATGAGCAGAAAGCCGAGCTTGACGTAAATCTCGACTTCCTTTTTGCTCACGTCGATATGTCCGGTGACTCCCATGCGTTGGAAGCGCAGAGTATTGTCGTCCCATTCGTGGTCGAGCCCGAACTCCTCACCCAGTTCTTCAGCAATTTTCTCGGCACCTTTGCGGGCGCGTTTGAGCGTTGTACCGTGCGGGCGGCAAACCAGAATTTCACTCATGGCTTCTGGATCGCCGGCTCAGACCTTGGTGTCGCGAAGTTCGCGACGCAGGATCTTGCCGACGTTGGTCTTCGGCAGTTCGGTGCGGAAAACGATCTGGCGCGGCACCTTGTATCCGGTGAGTTGGTTGCGGCAGTGTTCGATGATCGAGGCTTCGGTCAGGTTCGGGTCTTTCTTGACCACGAAAATCTTGACGGCTTCGCCGGTTTTCTCGTCCGGAACCCCGACGGCGGCAGACTCCAGCACGCCAGGATGCATGGCGAGCACGTCCTCAATCTCGTTGGGATACACGTTGAATCCGGAAACCAGGATCATGTCCTTCTTGCGATCGACAATCTTGACATAGCCCTTGCTGTCCATCACGGCGACGTCACCGGTGCGCAGAAAGCCATCGTCCATGATCACCTTGGCGGTTTCCTCGGGGCGGTTCCAGTAGCCCTTCATCACCTGCGGACCGCGAATGCACAGCTCACCCGGTTCGCCCAGTGGCAGGTCCTTGCCGGCATCGTCGCGAATCGTGACTTCGGTTGAGGAAATGGGCAGGCCGATGCAGCCGTTGTATTCCGGCATGTCGAGCGGATTCATGGTGGCGGCGGGCGAGGTTTCTGTCAGGCCATAGGCTTCGATCAGGGTGACACCGGTGATCTGCTTCCAGCGTTCTGCCACGGCACGCTGCACGGCCATGCCGCCGCCGAGCGTGAGATGCAGCTTGCTCAAGTCGATCTTGGCAAACTCCGGATTGTTGATCATGGCATTGAACAGCGTGTTGACGCCCGTGATGGTCGAGAACGGATACTTGCCGATTTCCTTGATGAAGCCCGGAATATCTCGCGGATTGGTGATCAGCAGATTGGTGGCGCCGATCTTGAAGAAGGTCAGGCAGTTCGCGGTCAGGGCGAAGATGTGATACAGGGGCAGGGCGGTGACGATGATTTCGTCATCGCGCAGTGAGGACTTGATCCAGGCGTGGGCCTGAAGCAAATTGGCGATGATGTTGCGGTGGGTCAGCATCGCACCTTTGGATACGCCCGTGGTGCCTCCGGTGTACTGCAGGAAGGCAAGATCGTCGTGTCCGATATCGACCGTCTTCAGGGGATGGCGGCCACCCTCGATCAGCGCATCGCGCAATTCGATTGCATTTGGCAGGTTCCACGCGGGGACCATCTTCTTGACATGCTTGACCACCAGGTTGACGATCATGCGCTTGGGAAAGTCCAGCATGTCGCCCAACTGGGTTACCAAAACGTGCTTGACCGGCGTGCGGGCGATGACCTTGTCCAGTACGTGGGCAAAATTTTCAACGATGACAATTGCCTCGGCCCCGGAATCCTTGAGCTGGTGCTCAAGTTCGCGTTCGGTGTACAGCGGGTTGCAGTTCACCACGGTGTAGCCCGCACGCAAGGCGCCGTACAGACATATCGGGTACTGCAACAGATTGGGCATCATCAGTGCGATGCGGGCGCCTTTTTGCAATTTCAATACCGACTGGCAATAGGCCCCGAACGTCGCTGACAGACGATCCAGTTCCGTGTAGGTGATCGCCTTGTCCATGTTGATGTAGGCCTTGCGCGGCCCATATTTCTTTACGCTCTTGTCAAACAGGTCGCCGATGGAGCGAAATTCATTGAGATCGATTTCAGCGGGCACATTTGCCTGATAGCTGGTAAGCCAAATCTTTTCCATGGTGACTTTCTCCCGTATATTCATCTATTGTAAACACAACATCGAGTTGATGTCAGGTGTTGCTGGTGGTTCGTTTCGATCTCAAACCAGCCAGTTCCTCAGTTGCTCTGCGACTTCCTTGTTGTCCAGCAAATTCATGTGATTCAGCCCGTGCCCGGCCCATTGGTGCGATTCCGGAAAATCCAGGCAGCGGCGCTTGTTGATGTGCTGACCAAGTGCGCTGCGCAAGGGCACCAGCCCGTCACCCAACAGCGCCTCGCCCGGATTTTTGTCCACTTTTGCGATCGTAACGCCCACGGCATAACACTGGACATTTTCCGGTAGCGGAACCCGTTTGTGGGTTTTCTTGCGGGCGAAGCGGTCGCCGTGCTGCCAGTCCTCGTCAAGGACGCTGCCATGCCGGAGATCGGTAATCCCGGCACTGCGGATCTTCGCCAGCCTCGCCAGTGCGGCGGTGTAGGGGCTGAGTTCAAGAATGAAATTGACCCAGTTGCCGCCTCGCTCGAGCGGAGCGCCATGGTGGGGTGTGCCCAGAAAGACCATCTGCCTCAGGTAGTCCAGCCAGCGGTGCCCGTCAAGCTGCCCGTAGTGGCAGGCGCTGCGGGCGACCAGCCCCCCCATGCTGTGGCCGACAATCACGAGCTTCTCCACCGGAACGGGCCAGGCGGGCAGCAAGGCTTCCAGCATGCCGGCAAGGGCGTGGCCATTCGTCGACACATGCAGGCCGCTGTTGTAGTGCAAGTACACGGGAGTAAAGCCGGCCGCTTCGGCCAGCATCCGGCCGTGATCGTGAGCGTTTCGACACCATTGCAGATCGTTCATGCACAGTCCGTGGGCCAGCAGCAGGATCTTGCCGCCGGCATCCGGAATGCTGGCAGCAAGGTCCCGCCGGTTCAGACTCAGCGTTTGCCCATTGCGGCGCAAGTGCATCGGGATGGCCAAGGGGTTTTCGGTGGTGGCGAGATGATCACCCAGTACGCCGTTGAGCGCGGCAAGCACCGCTTCGCGACGGTCTGAAGACCCCGCCGGCTCCTTGTCGAGCAGCGGAAGCAGTTGCCCCAGAAGCAGGTCGATACCGCTGCCGACCAGTCGTGTCGTGCCTTGTATGCTGCGGTAGACCAGTCCGGTGATGCCTCGTGTCGGTTCCTGGGTGTAACCGCCGAGGGGACCCGGAGTGCGGGCGATGTTGTGATGCATGGTCTCGACCAGGCCGGTCAAGCCGATGGTGGCATCGATCGCGAGACGGCTGAAGCCGCGAATGTCGGCAGGTCGGACATGTTTCTTTGGAATCATGGTGGCGTGGTGACTGTCGGCTCGCGGGTGTGGGCACCTGTGTCGGCGGAATCTTCCCTGTCGGGGAAGATCAGTTCGTCGAGCACGGTCCAGTCAAGGGCGGCTTCGGTGGCGTCCGCGAGTCGTTCGATATCGGCCTCGCGTCGCTGTGCGAAATCGGCAGTCAATGGCGAACTCATTCCGGCCCAAGCGAGCAGCCCGGTGAGGGCCTGCGGATGATCGAAGAATCCATGGCAGTAGCTGGCGAGGATCTGACCGTCCGGCGACCGGGCGCCATCCTGACGACCATCGGCAAATATGATCGCGGGTTGTTGCAGCCCAATACCGGAGGTGTTTCCCATGTGAATTTCGTAGCCGCTGATGGCCGGCGAGCCGGGCAGTTGCAGGTGGCCGGTGACGTTGTGCAGCTGCTTTTCAGGTTCCAGTGAGGTTTCGCAATCGAGCAGCCCTAGACCGGCCCGGCTGCCCGGCGCTCCCTCCAGGCCGAGGGGGTCGTGAAGTTCTCGGCCCAGCATCTGGAAGCCGCCGCAGATACCGATCAGCTTGCCGCCGTAACGCAGGTGACGCCGAATGGCTGTTTCGTAGCCTTGCTCGCGCAGCCAGCTTAAATCCGCCTGTACGGCTTTGGAGCCAGGCAGCACGATCAGGTCGCAGGGGGGCAGGGTTTGCCCTGGCCCGACCCAGTCGAAATCCACTTCGGGATGCAGGCGCAGCGGATCGAGATCGTTGTGATTGGAGCAGCGCGGGTAAACGATGGCGACGACCTTGAGGCGGGTTGCCTGCTTTTCGATGGGTTCGGTGGCGACGGCATCTTCCGCATCGAGCATCAAGCCATGCAGATAGGGCAGCACACCCAGCACCGGTTTGCCGGTGCGCTGCTCCAGCCAGTCGAGACCGGATTCAAGCAGACCGATGTCTCCGCGAAAGCGGTTGATGACAAAGCCCTTGACGCGTGCCTGTTCCGACGCCGAAAGTAAATCGAGGGTTCCCACCAGATGGGCGAAAACGCCGCCGCGGTCGATGTCGGCGACCAGAATTACCGGGATGTCGGCGGCTTCGGCAAATCCCATGTTGGCAATGTCGCGATCGCGCAGATTGATTTCGGCCGGGCTGCCCGCGCCTTCGACCAGCACGCACTCGAATTCCTTGCGCAGTCGCTGCCAGCTTTCCATCACCGCCTGCATGGCGACGCGCTTGTACTCGTGATAGTCACGTGCATTCAGGGTGTTCAGCGCCCTGCCATGGACGATGACCTGCGCGCGTTGATCGGTCGTCGGCTTGAGCAGCACC
>JAIPCS010000163.1 GCA_021738105.1 Sulfuritalea sp.
GTGTTTGCGCTGGCTGCTGCAGCACGGCGTAATCGAGACGTCCGGACAGGTGTTGCGCGAAACCCTGGTGCGACTCGAGTCTGTTCCACTGGTACTGCGCGTGCCTTCCCTGCCGGAATTGGCACGCGGCGCTCGAGTGCGGCTCAGCGTGGAAGGCTTCGATTTGCTGGCGGCCGAGATACGCCTGCGCTACCTTGAGCTTGCGCCTGAATTGGCCGCCAATACGGGCTCTGATGCTGCCTTAGCCGGCGACGAGGAGGAGGAAGCCGCGGGGTAAAATTGGCGGTCATGCCAATATCGCCCAATCCGCCAAGGCTACCTCGCTTCTTCGGCGCGATTATTCAATCACTGCCGATGACCCGGTGGAAGCCTCCCTGGGGGACGCGCCGATGGCAATCTCCCTGGCCAACGCCTGCCTTTCTTGCCGCAATGGACCCGCCGCAACGCAACCTGACGCTGGCGTTTGGGGCCTCCGTGCTGATCCACGCCGTCGCCCTCGCGATTCGCTTCACACCGCCGGATTTCCTTGAAAAGACCCGCGAGCGAGCGCTCGACGTCATCCTGGTCAACAGCAAGAGTCAGAGCAAGCCACACAAGGCGCAGGCCAAAGCCCAAACCAATCTCGATGGCGGCGGCAACACCGCCGAGGACCGCCGCGCCAAGACTCCACTGCCGGCTTCGCGCAAAACCCGGGAAGGTCGCGACCTGCTCGAAGCCAAGCGCCGGGTTGCTGAACTGGAGGCGCGTCAGAAGGAAATAATGACGCGCCTGAAGAGCGACAAGTCGATCAGCGCGGATAAAACCAAGGAAAAGCCGGGGCCTGTGCCGGAACCGACGCTTTCAGGAGTTGATCTGGTCAGTCGGTCGCTGGCGATCGCCCGTCTGCAAGGCCAGATTGCCCGTCAGACCGAGGAGTACAACCAGCGGCCACGCAAGAAATTTATCGGTGCCCGGGTCGAGGAATACCGCTTTGCGCAATATGTGGAGGACTGGCGACAAAAAATCGAGCGTATCGGCAATCTCAACTACCCGTCCGCCGCCAAGGGTCGCCTGTACGGAAGCCTGGTGCTGACCGTGGTGATCAAGGCCAACGGCGATCTGAGCAGCGTCGAAGTCAACCGCTCTTCGGGCAAGCGCGTTCTGGATGTCGCGGCCACCCGCATCGTAAAAATGTCCGCACCTTTTGCCGAGTTTCCGAAATCGATCAGCGCCGATACCGATGTGATCGAGATCACCCGCACCTGGACCTTTACCAACAAAGACCAACTGAGTTCAGAATGAGCCATGACTGACCGCTACGCCGTGTTTGGCAATCCCATCGGACACAGTAAATCGCCGCGGATTCATGCACTGTTCGCTGCTCAGATCAGGCAGGACATCAGCTATGAAGCGATACTTGCCGAAATCGACGGATTCGCCGCAGCAATCAACGCCTTTGTTGTATCGGGGAAAGGGCCTGCGCGCGGTGCCAATGTCACCGTGCCCTTCAAGGAAGACGCTTTTCGTCTTGCAACGCAGCGCACCGTGCGCGCCGAAGCGGCCGGCGCAGTGAACACCCTGAGCTTTGACAACGGCGCAATCCTTGGTGACAACACCGATGGAGCCGGCCTGCTGCGCGACTTGAAGCACAATCTTGGCTGCGACCCGGCGGGGCGTCGTGTTCTGCTGCTGGGAGCCGGTGGGGCCGCACGCGGCGTGATCCTGCCACTATTGCTGGAACATCCTGCGGAACTGCTGATCGCCAATCGCACCGAGGAAACCGCCGCGCGTCTTGCCCTTGAATTTGCCCACCCACGCGCCAACCTGCCGGATGACACCGTCAATGTCAAACCTGAAGGAAGCGGCTTTTCCGGTCTGGAAGGCCGTTCATTCGATCTGATCATCAACGCCACATCGGCCGGGCTCAAAGGTGCTGTCTTACCATTGCCGACGTCCGTGTTCGGGCCACGCTGCATTGCCTATGACATGGTTTATGGTCGCGAGACACCGTTCCTCAAACAGGCTCACGAGGCAGGTGCCAAGACGGCCGATGGGCTGGGCATGCTGGTCGAACAGGCGGCCGAGGCATTTTTCATCTGGCGTGGCGTGCGTCCGCAGACCGCAGCCATTATCGCGATGCTCAAAGAATGAGGCCCGCACCGCGCTGGCTGAAAATCGGGCTCCTCACCCTGGCCGGTGCGCTGCTACTTTGGCAAGGCTGGTATCTGGGTTGGGTGCTGTGGTGGAAATGGGTAAATCCGGAAACAACCAGCTTCCAGAGCCAGCGCCTGAGCGAGGCACGCCAAAAGAATCCGAAGGCACAGCTCAAACGCACTTGGGTGCCCTACGAAAAGATCTCGGTTCAGCTCAAGCGCGCCGTGATCGCCGCCGAGGATGACAAGTTCGTCGATCACGAGGGTTTCGACTGGGAAGGCATTCAGCGCGCCATCGAGAAGAACCAGAAAAAGGGCAAGGTCGTCGCCGGCGGCTCGACGATCACCCAACAACTGGCCAAGAACCTGCTGCTGTCGCCGACCAAATCGGTCATGCGCAAGGCTGAAGAAGCCATCATCACGGTCTGGATCGAATTGCTGTGGAGCAAACGACGCATTCTTGAGGTCTATCTCAACGTCGTCGAATGGGGTGACGGACTGTTTGGCGCCGAAGCCGCGGCCCGCCGTTACTTCGGCATTTCCTCCGCTCAACTCAGCGCAGACCAGGCGGCGCATCTCGCCGTAATGCTGCCCGCCCCGCGCCGTTATGAACGCAATCCGAACTCGGCCTATCTCACCGGTCGCGCAAGACTGATTACCGGACGCATGCCCCACGCCGAAGTGCCGCCCTGAGTCCCAGCAGATACAATGAAGGGCTTCCACGAGAACGCTCATGAATCAGCCGGCCTCCACTCCACCCGATCGCGACGAGCCACACCACCAGGACGACGTGCAGGACACGCTGCGTGAAGTCCAGGTTTTGCTCGCGCGACAGAAACGCGTGGAAACCCTGGTACATCGGCAGGACATGCCGCGCCACGAGTTGGTCGAGAATCTGGTTCACAAACAGCATCTCGCGGAACTGCAGCACAGGCTCGAGGAACTTCACTCCGCAGACATCGCCTACATTCTTGAGGCGCTGCCGCTCGACGAGCGCCTGCTGGTGTGGGATCTGGTCAAGACCGAATATGACGGCGACGTTCTGCTCGAAGTTTCCGATGCGGTACGCGAATCGCTCATCGAGAGCATGGCGCCTTCGGAACTGGTGGCTGCGGCGGAGAACCTCGATACCGACGAGCTGGCCGATCTGGCACCGGATTTGCCCGATGGCGTACTGGCCGACGTTTTCCGCTCCCTGCCGCCGGAAGGGCGCGAAGAGTTGCGCGCGGTCATGTCCTACGAGGAGGATACGGTTGGCGCCTTGATGGATTTCGATATGGTCACCGTTCGTGAGGATGTGGCCCTTGACGTGGTATTGCGCTACCTGCGTCGCTTCGACGAGTTGCCCGATCACACCGATAAGCTTTTTGTCGTTGATCGTGATGATCACTTGCGCGGCGTGCTGCCCCTCAACGTGTTGCTGGTCAAGGCACCGGAAACCGAAGTATCCGAGGTGATGCACAAGGAAATTTTCACCCTGGAACCCGGCGACAAGGCCGAGGCAGCCGCACAGGCCTTTGAGCGATACGACCTGGTCTCGGCACCGGTGGTCGACATGCATCGCAAGCTGGTTGGCCGCGTCACGGTGAATGCCGTGGTCGACTACATTCGAGAAGAAGCAGAGGCCGATCAGTTGGCACAGGCCGGCCTGATCGAAGAGGAAGACATCTTCGCCCCGGTGATTGATTCGGTGAAAAACCGCTGGGCCTGGCTGGCGATCAATCTCGTGACTGCATTCATCGCCAGTCGCGTGATCGGTGCTTTCGAGGGCTCCATTGAAAAACTCGTGGCGCTCGCCGCGCTGATGCCCATCGTTGCGGGTATCGGTGGCAACGCCGGTAATCAGACCATCACCATGATCGTGCGCGCCATCGCCATGGGACTGGTGGAACCGGATGCTGAAAGACGCTTGCTGAGAAAAGAGTTTGGTGTGGCCCTGATCAACGGCGTGATCTGGGGCGGGCTGCTGGGTCTGGTTGCCTGGTGGCTCTATGACGACATGCGTTTGGGCGCGGTGATGACGGCGGCCATGATTCTCAACCTGCTGGTAGCCGCGGGGGTGGGCGTGCTGATTCCGATGACCCTGCAAAAGCTCGGACGCGATCCGGCGATCGGCGCTTCGGTAATGATCACTGCCGTGACCGATTCGGGTGGCTTCCTGATTTTCCTCGGTCTGGCGACAATATTCCTGATTTAGCTTTCGCCTAATCCGGGATGGTCATCTATCGCCCGCTTCGCGCAGTTCTCATACGCTGCCTGGATCGAATGATTTCGCGTTAACGCCTACCTCGTCACCAGCTTCAGGCCTACGATGCCGGCGACGATCAGACCGATCGACACCAGTCGGGCAATCTCGCGTGACTCGTTGAACAAGGCCATGCCCAGCAAGGCGGTACCCACCGCACCGATGCCGGTCCAGACGGCATAGGCGGTCCCTACCGGCAGGGTTTTCAGCGACCAGGCCAGCAGAATGACAGAGGCAGCCATGGCGGTCAGCGTCCAGACGCTGGGCGCCAGTCGTGTAAAGCCTTCGGTGTATTTCAGGCCAATGGCCCAGCCAACCTCACAAACACCGGCGACCAGCAGCACGGCCCAGGCCGCGGCAGGCGTCAATACCGGCATGGAAGTTTCGGCCGCCGTATCACCATCGCCGAGTTTTTGGCTGCGACTCGCGCATTCGCTCAGCCTCTGCTGAAAATCGCGTCGGCCGCTGCCACCGTGTCCGCGATGTCAGCGTCCGTGTGGGCGGCAGAAACGAAGCCGGCCTCGAAAGCCGACGGTGCGAAATAGAAACCGGCCTCGAGCATGGCGTGGAAAAACCGGTTGAAGGCATCCTTGTCGGAGGCCATCACCTCCGCATAGGACGTCGGTGGCAGGGTGGCAAAATAAAGGCCGAACATGCCGCCGACAGATTGCGCGCTGAATCGGACCCCGTGCTTTGCCGCAACACCGGCCAGACCCTCGACCAGTGACAGAGTGCGCGCTACCAGCGTCTCATAGAACCCCGGCGTGGCGATTTTCTTCAGGGTAACGAGGCCGGCAGCCACCGAAAGCGGATTGCCCGAGAGCGTGCCCGCCTGATACACCGGCCCCAACGGAGCAATTTTTTCCATGATCTCGCGTCGCCCCCCAAACGCGCCCAGCGGCATGCCGCCACCGACCACTTTGCCGAACGTCGACAGGTCCGGTGTAATACCGTAGAGGCCCTGCGCGGAGCTTGGGCCGACACGAAAACCGGTCATCACTTCATCGAAAATCAATACCGCGCCGTATTGCGTGCACAACTCGCGCATGGCGGCGAGAAACTCGGGTTTGGGCGCAATCAGGTTCATGTTGCCGGCAACGGGTTCCACGATCACGCAGGCAATGCCGTTGCCATGCGCCGAGAATGCGTCGCGCAGACCTTGCGCGTCGTTGTAATCAAGCACCAGAGTGTGCTGCGCGAGATCGGCCGGCACCCCGGCGGAAGACGGGTTGCCGAAGGTCAGCAGGCCGGAACCGGCTTTGACCAGCAGACTGTCACCATGACCGTGGTAACAGCCTTCGAACTTGACAATGGTGTCGCGCCCGGTAAATCCGCGCGCCAGACGAATCGCGCTCATGGTGGCTTCGGTGCCTGAGGACACCAGGCGCACCATATCCATGCTCGGCACGCGGGCGACGAGTAATTCGGCCAGCTCGATTTCGGCCTCCGTCGGTGCTCCGAAAGAAAGCCCTTGCGACGCCGCTTCCTGCACGGCACGCACGGTGTCGGCATCGGCGTGACCGAGGATCAGCGGACCCCAGGAACCGACATAATCAACATACGCCTTGCCGTCTGCATCCCAGACGCGGGCGCCTTTACCGCGGGCAAAAAACCGCGGCGCACCACCCACCGATCGAAAGGCACGTACCGGTGAATTCACACCGCCGGGAATGGTTTTCTGGGCACGGGTGAAGAGTTCTTCGTTGCGAGTCATGGAAAAGTCCTGTGGTTCGTCATACGCAGATGTTTTGTGCGGCTCAGCGGGCCGGACTTTTCCGTCCGCGTCCGGATTGCGGTTTGAACAGTCGTTGATAGTCCTCGGCCCGCTTCTTGATGTCCATTGCGTCAAACAAGTCGCTGACGACGGCAAGGATATCCGCGCCGGCATCGATCACCTGCTGAGCGTTGCCGAGAGTAATTCCGCCAATGGCTGCCACCGGCAAACCGAAGCGACGCGCTTCGCCCAACAATTCCAGCGGTGCGTGTACAGCGCCAGGTTTGGTGCGCGAAGGAAATATGCTGCCGAACGCCAGATAGTCGGCTCCTGCCGCCGCCGCCTCTTCACCCCGGGCCAACTCGTTGTAGCAGGACACACCCAAAATGCGTTTGGGTCCGAGGGCGTCACGCGCGGCGGCCAGTGATCCGCCCGGCGCATCGTCGCGGCCGATGTGGGCCCCGTCGGCGCCGATTTCCACCGCCAGCCAGACATCGTCATTGATGATCAAGCGGGCCCCGACCGCGTGGCAAATGCGCAACATTTCGGCAGCCTGCGCACGTCGCAGTGCGCTCGAGGCCAGCTTGTTGCGATATTGAACCAGAGGCGTTCCGCCATCGAGCGCGGCCTTCACCAGCGCGGAAAGCCTCGGCAGCAGGAAATCATCAAGCGTGACTGCGCACAGTCCGTGCAGCTTCATGCCGGCACCCACACAAATAACGACGGCCTTTGCCCGAGAACGTACTCGATATTCTTTGCCGTATAGGGTTTGTTACACACGGACACTCTCCACTGTTTGATCAGCGCCCCGCGACCAGAACATGCGATCAGGTATGAACTGCCCCATGCCAGGCCGAAATCCAGATTCCAGCGTGCGCCAGGTGTATTCCTGAGCGGCCAGTACTGCTGCGCCTACATCGACACCGCAGGCAACGTGGGCGGCAATGGCTGAGGCGAGTGTACACCCCGAGCCGTGATAACTTCCGGACAAGCGGTCCCAGCGATCACTACGCACCGCCCCATGACTGCCATACAGCGTATTGATCACCTGCGGGCTCGCTTCATGGGTGCCGGTAAGCAGCACATACTCGCACCCGACATTGATCAGCCGGTGAGCGCAAGCTGCCAGATCCGGACTGCCCTGGCCATCCCCGTCCGCTTCGCCGATTTGCTGCGCAAGGCGACGAGCTTCGAGACTATTGGGAGTAAGCACGGTAGTTTGAGGTAACAGCAGGGCGATCATCGCCTCAATCATTTCCTCGTCAGCGAACTGATCGCCCCGCCCTGAAGCCAGCACCGGATCCAGTATGACCGGAATATCAGGGTAATCCGAGATCACCTCGGCAATCGCGGCTATGACTTCAAGGCTGCCCATCATGCCCAGCTTGAATGCCGCCACCGGCATATCCTCCAATAGCGCCCGGGCCTGGTCGGCCACCCACTCGGCGTCTATCGGCAGTACGCCCTCAACGCCCGCCGTGTCCTGCACGGTAATTGCGGTCACCACCGAAAGCGGATGGCAACCCAGGCT
>JAIPCS010000164.1 GCA_021738105.1 Sulfuritalea sp.
GTCCCGAAGGCTGGCAAATGACCCGGGGTTCGTTCAACCGACGCACCGGTGCCTTTACCTGCGTTGCCGCCTATCCCGCCCAGCAGATTAACTGCGGGCCCGGCCTGGTCTATTTCGAGGGTGAAAACTCGATCGGCTGTCGCACCGAGGGACGAGGACGCAATTAAGGCCGGACGGCGACGGCAGCCTGCGGTCGCCCTGAGTCAACAGCGCCAGCGCTGTGCGTCCCTGCGGGAACTACTTGCCCAGCGCGTTCCCAACCACCTCCGCGATATCCCGCGCCAGCCCGGGGCACGCCTGAATCCGTTCCAGTTGCGCACGGGCATGGCCTTGCCGCTCATCGTCATACTGCCGCCAGCGGTCGAAGCTGCGGGCGATGCGGGAGGCGACCTGGGGGTTCATGGCTTGCAGTTCGAGGATGACGTCGGCGGCCAGTTGGTAGCCTGAGCCGTCGGCAGCGTGGAAGTGGCGCGGGTTGGCGGCGCAGAAGGCGCGCACCAGTGAATAGACCTTGTTCGGGTTCTTGATGTCGAAGGCGGGGTGCGCCATCAGTTCGCGCACGCGCGATGTGGTGCCGGGCAGGCGTGAGGTGGCTTGCACTTGCAGCCATTTGTCCACCACCAGCGCTTCGTTCTGCCAGCGCGCATAAAAGCCCTCCAGCGCCCTCGTGCGTTCAGGCACATCCAGATTGGCGAGGGTGGCCAGCGCGGCAATCACGTCGGTCATGTTGTCGGCCTCGTTCACCTGTTTCATCAGACGTGGCATTACGCTGGCATTGAGTGTGGCCGCGTCGCTTTCGGCGAGATAACCCAGCGCCAGATTGCGCAGGGCGCGGCGGCCGATCTGTGCGCCCTCGGGGGCGTAGGGCTCGCTCGGTTGCAACGCTTGCCATACGGATTCGAACTTGTCGTGCAGGCGTGTGGCGAGCTGGCGGCGCAAAGTGATCCGTGCGAGGTGGATGGCATTGGGGTCGGCGGTTTTTCCGGCGCTCACCATTTCTTCGGCAAGCACCTGCTCGGCGGGCAGCACCAGCGCTTCGGTAGCCAGCGCGGCGTCGTGCGTGAGGCCGTCATCGAGCACGCGTGCAACAGCGGCGACGAAGGTCTCGGGTATCCAGGCCGTGCCTTCGCCGCCGGCGGCGATGCCGGCCAGCAGGATGCGGGTGGCGAGGCGCTGGCCCGCTTCCCAGCGGTTGCAGGCGTCGCTGTCGTGGGCCATGAGGTGGGCCAGTTCGGCGTCGCTTTGTTCAAAATCCAGATGCACCGGCGCCGAGAAGTTGCGCAGCAGCGAGGCGACCGGCGTGGCCGGGATATTGTCGAAGACGAATGTTTGCGTGGCTTCGGTGAGCGACACCACCGTGGTTTTTTCGGGCAGCGCGTCGCTGCCGTCGGGCAGCACCAAGCCCAGCGCAACGGGGATGTGCAGCGGCCCTTGTTCGATGCGGATGCCGGCCTCTGTCAGGCGCGTGTCGTAAGCGGTGGGGGCGAGGCTTTGGCTTAGCGTCAGCGTGTAGCGCTCGGCCGCGGCGTCGTACTGGCCGCTGGCCTTCAGGCGCGGCGTGCCGGCACGGGCGTACCAGCGGCGGAACTGGGTCAGGTCAACACTCGATGCATCCTGCATGGCGGCGACAAAGTCTTCACAGGTCACGGCCTGGCCGTCGTGGCGCTGGAAGTAAAGATCCATGCCGCGGCGGAAGGCGGCTTCGCCCAACAGGGTGTGGATCATGCGCACCACCTCGGCGCCTTTTTCATACACGGTGGCGGTGTAGAAATTGTTGATCTCGGCGTAAGAGGCGGGGCGGATCGGGTGCGCCATGGGGCCGGCGTCTTCGGGGAACTGGCCGATGCGCAGGCCGCGCACTTCCTGGATGCGGGTCACGGCGCGCGAGTGGGTGTCGGCGCCAAACTCCTGGTCGCGGAACACCGTGAGGCCCTCTTTCAGCGAGAGCTGAAACCAGTCGCGGCAGGTGACGCGGTTGCCGGTCCAGTTGTGGAAATATTCATGCGCGACGACGCGGTCGATGTTCTGGAAATCGCTGTCGGTGGCGGTATCGGCGCGCGCCAGCACGTACTTGGTGTTGAAGATGTTGAGGCCCTTGTTCTCCATCGCGCCCATGTTGAAGTCGCCCACGGCGACGATCATGTAGATGTCGAGATCCATCTCCAGGCCAAAGCGCTGCTCGTCCCAGGCCATGCTTTTCTTCAGCGCGGCGATGGCGTGGCCGCACTGGTCGAGCTTGCCCGGCTCGACATACACCGCCAGGCGCACGCTGCGGCCAGACTGGGTGACGAAACGGTCTTCGAGCACATCGAGTTTCGCCGCGACCAGCGCGAACAGGTAGCAGGGCTTGGCGAAGGGGTCTTCCCATTTCGCCCAGTGGCGGCCGTCGGGCGCGTCGCCGCTCTCCACCAGATTGCCGTTGGAAAGCAGTTGCGGAAAGCGTTCGCGGCTGGCCTCGATGGTGCAGGTAAAGCGCGCCATCACGTCGGGCCGGTCGGGGAAAAAGCTGATGCGGCGAAAGCCCTGCGCCTCGCACTGGGTGAAGTAGCCGTCTTTCGAGCGGTAGAGGCCGGAGAGCTGGGTGTTCTTGTCGGGCGCGATGCGCACGCAGGTGTCGAGCGTGAAGGCCTCGGGCAGGGGCGCGCCGTTGAGGCTGCTGATGCTGAGTGTGTCGTTCTCGAAGCGGTAGCAGGACGCTTCCAGCGCCGCGTCACCAACGCCGAGTTTTTGCAGGGCCAGCTCTTCGCCATTGAGCACCAGATCGCCGCCGGCTCCGGCCGGATTGCGCCGGCAGGCCAGCGTGCCGCGCACCTCGGTGTAGGCGTCGTGGATGGATACATGAAGATCGACGCGGTCGATCAGCCAGGCGGGCGGGGCGTAATCCTTGAGATAGATGGTGCGGGTGGAGGTTGCTGTGCTGGTCATGGAATGGTGGGCTTTCGGGGGAGGGTGTTCGGCTGGGCCGAAGCGGAAATGGACACGTAGGTGCGTGTACTTGTGGTGGTGACAACAATCGGGGATTCAAGCGGGGATTCAATCAACGCATGCGGCATTTTAGGGCGCTTCCACGCCGTATCACCATCGCCGACTTTTCTGAATGCTCCCGGTGGCGCTGCGCGCCGTGCCGCCGTGGGTCGCTCCTTCGCTTAGAGCATGAGCTGCCGGATGGAGCCGCAGACAGAAATCAGTTGGGGACTATTCATGCGGCCGATGATCTTGCGAACAACGGACCCCATGACTTGCTGCACTCCGGCCAGTCCAAGGTTTGCGGACTTCTCGACGAGGAAACCCGGCTTGGCCAGCTTGAGTGGTTTCATGAAGAAGTACTCCATGCCGCTTTGCGTCAACTCCATGACCAGATCCGAGAGTGCGTCGCGGTGCGTCGTGGCGTCCTCGGCCTGCTCGATCGTGTCGATCAGCGCAAGTGCCTTCTTGCGCAGCCCCTCCGGGTAATAGAAGCGAAGAAACGGCTTGGACGGCGCGGACCGCTTCGCCGGCGCTTTGGTTGGCGCTTTCGCTGGCGCTTTGGCCGGCGGTCGGCTTTTTGCCGGAGTTGTGCGTTTCGTGGAAGTTGCCATGAAAGGCATGATACCGCGTGGCATGGAAGGCCAGCGCGGCTCACAGCGGGAAAGCAGAACGCGTTGCAGGCGCTTGTGCTGTCCGGGGGTGCAAGGGCGTGGTCTGCTCCTGCGGTTATTTGCGCCAGAGCTTTGCGAGAAAGCTCTGCGCCACGACATTCGGGCTTTTTCCGGTGTGGACGACGAATGAGACGTCGCTCACTGCCGACGTTTCGCCGAACTGCTTGCTCAGGTGCTGGACGTCGATCAAATCCGGGTCCTTGCGGGAATCAGAATTTTTCTGCCCACGAACGGATGCCCAGCATGATCATGTCCACCGAAACCGTTCCCACATACAGCGCCATGATGCGCCCGGCAATTTCGATATAGCGCTGAACCAGCGGCTCGTTGTGCGGGCGCACGACGTCGTGTGCGATCTTGAGGACGATCATCACCGCGACGAACAGGAATATCGCCAGGAGAACAGCGGCGCAGGCCATTAATGGGTCCAGTCGTTTGCCGATAATCACGCTGGCGCTGATGGTGCCCGGTCCAATCATTATGGGCATCGCGATTGCGCCGGCAAGGTGCTCCGACTTGCCCCGGAGCATTTCTATGGACATGGGGCCGCGGAAAACGAACTGGATGGCGATCAGCAGGAAGATGATGCCGCCGAATATCTGGAACGATGCAAATTCAGCCTGTACCACGCTGGTGAAAATGGCATCGCCAAGAATCGTGAAGGTGCTGAACACAACGCTGGAAATCAGTCCCGCGCGGATCAGGACTGCGACGAATTGCCTGCGGTCCAGTTTCTCGACCACATCCACAAGATAGAGAATGACCAGGAACGGGTTGAGCAGGACCAGCAGCAGCGCGGAAGATTTGAGGAAGTCAGCCATCAGGCGTCCTACCTTAACAAACATTGCCGCATCAATGCAGCGCGATTGCCACTACCGTGATGCCGGCTCTCGCATGTGCGCGCCAGCGCGGCGGGTCAGGCGCTGCGTGTCACCGCCCGGCGCACGACGTGGCCGATGCTCAGCCCCTGGCCGAGAATCGAGAACACGACGATGCAGTAGGTCAGCGCGAGCAGGGTGTCGCGCTCGGCGCCAAGGGGCAGGGACAGGGCCAGCGCTACCGAGATGCCGCCGCGCAGGCCGCCCCAGGTCAGCACCTGCCAGGAGCCCTGCGGCAGCTTGAACAAGCTTTGCAAAACCGCTACCGGCAGGCCGACGGTGAGCAGCCGGGCGAGCAGCGTCACCACAATGGCGACTGCCGCGGCGAGGAAGATGCTGGCCGAAAACGCAATCACCAGGACTTCCATGCCGATCAGAACGAATAGCACCGCGTTGAGGATTTCGTCGATCAGTTCCCAGAACATGTCGACGTAGCGTCGCGTGGTGTCCGACATGGCCAGGGCGCGGCCGTGGTTGCCGATCATCAGGCCGGCAACGACCATGGCCAGGGGGCCGGAGACATGCAACTGGCTGGCAAAGGCATAGCCGCCGATCACCGCGCCCAGTGTCAGCAGCACTTCGACCTGATAGTTGTCTACGCTTTTGAGCAGGCGGAAGGTGACGTAGCCCAGCACCAGGCCGAAGAGCAGGCCGCCGCCGGCTTCGTGCAGCAGCAGTTCCAGGCCGCGGCCCAGCGTCGGGGTGGTGCCGCTCGCCAGCATGCCCAGCAGCAGGGAGAAGATCACCACGCCGACACCGTCGTTGAACAGCGATTCGCCGGCGATCACCAGTTCCAGATTTTTCGGCGCGCCGGCCGACTTGAGGATGCCCATGACCGCGATCGGATCGGTGGGCGATATCAGCGCGCCGAACAGCAGGCAATGCAGCAACTGCAACTCCAGCCCGACCAGCGGCAGCACCACCCACATGCCAAGGCCGACCGCCAGGGTGGACAACAACGTGCCGGCCACGGCAAGCACACCGACCTGCCAGCGGTAGGCTTTCAGTTCGCTCAGATCGACATGCAGCGCGCCGGCAAACAGCAGCAGGGAGAGCATGCCCTGCATCAGCACGGCGGAAAAATCAAACGAGCGCAGCAGGCCTTCCTCGGATTCGCGCAAGCCGAAATCGAGGCCCCAGGCATCCATCAGGATCAGCATGAGCGAGAAGCCCAGCGCGGTGGCCATGACACCGATGGTTGTCGGCAAGCCGATGAAGCGGTGATTCAGGTAGGCAAGCAGCGCGGTGACAACGAGAAAGATGGCAGCAATGTCCAGCATGTCGGATAGGGATGTTGTGCGATGTGATTAAAACGAAAGGGGGTTAAAAGCTCAAAGTCCCTGGAGCGTGTTCTTGTTCAGGTCTCCCGCCGCGTCGACGCTGAAGCGGATGCCTTGCCAGCAACGTCCGTTGGCGGCATGCGGAATCATGTCCTTCGCCGTGGCGCCATTGCTGGTGGTGCAAAAGCCAAGTGCATCCTCTCGGCCCCACCAGCCCGCTGTGGTATCCGTGTGCCGGTTCTGGTACTGCGGAACCCGGTTTTTCATCACCGTCGGGATGCGGTCGAATCGGGTGCGTATCAGCCGGACTTCATCCATCCACAAATCGTCGGTGCCGGTATTGCGCACTTCAACGTGGGTGACGTGCTTTGCATAGGTATAGAAGTGGCTGTCGTCGTGCATCGAGTTGCACTTGGGCCGGCGGGCGGGCAGGGCGCGCAAGCGCGTGTTGCCATCGAAAAAGGTCACGTTGATCGGGTTTTGTGTCGCGGCATGTGGCACGCCGCTGGAATGGCAGTCGATTTGCAGTGTGAACCGGTCCTCGCCGGGGTTTCTGACGATGCCTTCGGGGACGATTTTCAGCGCTTTGGCCATGCCGTGGCCGGCGCCGCTCCAGTTGACCTCACCCGAGGCCGCCAGGCAGGGCGTCGGCGCGTTGCCGGTAATGCGGTACAGATCGAGCGTGTCGCCGCCCAGCGGTGCACCGGCGTATTGGCCATAGATGGCATCACTGGCCTTGTCGCTGCTCAGGAAGTTTTTCGCCAGGTCCTGGCCCACCTTTGCGGCGACTTCCTTGGTTGCCGCCACCGCGCCTTTAGTCATGGCCTGCTCGAAGCCGGTCTTGGCGGCTTGTTCCGCGCTGGCTTTTGCCACACTGTTCAAGCCGGCTTTCGCCGCGGCCATGCCGGCTTTTTTGACGACAACTTGTAGTGATTCTTCGGCGGCGGCCTTGGCAATCGTTGCGCCCCAGGTGGTGGCCTGCGCCGCCGCCGTGGCGCCGCCGCCGGTCATGACACCGGCGATGACGGATGCGGTGACGTCCACCACCGGCCAGACGGCGTCCCAGGTATCGTATTTTTCCTTGCCGTCGATGTTGTACGAGGCCTTGATCGAAAACCAGACCGCGCCGGTGGGTTTGTGCCAGGTCTGGCCCGGTTTGACCATGCCCCAGTACAGGGGACCGACTTGTTCCAGTGACACATCGACAATGAGATTTGTCTCGTTGCGGATGTGGAAGCCGGGGGAATCCAGAGGCGCCGGGTCCACATACATTTTGGGTGCCACCAGTTTGGCGTAGGCCGGAGAGTTGCATTTCTCCAGGCTGCCCAGCAGCGTTGCCATGTTCTTCGCATTGGTTCTTGCAGCGGCAGCCGCTGCGGCTGCAGCCGCTGCCCGTTTGGCGGCAGCGATTTTGGGTGCATTTGCCTTTGCCCTGGCCTGGGCCGCCTTCTTTTCCCGCTTTTCTTCCGCCTTGGCTTTCTTCTGCCGGGTGGACGTTCCCCAGGCTGGCGCCGCAAGCGTGCTGCCCAGCATCGTCAGAATCAGCACCCGGCTGATGAGTTTCAAGCGGCTGCGGTCAAGGCGGTTTCCGGATGGCATGTCGTGCTCCTTTTGCTTAGTGACAGGTCGCAGCAAAAGGGCGGGTGCCGGCCCCTGTGGTGTGATGTTTACGGGTGAAAAACCAAAACCCGCCTGCGCGCCCGTTCAATCCTGAAAGCCGACGCAGGATTCGGGCAAGACGCGTTTGGTGAGCGCGGAGCTTACAGGTAAATGGCGCCGGGACGGCCCAAACGCCA
>JAIPCS010000165.1 GCA_021738105.1 Sulfuritalea sp.
AGGATGCTCGCTACTACATCAAGCGTTGGCGCACGGGAGCGGTGACGCTCACCCCCGCTCGTCTCGACGGGATCCAGGCGAACCTGGCGCGGTCCGTGGCCTACGACCCGGCAAATCCAAACTATCAGGAAGACTTGGCGCGCTTCCTCACCTGGCGCAACGCGGTCGCGACTCTGCTTGCTCCTGCGGCACGACGGGATCGAACCCGTGCGCGCGAACTGTTCACCCAAGCGGCAGTCCGGCGGCCAACCTCCGAACGGGCCTGGTCAAGCGTTGCCGCCATACGATTCATCCTGGGCGAGGTCGATACCGATTTTTCTACCGCCCTGCGCCTAGCATTGCGGCAAGGTCCGTGGAACCCGGAAATCCAGATGAATGCGATCCGTATCGGACTGGCAAGCTGGGACGTCCTGCCCTCCGATCTCAAGACAACACTGCGCAAGGCCATCCATCACCAGGCGCACTGGGCGCTGGCGCCGCAGAAAGACACGTTGGCAACGTTTGTCAAGGGCTATCGGCGTGGCGAACTTCTTTGTCTTCTTGATCCCGGTCCCAAAGGCTGCTCGCCAAACTGATTCAGCGATGGTCGGCGGCCTGGTTTCAAGGTAGCGCTGACCCACCCAAGCGCCAGCATCACGCTCATGGTGAGCGCATTGGCAGGAATCTGCATGTTGAAATCCACCGTGCTGTGGATCAGCAACCAACAGATCGCGAGCGTTACGCCAAAGGCAGTACCACGCATTACCGGGTCGTTGCGCCGTCGCATTGCAGAAATCGCTTGCACCGTCGAGAGCAGGATGACCAGTCCGCCAGTCAACGAGCCAATCAACCCGGTTTCCGCGAGCGTTTGCAGGTAGTCATTGTGCGCGTACTCGACGAGTCCGATGATCGAACTCGTCGCATACTCGGGGAAGGCAATGTAGAAGCTTCCTGCGCCAGCCCCGGTCGGCAAGTAGTCAGCAGCCATCTTCAGAGCCAGACTTGCCACCTCATCCCTGTCTTCGGTGGGTAGAACGTTACTGGCATTGCTTGTCACCTCAGTCTGCTGTATGCGTTGCGCAACCTGGTCAATACCGAACCAAGTGCCGACGATCAGCACATCCAGCGCGATGACACTGGCGAGAAACACCATCGTCGAGCGTGGTGCATTGCGCATCAGCAGCAAGCCCAGAACTCCAACGATCAGGGTGCTGGCGAAGAACGCCGTGTTGCCCATGCGCGAGCGGGTGAGCACCAAGGCGATGACCATGATGATCAGGTAAATCCTGAGTCGGGTTTTCTCGCCGAGCAGAAGGCGCGCGATGGAACGGATCCATTGTCGCCATGTGTGCACGGCCTCGCCACCCAGTTTGGCGATCATCAAGCCGATACCGGCCGCGAGGCACAGATTGAGGTAGCCCGCGAGGTGGTTGCGGTTGATGAAGGTGCCGGTGGCCACGCCCTGATTGACAAATTTCTTGATGAAAAAGCCATACTCCAGGCCGGAGAGCACCATCACGCTTCCATAGATGGCCTGCAATGTGCCGGAAAACACCAGGGTCTTGAGCAGGAGTTCCAGCTTCTCACGGGTATCCACCAGCAACAGCGTCAGGCTGAAGATGCAGCCGTAGGCCAGCAGGCGCAACCAGTAATCCCGCGTCGCATGGGGGTCGACGCTCAGTGTCATGTGCGTGAGTCCCGTGCTGCTTGTTGCCTGCGCAGCACTCATGTGCACAGCATGGGCCTTGGGCGACAGTGCCGCGACCCATTCCACGGGCAGGGGTAGCCATTGAAGACCGACGAACATCCAGCCGAGAATGCCCAGCAGGATGGTCCACCGAGCGCTCCGGAATGCGTCGCTAAGTTGAAAACGTCCCGTGGCGTAGCCGACTAGCCACAGGGCCATCATGCCGCAGGCCAGGATGACCATCACCGCCGACGGCCAGGGCCGATTGCTGCCAAAGGGTATCGGAACCCAGACGAGCAAGCCCAGCAAACCGTAGAACAGGGCAGTCATGGCATGAAAAGCACGATGGATATGGAAAATGAAAATCGGGGCCGGAGCCCCGATTTTCGTTTCAGCTAGAGATCAGCTACGCGCAACTTGTCCCACAGCTCGGCGGTGGTGGTGGTGGCGGCAGGAGCGCATCGATCGTATTCAACTGCTCCTGTGTGGTTGGCGGTGGTGGCGTTCCTGGCGGCAGCGTTGATACCACGGGCGGCGGCGGCAACAGGTTGGCCGGAGGCTGTTCAAGCTGGATATCCGGCGGCAGGCTCTGATTCACCTGGTTGATTATTTGGACAGCCTCAGGCGTCGTAACGGCTGGCGGCCTTACACCCGGCGCCGAGCCGGACGTGCCTTGCGTACCTACAGATGCTGTCTGCGGCGCACCACCTGCAACAGCTTGCTGGATCGCGGCCCGCGTGGCTAGAAGAGCACCGGTGACCGCAGTCTGGACATCATTGGCCGCAGCTTGAGCAGCCGCTTTGTCCGCAGGCGTCGCATTCGGTGCCTTGGCCTTCTCGGCAGCAGCCTTGGCTTTTACCACCGCCTGGACGAGTACGGACTGCGAAATAACCGCAACCGGGTTGGTCGCCGGGGTAGCCGTGGCCGTGACGGCGGCAACCAGGGTTACTACGGCAGGCGGCAACTGGGCTACAGGCCTCGCCGCTACGGGTGGCTGGGCGGTGCTGCCCGTCGTGCCCTGACCCTGAGGAATCGACACAGTCTGGTTTTGCAGGGTCATGATGACGTTACCGTTCTGCACCGTGACTACGTAGGTGTTGCCACCCAGGTTGATCGCAAGGTCGGTGCCTCGGATGCCGATGGTCGCCGTGCCGGCCCTCAGCGCAATCGCTTCCTTGCGCGTGCCGCCGATGACGCCGGTGATGAAGCGCATACTGCCGCTCAGCAGCGACATCACGACATTGCTGTCGGCGACTTTTTTCTTGTTGTAGTTGTAATTCTCGATAGCGAATCGCGATTTCTCCTGAAGGACGACGATCTGACCATCCTCGAACTTCAACGTCATTGTGCCCTTGGCGACCGAAATCACGTCCCCCGATTCCAGCAAGCCGCCAGTAGTTAGTGCGCGAGGCTGCCCTTTGGTTGTTGCCGTGCCGGAGCCGGACATTTCATGTACATAAGCTGCTGGCACAGCCAGTACGGCTGTGGATGTGAGCATCAGCAGTACTCCGAGAATTCGCTTAAGCATTTTATTCACTCCCCACGATGACAATTAGTTCAAATTATACGCGTCCCAGCAAGCGAAGCGATGTGAACTATGGCACAAACCGGGGCTATATTGAGGCTTGACTATGGTCGACGGTCATCGGTATCCCGCGTGCTTCTCGACTAATGCGCACTGTGAGTTCGCCGTCTTACCAGCGCCGATTTTACCGGGGGATCGATGTGCCGTGACCTCCAGGAACCTTTGCAGCGCTGATTACCGGAAAGCGACCGGACACATGGATGGCGGGTTCAGCGCTTCTGGTTCAGCAGCGCCTTCAAGTCGGCAAAGGGCGAGTGGGTTGCCGCCGTGCCACCAGCGCCGACTTTTTCGCCGCCGCCGATCGCTTCCAACTGCCGCTGGTGCTCGTTATCGTGGCAGTACAGGCAGAGCAGTTCCCAGTTGCTGCCATCGGACGGATTATTGTTGTGATTGTGATCGCGGTGGTGCACTGTCAGCTCACGCAGATTGGCGCGCGTAAATTCGCGCGCGCAACGACCGCATATCCACGGGTAGATCTTGAGCGCTTTTTCTCGATAGCCTTGGTCGCGTTCATCTGCGGCGCGGCGGGCATCGGCGACGATGTGGTCGAGCTTGCCCGGCGCAGCGGGTTTCATTCGGCCTATTTTTCTTGCAGGAGATTGTTCAGTCGCTGGGCGCGACTCTTGGATTCGGCCCGGTTGATCTCTGAGACCTGACGGCCGTAGGCTTCTCGCGCCTCAGCACCTTGCTGGGTGGCCTCGATGCTGCGTATGCAGCGCCATCGCTTTCCGGTCTTGGTTACAATCAGTCGCATCTCGTTGCGGGGGTGATGCGATCGGCAGTGGTAGCAGTAAGTGGGTTCAGTTGCCATAACAATTTACGGACACAAAACGTTGACACCCCCAATTATGCCTCTCCAGGGATTATTTTTGGAGTCTTTGGCGATGCGGCCCGGATTGAGTGGTCAGTTCGACCGTCACGGATGTTCACTTTTCAGAAAACGTTCGCTGCATCTGTTTCCCGGTAAACTCGCGTCTTGCTCGATGTGAGCTCCTTGCTTGTGCTTTCTCATACAGGTTCGTGTGATTCTGGCGTAACGCAAGATTTCTACACACTACATCCGCCCGTAGCTCATCTGGATAGAGCACCGGCCTTCTAAGCCGGGGGTAACAGGTTCGAGTCCTGTCGGGCGGGCCAGTTTCAGGCAGTGGCAGCGAGAGTAACTACTTCGCTGTGTTGCGACTGTGTAGCAAACTGTGCAATCGATAGCGCAGGAAGGGCGGCGAGCTTGGCATCGATGATCTGTGCGTAGGGCCGCAGGTGCTCTACATCCAGATGCGTGTAGATTCCCCGCGTGTCCTTCTCTGCCCATCCGCACAACTGATCGATGTACATCTCTGCTACTCCAGCCTGACCGAGCCACGATGCAAATGTGTGACGTAGTCCGTGCCAGGTAAAGCCCGTCCATTCAGATTTCAGCTTTCCATCGACGCGCCATAGCTTGTATTCGCCCAGTCCGGCGCGGTGCATTGCTTTGAACCACGCCTTCCCATACCCTTGTATGGGTTCTCCTTTGACGGAGAACACCCGCGTCAGATGTCGTACAGGTTCGCTTGTAATCTCCCGCAAAACGCTCATGGCCGTGTCGTTGAGAGGTATGACGACTCCCAACTTCACATCGTTACCGTAGGTCGTTAAAGTGCGCTCGGCAAGGTCGACCTGCGACCACTCCAGCCCAAACACCTTCCCCTTTCGCAGTCCTGTCGCCAGCGCGAAGGTTGCCGCCAGCCGCAGATGATCGGGAAGTTGTTTTTCCAGTTTGCGCCACTGCTCCACCTTGAGCCATGCTCGACGATGCGGCGGCTCTGGGTAATACCGGAGCTTTGGTACGCCATCGATCCACTTCCATTCGTCGTGCGCCTGGTTCAATATCGACATCACCACCTTTGAATACTTGTTGGCGGTGCTGTTGGCACTGCTGGCGACTCCCGTGACTGGACGATTGGCGGCGATGTAGTCGTCAATCATGTCACGATCGATCTTCCGAATGTCCGCAAGGTCGCCCAGCAACGCATTCCACCAGCCAAGTCGCTGCTTGATGGTGTCGTAACTGGCCTTGTGCTGACTCTCTTTCAGAAATTTCACGACTGCTTCCTTCCAGCTTCGTGGTTTCTTGAACCCCATTCTTTGCTGCAACCAGTCTTCGTGATTCAGCTTCCCTTCGAGTGCTTTTGCGTCCTCGAAGTTGGCAGTCCCAGAAGACTGGCGTACTCCATTGACAACGATCCACCAGTTACGGGTTCCTTCCCTTCGGTATGGCATAAAACCTCCACATCAGAAGGCGCTCTCGCCTTCACAGGATACTGCGATCGGAGCCAGTTCAGTAAGTCATCCTCGATCAATCTCCATTGCCCCTTGACCTTTCCGGCCGGTATTTCTCCGCGAGCCAGCATCGGGTAGAGAACGTCATCACTGACTTTTAGGAATGCGGCGGCTTCGGCCACGGTCATTACGGGACTCATACCGAATCCCTCGAATGAATCTGTGGTTTAGCGGTCTGGCCGTTCCCCTTCAGCGGATCTTTGCAGAGCATCACCGTGGGACTTGGCCGTGCGTCGCATGGTGGTGATCGTCTGGTCGATGTATTGCGCATAGCTCGCCGCTCCCACTCTTGTACCCGCGCTAGTTAATTTCTGTGCTCGCCAGGTTCCCCCCGGCACTGGCAGCGCGTTCGCGGCCCATCGGGCTGCCACAGTAGATCTGCCATAGCACCTCTTAGAGACACCCAGCGGGTGTCTCTACCAGAGTGGCCTTGGCAGGCGTTAGCTCATGAATACGGAATTGCCTTCAAAACTGTCGGCGACCATGCCCCAGGGTCATACGGATATATTTAATTCGATGCCATTTAGCTAAATAGCAACGTCATTGGTCACATTGCCGCCCTTTCATCTGACGAAAGGGGGGCGCCATGGCGCTCAAACAGGGCAATGGTCTACAGGGCTGGGAAATTGCGGTAACCAAGAAACTCATCGGAGAATTCCGCCGGCGGTCACGAAGTCTGTATCGGGAGGAGTTCGACGACCTCCTGCAAGAATGCCTGATGCACTGGCTTGAAGTGCGTCAGCAGCTAGTCCCCGACCCGGGCGGTCCGCCCATCGCCTACATGGCGCGGGTCGTGCGCAACAAGCTGATCGATCTGGCCCGCGAGCGGGAGACCGACAAGCGACGGGGCGACCAGGAAACCGTTTCCCTGGACGATACGGTGGGTGACTCCGAGGACGCACCCACCTATGCCGATCTGGTCGATGCCGAACAGGGTCGGGATCTGGGTGGGCAAGAGTCGTTCGATCCGGCCGACATTCGTATCGACGTTACGGAGGTCATGAGGCGGCTTACGCCCGAGCAGCGGCGCCTGTGCGATCTGCTCGGTGCACAGGGCCTGTCCATCAAAGAGGCCTCAGAGAAGCTCCGAATCCCGCGCGCAACGCTCTACGAGGAAATCAAACGTATCCGCAAGATCTTCGCCCAGCATGGTCTGGACGACTATCTGCAACCCTGATCCGACACTTTGCCGAGGAATTTCGTATGACTGAACCATGACCTGAAACCGCGCCGATTCGATGATCAAATTCACTGTGACCAGCACCAAGGGGGGTGTCGGCAAGACCACGCTCACCGCTAATCTGGGGGCGCTCCTTGCCGACATGGGACTGCGCGTCCTCCTGATCGACGCCGACGTGCAACCTTCACTGTCGAAATATTTTCCGCTGGCGGTGGCGAAACCGGCTGCCGGCCTGACCGAGGTGATCGTGCGCGGCACGGTCACGAAGTCGTGCATCACGGCGACTCTCTATCAGAACCTCGACATCGTGATCTCCGACGACCCCGAGGGCAATCTTCCGCACTGGCTGCTGAATCGCATCGACCGCGGCTTTCGGCTGCGTTTCGCGCTGCAGTCGCCGGCGGTGGTCGAGGCCTATGACTGCGTACTGATCGATACCCAGGGCGCCATCGGACCCTTGCAGGATGCGGCGGTTCTCGCCGCCGACATCCTGGTATCGCCGATCACCCCGGAGATCCTCTCCGCCCGCGAATTCCGCGACGGCACCATGGAGCTGCTCGATCGCCTGGAGCCGGGCGGCGCACTGGGCGCCAGCCTGGGGCCGATGAAAGCGGTGATCTACCGGCAGGATCGCAGTGCGGATGCCCGGATCATCGCCAGCGGCATCCGCGAGAACTTCATCAAGCTCAAGGGCCGGGTAGCCGTTCTGGAAACCGTGGTGCCGCATGCCAAGGCCTATAAGGAAGCGGCGACGCTGCGCGTCCCGGTGCATCGCCACGAACGCAAGCGCGACGGCCCGACGCCGAGCGCCTACACCGTCATGCACCAGTTGGC
>JAIPCS010000166.1 GCA_021738105.1 Sulfuritalea sp.
CGGTGGGAGGAGGTGCCTACATTTACTTCGGTGGTGGCGGTGGGAATGGCACCTTGACCAATGCGGCGGGCGCCAAGCTCAATCTGAGCAGCAGCCATGGCACGCCACTACACTACTATGGTTATACGGCCACGTTCAATAATGCCGGAACACTGAATCAGACGGTAGCCGGCGATCATGCAATTCACAGCAGTGTAGCCTTTTCCAACACCGGTATCGTGAATGGCATAGCCGGCGCCCTCATGATCACCAGCAGTGGTACTGACACCGGCACCTATTCCGCCGTGGCTGGTGCCGCCGTTGGCTTCATAGGGGGAACCCGCAATCTAAATGCCGGTACGAATTTCAGCGGCGCCGGGTCGATTTACGTCTGGAATTCCACGGTAAACGTCAATGTCGCAGTGAATCTTCCTGCGGGCGGCATGGGCTTCTACCTCAGCAATGGCGGCACGTTGAACTTCAACAACACCGCGACAATTGGAAGTTTGTACCAGGATGGGGGAACGGTGAGTGGCCTCGGTGCAGTTACGGTGCTAGGCAACTATACCGTGAGAAGCCAGTACGGCCAAAGCAACCTGACAGGCAGCGGCACGTTCACTACGCTGGGCGCGACCACGATCAACCTGACCCCAGGTAACAGCTACCTCGGTCTCTCCAAGAACTGGATCAACCAAGGCACGCTCACGGTGGGTGGCGATGACTTTATCTACTTCGGTTACCCGAATGGGGGGAACAACACCCTGACCAATGCGGTGGGTGGCACGCTCAACCTTAGCAGCACCTATGCAACCCCAATTCAATATTACACGGGGACAGCGACGATCAACAACGCCGGCACGCTGAACCAAACGGTGACCGGTGACCATGCTATCGGCGCCAACATCACCTTCAACAACACCGGCACGGTGAATGGCAATGCCGGGCAGCTTCAGATCAACGGGAACGGGATCGACAGTGGTCTATACAACGCCGGTATGTTCCCGCCGCGAGCAATATCTTTAGCGTGATCACCTACGCCAACCGTACGCTGGTTGGCAATGGTTACTCATATGGCAACACCCCTGTTGCCATCCGCGTTTCCAGGTCTACGCTGGACCTATACCCCGACCTCGTAGTCACGGACGTAGTGCCGACGCCGGCAGCGGGTTGGCTGGCGGGCGACTCGGTGACCGTCAACTGGAAAACGATCAATCAGGGCGCTGGTGCTAGCTTGGGTTCATGGGCCGAAACCTTGCGTGTGCGCAACCTCACAACCGGGCAAACGCTAATAACCCAGAGTGTCCCTTATGACGCCGCAACACTTGGCGACATCAGCGCCGGAGGGTCGAGTGATCGCAGCACGACCCTGACGTGGCCGGCGGGTGCGGATGCCACTGGTCAATTCGAATTCACCGTGACCACGGATTCATCCAGCCAGATCTTCGAGTACAACACATCCGGTTCGGGCGAGAGCAACAACGCGAGCCAGGTCAATGTCCTGTCTGCGCCCGACTTGGTAGTCAGCAACCTCATTAGCGACACGTCTGCGCCGAAGACCGGCGACCTGATCACGCTCAACTGGACCGATGTCAACAACGGCAACACGGCGGTGGCGGCGGGGTGGTATGACAGGATCAAAGTCACCAACCAGACCACGGGCGCTGTGCTGGTCGATCAGCAGGTTCGTTACGACCCGCCGCAGGGAGGCACGATGGCAGCCGGGGCTTCGGTCTCGCGCAGTTTCAGTTTCCTCCTCGCTGAAGGCAACGCCGGCGCTGGCAACCTTCTGATCCAGGTCAGCGCCGACCAGAACAACTCTGGCATCGGCAGTCTCATCGAAGCAAATGCCGGCGGAACAGCGGAGACCAACAACAGCACGAGCCTGACCCTGACTTCGACGCTGGCGACCTATCCCGATCTTCAGGTTACCGACGTGACACCAACACCTGCGCAGGGTTGGCTCGGCGGCGACGCGGTTACCGTGACGTGGAAGACTCGTAACCTGGGAACCGGTGCGACCAGTGGTTCATGGACAGAAACTTTGCGCGTGCGCAATGCCACAACTGGTCAAACACTGTTCACGCAGAGTCTGGCCTATGACGCCACGGTGCTCGGTGATATTTCCGTTGGTGACCTGCGTGACCGCAGTGTCGACCTCATCTGGCCGACGGGGACGAATGCCAGCGGTCAAATCGAATTCACGGTCACCACCGACGTCGCTGACCAGGTTTTCGAGAACAATCTGGCGGGCACCGGCGAAACAAACAACGCCGGAACGACCACTGTGCTGTCGGCTCTGGATCTGGTGGTAGGCAACCTGACCAGCGAGCCTCTGTCGCCCAAGACGGGAGACCTCGTCACATTGACTTGGAGCGACATCAACAACGGTAATGCGGCGGTGAGCGCCGGTTGGTACGACCGAATTCGAGTGACCAACCAGAGTACGGGGATCGTGCTCGTGGACCAGCAACTGCGCTATGACCCGCCCGCAGGCGGCATACTGGCTGCCGGTGACGAAGCCTCTCGTAGTTACAGCTTCCGACTGGCGGATGGCAACGCCGGCGCGGGCAACCTGCTGATTCAGGTCCAGTCAATGGAAGAATGGGCTGCGCCAGGACCTGCATCGGCCAGTCGGTTCAATTCTCTTTGCAGGGAGGCACTGCCCAAGCCTGTGAGGCGACGCAATTCGCTCAGGTGATAACCACGTTCAGGCTGGCCAAAAAGCCACTGAAAGACGCGGGATTGGCTGTCAGTAAAAAGAGAAGTGGCGATCGACATAGCCAAATAATAGCATGAACATGCCAAACTTTAGCATGAATTCTTCAGGCGATCACGGCAGTCACACACATAAGCGTCATGAAGTGGAGCCTATATTTGCTGGTGCGGTCTTGATCCCGAGGATATCAGCCCGATAGTCTGGATGCTTGGAAACACCTGCCATGGATAACGAACTGGATCATTATCGCCTTCCAAGTCCGAAGTCCGATTGACAAGGATATGTCCATATGGGCATAATCCAACGAATGTCAAAGCAGGCTCGAAAGCCCCTCAAATGGATTGGATCAGCCAAGCGCGATCTGGATTCAATGCCTGAGGACGTGAAGGACTTATTCGGGCACGCCATTGATCTCGCACAAGCGGGCGGCAAGCACCAGGACGCTAAAGCGCTGAGTGGATTTGGCTCTGCGGGTGTGTTGGAAGTGGTCGAAGATTTTCGCAGCGACACCTACCGTGCTGTCTACACGGTCAAGTTCGCCGGATGGGTCTATGTTCTGCATTGCTTCCAGAAGAAGTCCAAGAGTGGCATCAAAACGCCCAAGGAGGATATGGATATGATCAATGCCCGTCTGAAGGCCGCGAAACAGGATTTCGAGAATTGGCAAAAACAGCAAGGAGCTCGATGATGAATGGAAATGACGAACTTACCGTCGAAGAAGGCAGCACCAACGTCTATGCCGACCTGGGTTATGCTGACGCGCCGGAGATGCAGCGCAAGTCTCAGCTTGCCGCCGAGATCGCGCGCGCAATCAAGGCGCGGCACCTGACGCAAGACGGTGCCGCCGCATTGCTCGGCATCGAGCAGTCAAAGGTGTCGCGCATTACTAGAGGACAGTTCCGCGGTGTCAGCGAAGCCAAGCTGCTGGAACTGGTGGCGAAGTTGGGCCATGACGTCAAAATCGTCGTTGGTCCCGTGCGTCGGCGCGCCGGCAAGATCGAGTTGCAGTTCGCATAGGCCTTGGACAGCGATGCTCCGCATTTTGGAGCGGCGTGCCGATCCGCTTGGCGGTCTCCAGAAACAGGCCCCGACGTTCCTCGGTAGCGTCTAGCGACGATAAGTAAGGAGTGGCAAAGTGGCAACGCCGGTATCGGCTATCATGTCGGCTGTAATGTAGGATTTCCGGCAGACTAATATGTTGGATTTTTTGGGGCGGGCGGATAGCGGGTGGATGCGCTTAGTAAGTGATTGATTTACTACAATATACATCGGCCTGCAAAGCCGTGTACCTCGGTTCGATTCCGGGTCGCGCCTCCAGAGTTCCACCGTTTCGAGAATACACTCGGGCCCGGGTGGTGAAATTGGTAGACACAAGGGACTTAAAATCCCTCGGCGCAAGCCATACCGGTTCGATTCCGGTCCCGGGCACCATTGATTCACGCTCATGATAGTTCTTAATCTTCTATGCGATCAGGGTCACCAATTCGAAGGCTGGTTTGCTTCGGGTGAGGCTTTTCGCAGCCAAAGCCTGCGTCACCTGGTGCATTGTCCGCAGTGTCAGACATCGGAAATCAGTCAATTGCCATCGGCACCCTATGTCAGGCGCGCTGGGGGGAGCGAACCAACCGATGCCATGCAACCTGTAGCCGAGACGCCTTCACCGGCCGTCACTCAGCTACATCAGGCACTGATCAGGATGGCGAGGCAGGCTGAGAATGTTGGGGAGCAGTTTCCGGAGGAGGCGCGTCGTATTCATTATGACGAAGCTCCAGCGAGAAACATCCGTGGCATTGCGAGTGCCGATGAGACCCGGGATCTGCTCGAAGAGGGAATTTTCGTTCTGCCCGCGGCGGTGCCGCCGGAAGACGAGTTTCACTAACGCTTAGTTCACCTGCGGCGCCGGACTCCAGAAACGGGGTTTGAATCTGAACACTTTCGGATCTGTCGCATCTGCCGTGCCTTTTATCCAGCCGAAGAAGGGTGATCCGATGGTGATCAGGCGGGTGAAATTTTTCACCGTTTTGCCTGTATTCGGATCCTCCATCGGGTAGTCGATCTGATGGTAGTGGGTATCGCCATGGACCAACACGACTTGCCCGGCATAGGCCCGGGTTTTCTCCTGAAGCTGGACCAGAAAATTCCGATAGCCGGTGCGGGGTTTGCCCTCATTGGCGGCGTAAAAGTCAGGGTTTGCATGAATCACAATCAGGATTCCGGCGAGATTTCGGCTGTCGGCCAGCGCAAATGCCTGATCCAGCCAGGCGCGATTGGCTGCACTGCGTTCGATGAATTCTGCTGCTGGACCACGGCCGGATTTGCCGCCGTTGAAATTGTTGTTGCTGCCTGAGACATTCAGCCCGACGAACAGCGCACCTCCCGCTTCCCAGAGTACGTTCTCGCGATAATCGGCAAACGCCGGATCACTGCTCTGTCGTTCGAGTTTCATCGGTCGTCGACCGAGTGAAACCTCGCCGGCAAAGAACAGCTCTCTGAGTTTTCTCAGTCGCTCTTGCGGATCGTAAGCACCGTTGCTGCGACGATGGCAGTCCGTCCATTCGTTGTCGCCCGGGACATATACAAGCGGTGTTGCCGAACTTTGAAATAGATCGCGAATTTCCTTGAACGCCTCATCGCTGCATTTGCTGGAACCGCTCTTGATGTCGCCATCATGAACGATGAAGGCGAGGCTTTCGCGATCCATCTGCGCCATCAACTCGGGCAGGTTGTCACGTTCCCACTGGTTGTATGGGGTATCGCCAAAGAGGCCGAAGCTGGCCGGCTCCGCTTGAACGTGCGGCACGAGAAGTGCTCCCAGCAAAAGCAGCAATACTCGGTTCAAGACTTTGCCAGCTTGCCCAGTTGATACAGCTTTTCCAGCGCTTCACGCGGGCTCAGATCATCGGGATTGAGATCGCGCAGCGCATCAAGCGCCGGGTGTGGTGGTTCGGGTAGCGGCGGTGCGCTGGCAAACATGTCAGGTTGAGTCAAGGTGCCGGCCTCGCGGTTTTCAAGCAAGGCCAGGCGGCGGCGCGCTTCGCGTACGACTGCAGGAGGCATGCCGGCCAGTGCGGCAACTTGCACGCCGTAGCTTTGCGATGCAGGTCCTTCCTCGACAGAATGCAGGAACACGATCTTGTGGCCGTGTTCGACAGCATCGAGATGGACATTGACGCATGCCAGATAATCTTGCGCCAGTCGCGTCAATTCGAAATAGTGTGTTGAGAACAAGGTCCACGCGCGATTCTTGTCGATCAGATGGCGGGCAATGGCGAAGGCCAGTGCGACGCCGTCGAAGGTCGAGGTGCCGCGGCCGATTTCGTCCATCAGCACCAGCGACTTGTCCGTCGCGCCGTTCAGAATCGCTGCGGCTTCGGTCATTTCAACCATGAACGTCGAGCGCCCGGAGGCGAGATCATCCGATGCACCGATGCGCGTGTAGATCGCGTCAATCGGTCCGAGTCGGCAACGTGATGCGGGTACGAAGCTGCCGCAATGCGCGAGCAGCACGATCAGCGCGGCCTGGCGCATGTAGGTCGACTTGCCGCCCATGTTGGGGCCGGTGATCAGCAGCATGCGACGCGTGGGCGAAAAGCGTGTGTCGTTGGCGATGAAACCGCCGGACTGGGCGTTGATCTGTTTTTCCACCACGGGATGACGGCCGCTTTCGATCTCGATCGCGGCCTCATCGCAAAATTCCGGCTGACGGTAGTCGTGGCGCACCGCCGCGTCGGCCAGGGTCGCCAGGCCGTCAAGCTCGGCGATGGCGCGAGCGATGCGCTGCAAAACCGGAATATGGATCATCAACGCGCCCAGCAGTTCTTCCCAAAGCTGCTTCTCCAGTGCCAGCGCACGTTCGTTGGCCGACAGGGCCTTGTCCTCGAAGCTTTTGAGTTCTGGCGTGATGTAGCGCTCGGCGTTTTTCAGCGTCTGGCGGCGGCGGTAGTCTTCCGGAATTTTCTCGACGTTGGCATTTGTCACTTCAATGTAGAAGCCATGCACTTTGTTGAATTCGACCTTGAGGTTGGCGATGCCGCTGCGCTCGCGCTCGCGGGCTTCAAGCTCGATCAGAAAGGCGCCGCAGTTGTGCTGGATCGCTCGCAGTTCGTCGAGGTCGGCGTTGTAGCCCGCGGCGATTACGCCACCTTCGCGGATCAGCGCCGCAGGTTCGAGTGTCACGGCCTCGCTCAGCAGGCTGACGCAAGCCTGCGGCGTGGCCAGCGCGGCAGTGAGTTCGTCGAGTCTTTTCGCCGTCTCACCAGCGCCGACTTTTTGTGCGCCCGATGGAAGCACGCAGGAGCGAATCCCGTCGAGACGGGCGAGGCTATCGCGCAAAGACGACAGGTCACGCGGTCTGGCACTCTTCAAGGCGATGCGGGCGGTGATGCGGTCGATGTCGGCAAAGCCGGTCAGCGATCGGGTCAGTGCGGTGAATGGCCCGTTGCCGGCATCACCGATCAGTTCGGCAATGGCTTCGTGACGTGCGCGCGGAATGCTGCGGTCGGTGAGCGGGTGATGCAGGCAATGGTGCAGCCAGCGTGAGCCCATGCTGGTGGCACAAGTGTCGAGTAGAGAGCGCAGGGTAGGGGCGGCTTCGCCACGCAAGGTTTCGGATATTTCGAGGTTGCGGCGGGTCGCCGCATCGAGCCGCAGGTAGTTGCCCTCATGCTCAAGGGTGAGTTGCGTTACATGCGCCAGCGTTTGCATTTGAGTGGCTTGCGCGTAGCGGTAAAGTGCGCCGGCTGCAGCCAGTGCCAGCTCTTCGTCGCGCACGCCAAACCCTGCCAGATCGCGCGTGCCAAAGTGTTCTGCCAGAGCATGGGCAGCGGCGCGGGCGTCAAAGTGCC
>JAIPCS010000167.1 GCA_021738105.1 Sulfuritalea sp.
ACGGATATCGGCAACGCCGCCACAAGGGTGATGGGCAAGGCAGAGGAAGACCTGAACCACCTCGGACAGACGCTGGAGGTGGCCAATCAGCGTCTGCCGGGCATCATCGATCGCACGCAGCAGATGCTCGACCATGTCGAGAAGATCACCGCTGAGGCCGAGATCAGCGTGCCGCCGGCGCTGCGCGACGGCAGTGCCGTCACCTCGGATGTGCGCGAGATTGTCCGTGGCGCCAAGCAGACCTGGCCGATTCGAAACTTTGTCGATGCGCCAGGCGTGGCGAAACTGAAAATGGACAGTGATTTGCGCGGAGAGGGTGGTCGTGCGAAATAGGGCCCTGTTGGTCGGTGCGCTGTTTCTCGCCGCATGCGCCTCGGCGCCCAGATCGGTTGATCCGCCACGGCTGCGGGCAGCGCTGGAGGCGGAAAGTGATGGCGCCAAACGGTACCAGCGCGGCGACTATCTGGTGGCGGCGCGGCGCTTCACGGAGGCGGCGCAAATCTTCGCTAGCATCGACAATGCAACAGGCATTGCGCGAAATCGCTTGCATCTGGCCCGCGCGGAGCTTGCCCAAGGCAAGACCGAAGCGGCGCTGCAGGTGCTGGAGTTGACCGACCCCAGCGACAACAGCCTGGCACTGGAGACACTGTTGATCAAGGCGCAAACCCAACTCGGCCTGGGCCGCGTGGATGCCGCACGGCAAAACCTCGACACGGTCGCCGTGCAGTGCGACACGGCCTGCCCGTTATTTGCCAGCCTCAATCTGCTGCAGGCGCGCACGGCGCTGGCCAACAAGCACGCCGCGAATGCCCTGGCTCACGCCCAGACCGCGCTCACATGGTTGAAGGACAAGGATGAAGCCGCTGAAACCGGCAATGCCTGGCGCCTGATCGCCGCCGCACATCTGGCCGGAGGAAAGGCCGGCAGTGCGCTGCCAGCGGCACAGACTGCACTGGAGATCGATCGCAAACTCGCGCTGCCTGAAAAAATTGCCAGCGACTGGATACTGATTGGAGATATTCGAAGGACGCTCGGCAATGGCGGTGATACGGCGGCCGCTTATCAGCGGGCACTGGATATTTCCAAGGCTGCCGCACTGTCCGAAATGACCGGTCTGGCGACGCGTGCGCTGGCTGAAATCAACAAACCCAAATAGACTCGACGGCAAAAAACATGTAATAAGGAACTGGCTGGAAAGCAGACCGCGTCAAAGAGCGCGTAAAGTACGAAAAAAACCGATTTCACCCGCCCCCAATTTTCACCAGAAAAGGAGACCACCATGGCCCGCAAAAAGAAACTCGACTTTTCCGATATTGCTGTTGCCCGAGCGAAAGAAAATCTCAATCAGACCGAATTCTGGTCGAGATATGGTGTCACCCAGTCCGGCGGCTCACGCTACGAAGCGGGTCGCAACATTCCCAAGCCATTGGCCATTTTGTTGTGGCTGCATCGTTCGGGAAAAATCAGTGACAAGGATTTGTCCGACGCACAAAAATAGGTCAGGCGAATTACGCTCATTCTTTGCCGCAGGCGGCATTTGACAGGAACGAAACATTGAAAACTGAAACCGCTCGCGGCACTGTGCATGAGTGGCAGCGCGACCATATGGGCCACATCAACGTACGGGCCTATATGGAATTTCTGGAAGAGGCCTGCTGGCAGTTCTATGCCATTCTTGGCATGACGCCGTCTTTGCTGCGCAGCGGTGCGATCCATCTGGCCGCGGTACAGCAGAACATCAGCTACCAGAAGGAGCTGTATCCGGGAGACACCGTGCTGGTGCGCAGCGGGGTGCTGGAAATGCGCGAGAAGGTGCTGCGCTTTCGCCACGAGCTGGTCAATACCGAGACCGGCGATGTCAGCGCAGTGTGCGACTTCACGGTGGTCTGTCTCAATCCGGAAACCCGCAAGTCCCGGCCTTTTCCGGCCGAAGTCACTGCATTGGCCGGGGAATTGAGCTGGCCCAACGAACCCTGAAGCGAATCGCATGAAAAAATCTGCAGCCGCGTCAGCCCTCGAGTTCGAAGCGGAGTTTATCTCCGGGTTGAAAAAGATCTTCGAGGAAATGATCGTCTTCAACCAGGTCCTCGGCTTGAAAGTCACATCGATCCAGCCCGATGGCGTCGTTGGGCGCATCGACATGCGTCATGAACTGGTCGGCCATTACAGCCACCAGAGGCTTCATGGTGGCGTCATCAGCGCCGGGCTCGATGCAATGGGCGGGCTCGCCGTCATGGCGGCCATCGGCGCACGACACATGAGCGAAGAGCCTCAGCAGAGGCTGCATCGTTTCGGCAAGCTGGGTACCATTGATCTGCGGATCGACTATTTGCGTCCGGGCATCAGCGACCATTTCGAGTTGCGTGCCGAGGTGATGCGCCTCGGTTCGCGCGTGGCGACCACGCGCATGGAGTTTCTCGGCGCCGACGGCAAACTGCTGTCGACCGGTTCCGGCGCCTACATCGTTTCCTGACGCGGTTTCAGGAATTCAGAATTGCGCTAAGTTTGGCCAGATAGGCGGCAGCTTCCGCCGAATTCTCGGTGGGCGCCCAGGGGGCGCGTTCGGCTTCAGTGAAGGGCAGATACGGGCCGGATTTGGCTTCAAGAAAGACGGTGTCCGGCAGCAGCGCGATCGCTGTATGCCAGGTGCCGTGCGGAATATCGACGCCTGTTGCCGTCTCGCCAGCGCCGACTTTTACCGCTTTGGCCACGTTGCCGGCGTCATCGAATACCAGCAGTCCCAGCAGGCCGCGCAGAACGACAAAGGTTTCGTCCTTGTTCGGGTCGAGATGTCGATGCGGCGCGATGTAGGAATCGGGCTGCATGGCATTGAGCAGTCGATGTGCCGGGTGATCGTCGTCCTGATGGAAGTTGTGGTTCTTGCGCCGGCGTGGGCTGGCGGCGGCCACGGCGCAGAGTTCATCGAGCAAACGGTCGTCGATCAGTGTAATCATGAGTAGATCACTTTCACGTTGTCAGTCGTCAGCCAGTCGGCCAGTCGGACCAGCAGCTCGTCGTCCAGGCGCACGCGCCAGCTGTCGGGCAGCGGCAGTTCCGCCATGGCGTCGTTGTTGCGATAGGAGAGCCGAACCGGGCAGGGACCGTTGCGAAACGGGGCCAGCAGCGCCTGCAGGCGTTTGGCGCCGGGGCCGCCGTTCAGGCTCAGGTGCAGGCCACGTGCGTAGCGGCCGCGCGCTTCGGCCAGGGTGTAGAGCTTGTCGGCGGTGATGCGCAGGCCGCCGCTGTAGTCATCCTTCTGTACCTTGCCTTCCACCAGCAGCAGTTCGTCTTCCTTGATCTTGGCGCGTTCGGCATCCCACAGCTCGTTGAACACGGTGACTTCGAGCTGGGTGGTGCCGTCGTCGAGTTGCACCACGGCCATTTTGCCGCGACGTGTCATCTGGGTCCGGGTGGACATGACCACGCCGGCCAGCAGCACCGGTTCGCGCTGAGGTTCCAGTTGCCCTAGACGGCGCTTGACGAAACCGCCAAGCTCGTCGGCAAAGGCATGGTAGGGATGGCCGGAAAAGAAAAAGCCCAGCGCCGGCTTTTCGTTCATCAACTGTTCGCGTTCGCTCCAGCGTACCGCGTCGACATAATGCACGGTATCGTCTTGGGCACTCGAGCCCATATCGAACAGTCCGCCCTGCATGGCATTGCGCTCGGCCTGTTCCGCGGCTTCGAGTGCGATGCCGGTCGACGCCAACAGCTTGGCGCGATGATCGTCGATCGCATCGAAGGCGCCGGCACGGATCAGCGCCTCGATCACGCGCCGATTGACCACCCGCTTGTCGATGCGTCGGCAGAAATCGAACAAGTCGGTGAAGGGGCCACTGGTATTGTCGATTCCATCGCGCGCGCCCAGAATCACGGAGAGCGCGGCCTCACCGGTGCCCTTGATGGCGCCTAAGCCATAGCGGATGGTTTTGGCATCGACCGGTCGGAAGCGGATGCCGCTGTGGTTGATGTCGGGCGGCAGAAAGACCAGACCGTTGTCGATCGCATCCTTGTAGAAAAACTGTACCTTGTCGGTATTGGCCATTTCCGACGAGAGCGTCGCTGCTGCAAAGGCCGCTGGGTGATGGCGCTTGAGCCAGCCGGTGTGATAGGCCACCAGCGAGTAGGCCGCTGCGTGCGACTTGTTGAAGCCGTAGCCGGCGAACTTCTCCATGACGTCGAAGATTTCGTTGGCCTGATCGGCGCCGATCTGGTTTCTGGCCGCACCCTCGACAAACACCGCGCGCTGCTGGTCCATCTCTTCTTTTTTCTTCTTGCCCATGGCGCGGCGCAAGAGGTCGGCGCCGCCCAGGCTGTAGCCGGCCACTACCTGCGCTGTTTGCATCACCTGTTCCTGATAGACCATGATGCCGTAGGTATTGCCCAGCACCCGTTCGAGGCTCGGATGCGGATAGACAACGCGCTCGCGACCGTGCTTGCGATTGACGAAGTTGGGAATGAAATCCATCGGCCCCGGCCGGTACAACGCATTCAGGGCGATCAGGTCCTCCAGTCGATCCGGCTGAGCCTGCACCAGCGTGTCCTTCATGCCGCCCGATTCGAACTGGAACACAGCCGTGGTGTTGGCGCTTTTGAAAATACTGTCGTAGGTTTCGCGGTCATCCAGCGGCAGGGTGGTCAGATCGATGTCGACGCCCTCGACCTCTCGGGTCAGGCGTACTGCCTCGTCGAGAATGGTCAAGGTGCGCAGGCCGAGAAAGTCGAATTTGACCAGCCCGGCTTTTTCGACGTCATCCTTGTCGAATTGTGAAACGACCGATTCGGCGCCCGCCGCTGCATACAGCGGACAAAAGTCCGTGAGTTTGCCCGGTGCGATCAATACGCCGCCGGCATGCATGCCGACGTTACGTGTGAGACCTTCGAGCTTCAGCGCCAGCGCCCACAACTCCGCCACTTCCTCTTCGCTGTCGACCCGCTGCCGGATCAGAGGCTCTTTTTCCAGCGCGTCCTTGAGCGTGATGCCCAGCTCGTTGGGAATCAGCTTGGCAAACTGATCGACGAAGTTGAAGCCCAGATCGAGCACCCGGCCGACGTCGCGGATCACCGCCTTGGCCGCCATGGTGCCGAAGGTCACGATCTGCGATACCGCGTGGGCGCCGTAGCGGTTCTTGACATAGTCGATGACGCGATCACGGCCTTCCTGACAGAAGTCGATATCGAAGTCGGGCATCGATACCCGTTCCGGATTGAGGAAGCGCTCGAACAGCAGATCGTAGCGCAGCGGATCGAGATCAGTGATGTCCAGGCTGTAGGCCACCAGTGAGCCCGCACCCGAGCCTCGGCCGGGGCCGACCGGTACGCCGTTGTTCTTGGCCCAGCGAATGAAGTCGGCAACGATCAAAAAGTAGCCGGGGAATCCCATCTGGATAATGGTCTTGACTTCGAAATCCAGCCTGTCGACATAAGTCGGCCGCTGCTTATCGCGTTCGGCCGGGTCGGGATAGAGCAGCTCGAGCCGTCGCACCAGACCGGCGTGCGACTCGCTGGCGAGAAATTCCTCCAGCGGTTCGCCGGCCGGCGTTGGAAAATCCGGCAAGCGGCTTTTCCCCAGTTCAACGCTCAAATTGCAGCGACGCGCAATTTCCACCGAGTTTTGCAACGCCTCTGGCAGATCGGCGAACAGTTCGGCCATTTCCTCCCGCGACTTGAAATACTGTTCCGGGCTGTAGCGCCTGGGCCGGCGCGTATCGCCCAGCACGTAGCCCTCGGAGATGCAGACCCGTGCCTCGTGTGCCTTGTAGTCGTCGGCCTGCAAAAACTGAATCGGATGCGTGGCGACCACCGGCAGACCCAGTCGCGCCGCCATGTCGACACTGGCCGCCACCAATACCTCGTCGACCGGGGCACCGTCTTGACCCGAGGGCCGTTGAATTTCGATGTAGTACGCGTCGGGAAACATCTGTGCCCAACCCTCGGCGCGCACGGATGCCTGATCCAGCTTACCCGCCGCCAGCATCTGTCCGATATCCCCCAGCGGACCGCCCGACAAGGCGATCAGGCCGCTGTTGTCACCCTGCTTGAGTTGCGCGCGACTGATTTCAGCGCGACCGTGGCGCCTCGGTGCCAGATAGGCGGCCGATATGAGCTCACACAGACGCAAATAGCCGCCATGGTTTTTCGCCAGCAGCAACAGACGGGTCGGTCCGTCGTTCTTGTCACCCGCGTCTTCGTCGCCGATCCAGACATCGCAGCCGATGATCGGCTTGACACCCATGCCGCGTGCAGCCGTGTAGAACTTGACCATGCCGAACAGATTGGCCAGATCGGTGATCGCCAGAGCCGGCTGCCCATCTGCTGCTGCTCGCTCGACCGCGTCCTGGATGCGCGTCAATCCATCGCTGATCGAATATTCGCTGTGAAGGCGGAGATGAACGAATTGTGGAAGGGGCGGCGAGGCAGACATGGCTCGTTGATTTTACTCCCGCGGCTGGAGGTCGAGCCGGTGGATTTCCCCTGCATAGCCGCGGCAATGACGGCGCCTCAAAAGTCGGCGCTGGCGACACGGCGAAAGTCAAACTCAAACCGGCTGCGTCACCCAGTCCAGCAGTGACTGCCACTGCTCGAGGTCTTTCTCGGCGCGGCTGGGCGCCAGTTCAAAAATGCTCATGCCATGGGCTGCCGCCTGCACGTAGTTCTGGGTATCGCGCAGGTGCGCCACCACCGGCAGGCCGGTGCCGTCGAGGAAGCGCTCCAGTTCGCCCGCTGCACGGGTGCGCGCATCCACGCGCATGGCGACGATGGCAACAAAAGCTTCGTGCTTGCGGATCTCTTTTTCCTCGAACAGCTTGTCGAGAAACTGGCGGGTGGCGAGGATGTCGAAAATCGAGGGTTGCAGGGGCACGATGACGCGGCGCACGATTTTCAATACCTGGCCCAGCTTCTTGCCGTGCAAGCCCGCGGGTGTGTCCAGCACTACATGCGTCGTGCCCTTCGGTGGTCGCGCCGGTTTGTCCGGCTCGATATCCCACGAGGCGATATGCGGCAATGCCGGCGAGCGCAGCTTCAGCCACTCGCGTGAGGACTGCTGGCGGTCGATGTCGCCCAGCATGACGTGCTGCCCCTGTTTTGCAAACCACCCGGCCAGATTGGTTGCCAGGGTGGTTTTGCCGACGCCACCTTTGGGGTTGGCTATGAGAAAGGATTCCATGGGCTTGCGTTTGTTTCGCCGATGGAGCCTTAGGGCAGCAGCACCGTCGATCCGGTGGTCTTCCGGGCCACCAGGTCGGTTTGTGCCTGCGCCGCATCCTTCAGCGCGTATGTCTGATTGACTTCGATCTTGACCTTGCCCGAGGTGACCATGTCGAACAAGTCTCCGGAGATGGCCAGCAGATCGCTGCGCTGGGCAATGTAGGTAAAGAGTGTGGGCCGGGTAAAGAACAACGAGCCGCGCTTGGCCAGGTCGCCGCCGTCAAGCAGCGGCGCCGGGCCGGACGCGGCGCCGAACAGCACCATCATGCCCAGCGGTCTGAGGC
>JAIPCS010000168.1 GCA_021738105.1 Sulfuritalea sp.
CATCGTTGGCATAGATTCGCAGATTGCCGCCATGCAAGCTTTGCACCATGTCCTCGGCAAAGTCGACATGTGTAGCCGCGAGGGTAATTGCTGTAGGCAAACCTCGCGCCACCTCCAACGCAAAACTCGGTCCGGTGAGCGCGCCACAACGGGGATCGCCGCCCATCACCTCGGCCACGATCTGATGCGGCAGCAGTCCGCTGCCGGCTTCCAATCCTTTGCACGCCCAGATAAAAGGCATTGTCGGCGCAACGCTCCTGATCTGCTCAAGGAGCGGCCTCAGTCCAGCCAGTGGCGCCGCGAGAATAGCCAGGTCGGCACCGTCCAGCGCCGTCTTGAAATCTGAACTTATGTGCAATGCGGCCGGAAAGGGGCAGGCCGGAAGATAGCGATGGTTTTCGCGCCGGCTGGACATGTCCAAAGCGTTCTCGGCATCTCGTGACCACAGGACAACTTCATGCCGCGCGGCAAAGGCAATCGCCAGAGCGGTACCCCACGCTCCGCCGCCGAGAATGGCTATTCGCATAGCATGCCGCCTGCCAAGTGGTCGATCATGGCTTGACCAAAGGTACGGACTCTACAAACCCCAGACCTGCGACACCTTCAAATAACCGCTTTGTCCGTCGCGATGTCTGACCTTGGCCCAACCTGCGGAAGGTATCTCGAGAAGCTCCAACAACACATCCCGTTCGGCCTCGAACACCAGCGGAGCCGCATCCTCCGCAGCCGAACGCACTTGTGCACGCTCAGCCCGTACGATGACATTGCGCTTCTCTGTGAGATGCGTTTTCTCGATCCAGGCCAGGTCACCCTGGCTGTCGCGTACCTTGGACCAACCCTCGAGATTGACCACAAGTTCAACGGGCGTGCCTGCGAGGGCCACATACAGGGGTTTTGCCTTGGCCGACGGTGCGTCATACATCGGTGCCGGCTCTGCAATTGTCAAGTAGTCAAGGGCATGAGCCGTCCCGGTGGCCAACACTGCCAGCGGCAGTAGCGCAACAATTGACCGCCGTATCACCATCGCCGAGTTATTGCAGCTGAATCCGGCTTTCGCCCTGCTCGGCCTCAGCCAAACGCTGCTGATACAGCGACTCGAAATTTACCGGGGCAAGAATCACCGGGGGGAATCCGGCGCGATTGATTGCGTCAGAGATGGTCTCGCGAGCATAGGGAAAAAGAATATTGGGACAGGCCACGGCAAGAATCGGCTCCAGATCTTCTTCGGGCACATTGCGAATCTGAAAGATTCCGGCTTTTACAACCTCGACCAGAAAAAACACCTTTTCGCCTTCTTTCGCATTGACCGTAATGGTCAGGGCCACTTCGTACATGCCATCACCGATGGTGTTCCCGGTGCTCTGAATCTGTACCTCGATGCTGGGTGTCTCGCGTTCCAGAAACACCTGTGGTGCGTTGGGTACTTCGATGGAGAGATCTTTGACGTAAATCTTTTCGATGCTGAAAACCGGCTGCTCGTCGCTCATAATGAATGGGTCGGTAAGTGGAAAAGGGGGTAATTCTACGCGGCCAGCAGCGAATCGAGCGTCCCTTGCCGGTCCAGATCGTAGAGATCATCGCAGCCACCGACATGTGTCTCACCGATAAAAATCTGCGGCACGCTTCTGCGGCCGGTCTTTTCCGCCATCTCAATGCGACGCTGAGGTTCCTGGTCGACGCGCACTTTTTCGATATCAGTGACGCCCTTGCGAGCCAGCAATTGTTCCGCACGTGAGCAATAAGGACAATACGCGGAGGTGTACATCAGAACTTTGGCCATTCAATACTCCACACTCATGACTTGGTGGTAAGCGGAAGATTGGCATCCAGCCAGCCCGAGATCCCTCCGTTGAGGCTGAATACCTTCTCGAAACCGGACTTCTTCAGTTGCCCGCAGGCGGACGACGATCGATTACCCGATGCGCAGCAGATGATGACCGGCCGATCCTTGAACTTTTCGATCTCCGACATTCGCTTCTCGAGCTGAGTCAAAGTAATGTGCCGGGCACCGGCAATATGACCGGAATCCCATTCGCCGGTTTCACGCACGTCCAGCACCAATGCATCTTCGCGATTCATCAACAGCGTCGCCTGCGCAGGTGTCAGGTTTGCTGCACCTCCACCTGAAATCAAGGGCCACAACAACATGGCGCCGCTTGAGACAGCGACCGCCACCCAGATGATGTTCTGTTGCACAAATTCCATTTCGTCTATTCCCTGAATCCGGGGACGCCGCAGAAAACTTCGCGCATCAAAGCGATGAGCTGAAGAATTCGATGATCAGCGATCCGGTAAAAAACTCGATTGGCATCCTTGCGGGTCTGCAGGACACCCTTGTCTCGCAAAATGGCGAGGTGCTGCGAAATATTGCTTTGCGAAGTACCGACTGCCTCAACGATATCCTGCACACAAGTTTCCTGATCTCCTATTACACACAGAATTTTCAGGCGCAAGGGATGCGAGATCGCTTTCAATGATCGCGCGGCCGTTTCAATATGTTCCTGCTTGCCAATCAATTCGAGGATTGCTGGGTTCATGCGTTGCGTTCCCGAGGTTGTGTAATCTGGATACCGCTGGTGGTAATTTTGAATATTATAGAATACTGCTTTTGATCTGCGTTAAGGTCTTGACCATGTACAAGATAGTGTTGTTGCGCCACGGTGAATCATTATGGAACCAGGAAAATCGTTTCACTGGTTGGACCGATGTCGGGCTCACCGAGAAAGGTCTGGCCGAAGCAATCGCCGCAGGGCAGTTGTTGAAAAGCGAGGGTTTCAGTTTTGACGTTGCCTACACTTCGGTGCTGCGCCGTGCGATCAAGACGCTATGGACAGTTCTTGAGGAAATGGATCGGATGTGGATTCCGGTACACCATTCATGGCGCCTCAACGAACGCCACTACGGGGCATTGCAAGGGCTAAACAAGGCCGAAACCGCAAGCAAATTTGGTGACGAGCAGGTTTTGATCTGGCGCCGGGCCTATGACACGCCCCCGCCGCCGCTGGCTGAAGACGATCCACGCCTGGAAATCACCAATCCACGCTACGCGGATCTCCCCGCTGAAGAGTTCCCTCGAACAGAGTGTCTCAAGGACACCGTCGATCGATTTCTTCCCTACTGGCATGCCACCATCGCCCCTGCGGTCAAGTCCGGCCAGAAGGTCATCATTGCAGCGCACGGCAACAGTTTGCGCGCGCTGATCAAGTACCTCGACAACGTGTCCGATGCCGATATCGTCGGCCTCAACATTCCAACTGCGCAGCCGCTGGTCTATGAACTCGACACCGACCTGAAGCCGATTCGCAATTACTATCTGGGCGATCAGGACGCGATCAAGGCCGCCATGCAGGCGGTGGCAAACCAGGGCAAAGCCAAGGAGTGAGGCTGTGTGCCCCGGGTAACACGGGGAAACCAGTAGCAGAGTTTCTGGGTGGCTTCCCTGCGTTGCCACTGATACTCGTCCTGGCTTTTGCGACCCTATCAAGCGCAACCGTTTCTGCTGCAAGCGTCGAGGCTCAAAAAGGCGAGCTGAAAGACCTGAAAAGTCGCATCAAGGTCTTGCGTCGAGACGTTGCCGCCGCCGAGAAGTCCAAAAGCCATGTCGTCGATCAATTGCGCGAGACCGAATCTGCGATTTCAAATACCAGCCGGCGGCTGCATCAACTGGGGAGTGAAAATGCCGAAGCCAGGAAACAACTGGCCCGCCTCGATGCGCAAAGAAAGCGTCTGGACCAACAAACTGCGGCGCAGCAAAAGCAACTGGCACTGCTCTTGAATCACCAGCTCGCCGGCAGTGATTCAGATGCGCTAAAGCTCCTGCTGTCAGGCCGTGACCCCAACCAATCGGCACGTGATCGCTATTTCCTGACTCAGTTGTCGCGCGCCAAAGCCGATCTCCTACTGCAAATTCGTGACATTGCCGCCGAAAAGAAAGTTCTGGCCGAAGAAGCACGAGAACGTCAGGCTCGGCTGGCTGAAATTGAGCGTCACCAGAAACAGGAGCGCGCTCAACTGCTCGCACGCAAACAGCAGCGGCAGGCCACCCTCGGCAAGATTGCCCAACGCTTGAAAGCTCAGCGACGTGAAATCAACACGCTCAAACGTGATGAGCAGCGTCTGACAAAATTGATCTCTGGATTGGCGCGGCGCGGAGAAAAACCCGGATCCCGGACGCAATCCGGCTCTGAAAATGCGGTGATGGGCAGATCGACCAATATCAAGAGCTACGATCCGGGACGAGTGGGTGGTGCATTTGCAACATTGCGCGGCAAGCTCTCATTGCCGGTGAAGGGCCACGTTGCGGGGCGCTTCGGCCATCACCGCGAGGAAGGCGGTGCCACCTGGCGGGGCCTGTTCATTCGGGCTGCCGAGGGTACAGCAGTCAAGGCCGTGGCGGACGGGTCAGTGGTCTTCTCGGATTGGTTGCGCGGTTTCGGCAACCTGTTGATCATCGATCACGGCGACGACTTTCTTTCGATCTATGGCAACAACGAGTCCCTGTTGACTTCCGTTGGCACCCCCGTCAATAACGGCGAAGCTGTCGCGACTGTGGGAAACAGCGGCGGCAACCCGGAGTCGGGTTTATACTTTGAACTTCGACATCGGGGCCAGCCGTTCGATCCCCTGAAATGGACCGGAAGCTAGCCAATCTCGCGCTACACTTGCAGTCCCGTGGTCATACAATCGGAGTTCCTATGAGCAGCAAACTGCAGCAAATTGGTCTGGTGGCAACGGGGCTGATCGCAGGCGTCCTTCTGAGCCTGAATTTTTCCGCCAGCGCAGGCAAGGACGCCGCTGCGTCGTCGCTGCCTATCGAAGAGCTGCGCAGCTTTGCCGACGTCTATAACGCCATCAAGCAAGGCTATGTCGAGCCCGTAGAGGACAAAACGCTGATTACTCATGCGATCAGCGGCATGCTGGCCAATCTGGATCCCCATTCGGCGTATCTCGATGCGGACTCTTTCAAGGATCTCCAGGTCAGCACCCAGGGCGAATTCGGCGGCCTGGGCATTGAAGTAGGTATGGAAGACGGCTTCGTCAAAGTGGTGTCGCCGATAGAGGACACACCCGCCTACAAGGCCGGGTTGAAACCCGGTGACCTGATCATCAAACTTGATGACACGCTGGTCAAAGGGCTCACACTCAGCGACGCGGTCAAAAAAATGCGAGGCAAACCCAAAACTCAACTCCGGCTTACTGTCGTGCGCAAGGGTGAGGCAAAGCCGTTCGAAGTTACGCTGACACGCGAGATCATCAAGGTTCAAAGTGTCAAATCCAAATTGCTCGAAACCGGCTACGGCTACCTGCGAGTGACTCAGTTTCAGGAGGAAACCACTTCGGACGTCGTCAAACATCTCGGAAAACTGATGAAAGCGGACAAGGATGCCAAGGGCGAGGGTATCAAAGGCCTGGTACTTGATCTGCGCAATGATCCCGGTGGCCTGCTCAACGGTGCGGTGGGTGTGTCGGCAGCATTCCTGCAACCTAAAATTCTGGTTACATCGACCGATGGCCGTACTGATGACGCCAAGCGCCGGTATCTGGCCAGTCGGGAGGACTACCAGCGCGGGCGACGCGATGACTTCATGAAGAAACTCCCGGCCTTCGCCAAGACGGTGCCCATGATTGTGCTGGTCAATGGTGGCTCGGCCTCCGCCTCGGAGATTGTTGCCGGCGCTCTGCAGGACCACAAGCGCGCCGTGGTGATGGGTACCCAGACTTTCGGCAAGGGCTCTGTGCAAACCGTTCTGCCGTTATCCAACAATGCTGCGATCAAACTCACCACCGCACGCTACTACACGCCGTCCGGTCGATCGATTCAGGCCAAGGGCATCACACCGGACATCATCGTCGAGGAAACGGAAAACGGCGGATCACGAGAGCGGGTGCGCGAAGCTGACTTGCAGCGTCATTTGGGCAATGACAAGGACCCATCGGCGGAAACCCCCAAGAAGCAAACAAAGAACGAAAAGAAAGACAATGCCGACGAAGACGCTTCGCCCCATGCGCCGCTTGAGTTTGCTTCAAAGAAGGACTACCAACTTGGTCAGGCTGTGAACCTGCTGAAAGCGCTGCAGATTCTCAAGCACTGATACCGGAACGCGTGCGATGAGCAGAATGACCCCGGAAAAAGCACGCGAATTGCGCGATGAAAAGCGCGACGGGAAGCACCGTGTGCGACCCGCCGCCTTCGTTCCTCAGCCAGGCACACGCAAACATCGTGAACTGCGCTTCGACCACCGCCATCCCGAGCATGTCGAGGAAGCCCGCAAACTGCTCTCCGGACTCGAAGGCATGGATATCGATACCGGACTTGCGCCTTTCAGTCTTTCAATCTGGTACGAAATCAGCGACTACTCTCTGGAAGGGCTGGAGGCCGCGCTGGTCAGGCAGGGTTTTCACCTCGACAAGAGCCTTTACAGCAAATTCATGCGGGCACTGGTCTATTTCTGCGAAGAAACCCAGATGCGCAACATGCGCGTACCCGAACGCCTGATCAAGAAATCCCACGATATTTACTCCAAAGCCTGGGAACACCACCCTCACGGCGATCATGACGACACCCCGCCCGAGCTGAGGCAGGAAAGGTAAAACCCCGGTGACGGACGAGCAGTTGCTCCGCTACAGTCGCCATATTCTGTTGCCGCAAATTGGCATCGAAGGGCAGGACAACATCGTCAACGCCCGTGCGCTGGTAATCGGTGCCGGCGGTCTGGGCTCTCCGGCCGCCTACTATCTTGCTTCGGCAGGTATCGGCACACTGGTGCTGGCGGATGGGGATACCGTCGACCTGACCAATTTGCAACGTCAGATTCTGCATCGAACAGACGCTGTCGGCATGGCGAAAACTGAATCCGGAAAACGGACGCTGGGGGAAATCAACCCCGACTGCCGCGTTATCGCCCTGCCTGAACGGCTTTCGGGAGATCACCTGGATGCAGAAGTTGCCCTGGCTGACATCGTCCTCGATTGTTGCGACAACTTTGCAACCCGCCACGCAGTCAACCGTGCCTGTGTAAAGCATCACAAGCCTCTTGTGTCGGGCGCCGCGATTCGTTTTGACGGGCAAATTGCGGTATTTGATTCACGCCAGTCCGGGTCGCCTTGTTACCACTGCCTGTTCCCGGAAGCTCAGGACGTCGAAGAGGTTCGCTGCGCAGTAATGGGTGTCTTTGCCCCGCTCACCGGCATCATTGGCACAATGCAAGCGGCAGAGGCCCTGAAGTTGTTGATCGGTTGCGGCACCAGCCTCGCCGGACGGCTATTGCTGCTTGATGGGCTCGGCATGGAATGGCGCGAAATTCGAATCCCGCGCGATCCAGGCTGCATGGTTTGCGGGCCCGAGAAAAGACAATAGCGTTAGCCACAGAGGACACAGAGTTCACAGAGGAAGAACAAACCATCGCTTTTCTCTGTGAACTCTGTGTCCTCTGTGGCTAAT
>JAIPCS010000169.1 GCA_021738105.1 Sulfuritalea sp.
GATGAAACCAGTCGCAGATGCCCTGTCACCCGCAAATCCGTACAAAATAGAACGGCCCTCCAAATCAGGAGAGCCGTCCAGATACTGGTGGTGATGAGTGGACTTGAACCACCGACCCCCGGATTATGAATCCGATGCTCTAACCGACTGAGCTACATCACCGTTCGAAGGGGCGGAATTATCCTCGCCGCACGCTTGCCTTGTCAAGGTGAGCGCTGGTGGGCGACAATCGGGGGATGGACTTCGATGTCGTGATTGTGGGTGGTGGCCTGGCCGGATTGGCGATGGCGGCGGCTTTGCGTCGCTCGACTTTGTCGGTGGCCCTGGTGGAAGGGCGGCAGCCCCTTTTTCCCCAGACCTGGGATTCTCGGGTTTATGCGATCAGTCCCGCCAATGCGCGCTTTCTTGATTCTCTTGGCGTCTGGGGTCATCTGGACAAAACGCGGGTGGAACCGGTTCGGGCAATGGAAATCCGTGGCGATGACGGCGGCCGGCTGGATTTCTCTGCTTACGGCAGTGGCGTGTCGGAACTAGCCTGGATTCTCGAATCTTCGCTGATGCAGCGCGAATTGTGGGAGACAGTCAAGCGTCAGGGCAATTTGACCCTGTTATGCCCGGCCAGCCCTCAATCACTGGTGATCGATCCCGATTTCGCACAGCTGACGCTTGAAGATGGCCGTTGTATCGCTGCGCGCTTGATTGTCGCGGCCGATGGCGCGGAATCCTGGACGCGAACTGCAGCGGGAATCGCCGTGCGCTTTGATCCTTATGACCAGCTGGGTGTGGTTGCCAACTTCGAATGTGAACTTGCGCATGGTGGTGTGGCGTTTCAGTGGTTTGGCAAAGAGGGCGTGCTGGCTTGGTTGCCGCTGCCCGGCAATCGCATTTCGATCGTCTGGTCGACTCCAGAGGAGCATGGGCGCGAGTTGCTTGCGCTTGATCCAGCAACACTTTGTGCCCGGGTTGCCAGGGCGGGCGAGGAGCGTTTGGGCGGTTTGGAATTGATCACCGCGGCGCGTGGCTTTCCGTTGCGCCTGATGCGTGCCCCGAACTCTGTCGCGCCGCGACTGGCATTGATCGGCGATGCGGCGCATACGATTCATCCCTTGTCAGGTCATGGCATCAATCTGGGCTTTCGGGACGCACAGGTACTTTCCAGCATCCTGTGCGATAAGCCGGCCTATGTCGATTGTGGAGATTTGGGGTTGCTGCGCGGATACGAGCGTGCGCGCAAGGAGGAAGTAGTGACTTTGCAGACGGTGACTGATAGCCTGCACGACCTGTTTCAGCCGGCGGGAGCTCGCTTGACTCGCCTTCGCAATATTGGATTGAACCTAAGCAACACTTTGCCAGTCGTAAAGGACCTGCTGGTCCGCTACGCGCTGGCGTCCTGAATAATTTTGGAGAATTTATGAAGCTGCCCCTGATTGCCGCCGTTCTTGCCAGCGTATCATTTGCCGCCGTTGCCGATCAGGCCGGGGTAAAAAAAGCTGTCGAAGCCAGACTCGGCCCCGTCGAATCCGTCGTCGCGGCACCCATGGCCGGCATGTGGGAAGTTACCGTCAATGACCAGATCTTCTATGTTGATGACAAGGCAAGCTTTCTGATTCTCGGTAGCCTGCATGACTTGAAGACGGGCAGGAATCTCACGGCAGAAAAGGTATTCAACGCTCTGCCACTCGAACTTGCGGTGAAACAGGTGCGAGGCAGCGGCAAAAACATCCTGGTAACTTTCGAGGATCCGAACTGCGGCTTCTGCAAAAAATTGGCAAATGATATTCTGACGCTGAAAGATGTGACGGTTTACACTTTTTTGTACCCGGTGCTGGGCGATGATTCCTACAAGAAGTCAGTCGCCATCTGGTGCGCGGCGGACAAGTCCAAAGCATGGACTGATTGGATGAACAAAGGCAGGACACCCCCTACCGCGCCAGAGAAGTGTGACATTGCCGGGCTGGAGAAGTCGGCTCAACTCGGTCGGAAATTGCGCATCAACGGCACCCCCGCATTGTTTTTTGCCGGCGGCGAGCGTGTCGGTGGATACATTCCAGCGCAGGAAATCCAGAAGCGCTTCGATAAATCGGGCGGCTGACCCGTTAGCGGCTCCGGTCTTGTCGCGAGTCGATATCTGAAATCATCGCGGCTTCGGTCGCTTGCTGTTCCAGCATTCGATGCCGTCCGGTGGCGAGTCCATAGATGCGCAGCAGATCCTCTTCGGAAACATCGATGAAGGAATCCATTTGCGTCAAGGCGTATACGAAGTCTTCATGTGAAATGGGCTGATAGTCCGTACTGGCTGTTCCAGCCGGTGCAGCGCGACGGGCCAGAGACACCGGGTAGCGTCGCCATGGAAACAACGCATTGAAAGCCATGGCGACGCCCAAAATTATCAAGACGTTTAGCAGCACCGGTACCAGGACAAAGTTAAACCCCAAGGCGTGAACGGACGAACCTCCCAGCACTGCCGCCAGCGCCGTTGCACCGGCCGGTGGGTGAATGCAGCGCAGGTAGTGCATGGCGCCGATCGACATACCTACTGCGACACTCGTTGCCAACATCGGATTCGGCAGATAGCGCGCGCTGGCAACGCCGATAACCGCCGAGACGAAGTGACCACCAATCAAGGGCCAGGGTTGGGACATGGCTCCGTGCGGCACGGCGAACAAAAGTACTGCTGACGAGCCCATGGAGAGGACCAGAACAGGAATGTCGGAGTTGCCGAGCAAGGCAAGGCTTGCGGCATAGACCACGATCAGGCTGAGGAAGCCCCCCAGTGTTGATATCAATCTTTCCCGGTGGCTTACCGGACTGAATTCAATACCAAGAAACTCCCGCAATGAAGAGGGTGTCGCCGGATTACGGACGTTCATTCACTACTCCTTGATTCGATAGACTCAGATTCTCGTTGCCTGGCCGCGGGGATGAGCGCCATCACTGCCGATCGGGGTGCGGGGGTGGAGAATAGCCTGATCGGAAGAATTTGGCATCGGCACCCGGTCCTTGGCTGGCGCTCCTGAATGTTGTCGCTACAATGTTCCGCTTGTGTTTCTGCCTGAAGCGGCTCAATTCGTGAAAGCTTTTACCTCATTTCACTTCAATCAAGACATACAGTACGCAGTTATTCGGAAGCGCGGATGTGTGATCGCATGCAGTGCGCCGGCCACAAAACTCGGCGCTGGCAATACGGCTCGCCGACGCTCTGATCGGATGGCTTGAGGCGATGGCGGTCCATTGCTCTTCGTGCCAGGCACCGATGGAAGCGCATCGCTTCGAGCGCAAACTCATGGGCGATATCGAACTTGACCTGTGTTTTGCCTGTCAGGGCATCTGGTTCGATGAACATGAAAGTCCTCGACTGGCGCCCGCTGGCGTGATCGCACTTTTCAAACTTATTCATGATCATCGCAATGACCAACGATTGCCGTTGAGCAGTCCATTGAAATGCCCGCGTTGTCACGAGCGACTGATTCCGTCGCAGGACCGCGTCAAAAGTGGCCTGTTCAACTATCAGCGCTGCGGCCAGCATGGCCGCTTCATCACGTTTTCACAATTCATGATCGAGAAAGGTTTCGTGCGTCAGTTGAATGGTGCCGAAATCAAGGAGCTCAAGGCTCGTATCGGCGTGGTGCATTGCACGGGTTGCGGCGCTCCGGTCGATATTCGTCGGGACAGTGCCTGCACCCATTGTCGGGCACCCATCGCCATTCTCGATGCGCAAGCGGTCGAAGCGGCACTGGCAGGCTATCAGCAGGCGGCGCTGAAGCAGCGTACCCAGCCCGATCCTGAGGTATTGGCCGAGGCTGTACTGTTGAGCGAACGAGAGCGCAGCCAGTATCAGCGGGAACGCGGCAGCCGGCTGAATTCAGACGTCGGCGATTTGCTGCTCGACGGCGTTTCAATGCTCTGGAACGTTTTGAAACGATGAGCACGCGGGTTACCGGAGTGGTGCTCGCGGGCGGCCAGGGGCGACGCATGGGCGGGGTCGATAAAGGCCTGCAGGATTTGAATGGCCGGCCAATGATCCAATGGGTTCTGGATCGATTGGCACCCCAGGTCGATGCGATCCGGATCAGCGCCAACCAAAACCTTCTGCGGTATGGTGAGTTCGGCTACCCGGTGTTTTCAGACCGGGTTCCCGATTTTGCCGGTCCATTGGCGGGGCTGCACGCGGCGCTGGCAGAGACAGAAAGCCCTTTGGTGGCAACGGTGCCCTGTGACTCCCCTCTTTTGCCAAGCGATTTGGTGCACCGGTTGCACGCCGCACTGAGCGCTAAAAAGGCTGATCTCGCAGTGGCTCGAACCGGAAGCCAGGTGCATCGGGCGTTTTGTATCGTGCGGCGCGAATTGCTGCCGCAACTGGAGGCGTTTCTCGACACAGGGGAGCGCAAGGTGGGCCTTTGGCATGCCACGCTGAATATTGTCGAGGTGGCTTTCGACGATCAGCCGGAGAGTTTTGGCAACATCAACACATTGGAGGAGTTGCGCGCGCTCCGGAAACCGGATTGATGGCAATCATGCTGCGGCTTCATCGCGATGGGGCATCCAGCAGGCCAACCTTCCGCAACGGGTTGGTCATGGCTATATCAGCAGGATGCCTAGCGAAAACGACCGATACGAAATGCCGATAGCTTGCCGGAAGTGGGACATACTGCACAGTCGCTTGCTCAGGATTGTGCTTCAATAAGAGTATAGGGAATTTGTTTTTGGCTATTGAAGGAGAGCAACCATGAATTGGATACTGAAACGCGCGGGCCTTGGCGCGCTATTGGGCCGCCTTGGGCTTTGCCTGTTCCTGCTGGGCGGGACTGTTCCGGCGTATTCGGCTCCCTCGCTCGAATTTAAACCGGTCGCGTCGAATTCCGCAAAGCAGTACGCGACGGTCTGGCGCATTCGCGGCGAAGTATTCGCCTCTGCAAAGGATGGTACCAACGCAAGAGCACTGGGTGCGGGCGCTCCGGTTTTTGTCGGTGAGCGCGTACGCGCAGGAAAGCAATCAGAAGCAGTGCTCAAAACTGCGGACGCAGGCGCAATTGCGGTACGTCCCGGGACCGAGTTTGTCGCCGAGCAATTTGCAGCCGAGGACAAACCGACAGACGGTTTCACCATGCGTCTTTTTACCGGTTCCCTGCGGGTGATCAGCGGCTGGATCGCCCGTACCAATCGTTCGGGGCACAAGATCGTCACTGCATCGGCAACGATCGGAATCCGCGGTACGGATCACGAGCCCTATGTGTTGTCGGCCGATTTAGCCAAGACGACGGGCAATCCTGCCGGCACCTACGACAAGGTCAATCGGGGCGGGACAACACTGGAAGTCGGCGACAACAAGCTCGATATCGACACGGGTCGGGTCGGCTTTGTCCGGGCGGTCTCGCCTGTCAGACAGCGGGCACTAATGACCATTCTGCTTCCTGTCTTGCTGGACAAGGTGCCGAGCTTCTATGTTCCGGGTGAATTTGATGCAGAACTGGACCGCTACTCTGCCACTGCCGATGAAGACGCACTCAAACAACTTGAGCAGAGACGCAAGAACCCCAATGCAGAAGAGCCGATGGCTTCGAAAGTCGAGCCCATGCCCGCGAAAGCTGTGCCCTTGCCACAGAAAGCCGTGCCGGTGACTTCCAAGGCGGCTCCGATGGCTCCCAAAACAGCACCGATGGCCACGTGCGATCCGACATCAATAGCCAAGACATAGCTGAAGCAGCTCGATGCTTCGATTGCTGGCAAAGATGCGCCGGCGATCATTGCCATGTTTGCTGACAACGCAGAAGTCCGGGCCACAGTGCGCGACAAGGATGGCAAGACGACAAGTGTCGACCTGGGGCGCGAGGAACTGGTACAGAGCACGCTCGCTGCAATGAAAGCGCTCACGAACTACAAGCAGCGCCGGGTCTGGACCGAAGGAAAGCTCGTCGGTTCGTATGTCGGCGCAGACTGCGATCGGATCAGCCTGCGGTCGGTGGTGGTTGAGCAGGGACGTCTGTCCGGAAAACCATACCGTTTCGAGTCGCTGGAAGAGTATGTACTCGAAATGCGTGCCGGAAAGTGGCTTGCAATCAGGGCGGAAACAACCCAGCAGTAGAGGGCAGTTTGCGGCTGGAAGGGCCTGCTGGAGCGGGTGAAGGGAGTCGAACCCTCTTCATCAGCTTGGGAAGCTGAGGTAATGCCGTTATACGACACCCGCGTCGAAGATGGATTCTAGCAGCCTGGCGGGGCACGCGCTTTGCCCCGCCAGGCTGCTGGGTGGTTCGCCGGGCTACATCAGGACGATGTCGAATTGCTCCTGGGTATAGCCGCTTTCCGCATGCAGGGAAATAGGCAGGCCGATGAATTCCGATAGCATGGCGAGACCTTGCGACTCTTCCTCGAGGAAAAGATCGATCACCGATGGCGACGCAAGGACACGCATCTCGCGTGAGGTGAATTGGCGCGCCTCGCGCAGTAGTTCGCGCAGAACCTCATAGCATACGGTTTGCGCTGTTTTTACTTCGCCGCGTCCGCCACAGGTCGGGCAGGGTTCACACAGGATGTGCGCAAGACTTTCGCGAGTGCGCTTGCGTGTCATCTCGATCAGTCCGAGCTGTGTGAAATCCGACACGGTAACGCGCGTGTGGTCGCGGGCCAGCGCTTTATTGAACTCCGCGAGGACGGCAGTCTTGTGTTCTTCATCCTCCATGTCGATGAAGTCAGCAATGATGATGCCGCCTAGATTGCGCAGTCTGAGCTGGCGGGCAATGGTCTGGGCGGCCTCCAGATTGGTCTTGAAGATGGTGTCGTCGAAGTTTCTCGAGCCGACATAGCCGCCGGTATTGACATCCACGGTGGTCATTGCTTCGGTCTGGTCGAAGATCAGGTAGCCGCCGGATTTCAGGTCGACACGACGCGCCAGGGCCTTCTGAATTTCCTCTTCGACACCGTGCAGATCGAACAAAGGACGATCGCCGGTGTAATGCAGCAGGCGATCGCATACCTGTGGCACGTATTCGTGGGCGAAACTTTGCAGTTTCTGAAAGTTTTCGCGCGAGTCGATCAGGACACCGGTGGTTTCACTGTTCACCAGATCGCGCAATACGCGTTGTGCCAGCGTCAGGTCGTGATGCAAAAGGGTGGGCGGCAGGGCGCCGACGCTGCGGCTCTGTATCTCGCTCCAGATTCGACGCAGGTAGGCAATGTCGGCGGCCAGTTCGTCGTCTCCTGCATCCGCGGCGACGGTACGCAATATGTAGCCGCCGGGTTGGTCGGGGGGTAGTAAAGCCTGAATGCGCGCGCGGAGTTTCTCGCGTTCGACATCTTCACCAATGCGCTGCGAGATACCGATGTGGGTATCCTGGGGCAGGTGAACCAGCAGGCGGCCGGCGATGGATATCTGGGTAGTTAGGCGGGCGCCCTTGGTGCCAATAGGATCCTTCTGGACTTGCACCATC
>JAIPCS010000170.1 GCA_021738105.1 Sulfuritalea sp.
CAATTGCCTTGTTGACGGCGGCCTTGGAAAGTTCGGCACGCTCGGCTACTGCTTCAATCAGTTCGCTTTTGTTCATCGAGTTCCCCCTTTGGTTTAGAAAGGCGCATTGTTCCACTAATTTCGCTGCAGATGCAAGCCCTGCAAGCGATTCCGGCAGATATTTTTTTTAACCGTTGCTGGCCGGTACACCTTTCGCACCGCCAACTTGATCGTGCCTCTGCCTACAAGCCCCGAACCGCGTAAACCGCAGGCAGGTTGCGCCACGCGCCTTTGACATCCATGCCATAACCAAAGACATAGCGATCGGGTACTTGCACACCGACGAAATCGGCATATACCGGCTTTTCCCGACCCAGTTCCTTGTTGGCGAAGACGGCGCTCAGGACGTCCTTCGCGCCTTGTTCCTTCAAGCGCCGGGTAATCTCGGCCAGAGTGACGCCTTCGTCGAGAATGTCATCGACGACCAGAACGATACGACCTGCCACATCGGTTCGCGGCTCGACGATCCACGCCAGTTCACCGCCCTGGGTGACGTCGCCATAGCGAGTGACGTGCAGGTAATCGAAATCCAGCGGAAAAACCAGTTGGGGCAGAAGCTGCCCGGTGAACACTACGGCGCCGCCCATCACGGCCAGCACCAGGGGATTGGCATGTGAGAGTCGAGCGGTGATATCGGCCGCCACCCGCCGTACTGCCAGCGCCGAGTTTTCGGGGGAGCAGATGAGATCCGCTTCTTCGAGAAGCTTTTTCGCCTCTTCCGGACTCACGATATTCTTTTCAGCATGGCGGCAAAATCCTTCCCGATTTCTGGATGGCGCAAACCAAAGGCCACCATCGCCTCCAGGTAGCCCAGCTTGGCCCCGCAGTCATATCGCGTCCCTGAATATCGATAGGCCAGCACCTGCTCTTCGGCCAGCAGTGCGGCGATGCCATCGGTGAGCTGAATCTCGCCACCGCTACCTTTGCCGATGCGTGCCAGGTGATGAAAGATGCGCGGCGTCAGAACATAACGGCCCACCACGGCCAGCGTCGAGGGTGCATTTTCGGGTTCGGGTTTTTCCACGATGCGCTCGATCCGTTCGATCGTTTCGCTAATCGGCGTGCTGTCGACAATGCCGTAGCTGCGGGTGTCCTCTCTGGGCACCTGCTGCACGCCAATCACTGAATTACCGTAGTTGTCAAAGACATCCACCATCTGCTTCATGATCGGCGGGTCGCCATCGAGCAGATCGTCTGCCAGCAATACGGCAAAGGGTTCATCACCTACCGCGGGATAGGCGCAAAGCACCGCGTGACCCAAGCCCAAGGCTTCCGGCTGGCGAATGTAAATGCAGTTGATATTCTTCGGCAACAGATTCTGGACGAACTCGAGCAACTCGGTTTTGCCGCGCTGGGCCAGTTCGCTCTCCAATTCATACGCCTTGTCGAAATGATCTTCGATGGCGCGCTTGGAGCGACCCGTCACAAAGATCATGTCGCTGATGCCGGCGGCAACGGCCTCCTCCACTGCATACTGGATCAGCGGTTTGTCGACGATCGGCATCATTTCCTTGGGGCTGGCTTTGGTCGCCGGCAGGAAACGAGTGCCGAGTCCGGCGACGGGAAACACGGCTTTGGTAACTTTTTTCATTGTGCCAACAACTCCCTAAATTGCATTTCGTCGAGGATCGTAACGCCCAATCCCTGTGCTTTTTCGAGTTTGCTTCCAGCCTCAGAGCCAGCCACCACATAATCGGTTTTCTTGGATACCGATCCAGCCACTTTGCCACCCAGCGCCTCAATCATGTCTTTTGCCTCGTCGCGTGTCAGCGTTGGCAATGCCCCGGTGAGAACAAACGTTTTGCCGGCAATCGGCGAACTCACGCTCGCCATCGGCGCGCCCTCGGGCCAACTCACGCCGGCAGCACGCAGTTGTTCAATCACTTCGATGTTGTGCGGCTCGGCGAAGAAGCGGATGAGCGACGCTGCCACGACCGGGCCGACGTCGGGCACCTGCTGCAGTCGATCCTGATCGGCCCCCATCAGACTATCGAGGTTACCGAAATGGCGGGCCAGATCCTTCGCCGTGGCTTCACCGACATTGCGGATGCCCAACGCAAAAATAAACCGCGCCAGTGTCGTGATCTTGCTTTTTTCGATGGCGGCAAGAATGTTTGCCGCCGACTTCTCGGCCATGCGCTCCAGATTGACAATGGCCAGCACACCCAGTTTGTAAAGATCAGCCGGCGTCTTGATGACGGCATTGTCGACCAGTTGCTCAACCAGTTTGTCTCCCAACCCTTCGATATCCATCGCACGTCGACTGGCGAAATGCAGCAAGGCCTGTTTGCGCTGCGCGGGGCAGAACAGTCCACCGGTGCAGCGGGCAATCGCCTCGTCTTCGGGCCGCTCGATGGCCGATCCACAGACCGGACACTGCTTCGGTAATTCGAAGGACGGATGCAAAGGCGAGTTCCCCGCCGGATCATTTGTCGGTCGTTTGGCGAGGAGCACGGAAACGACTTCCGGAATCACGTCGCCGGCACGCCGTACGACAACGGTATCGCCGATTCGCACGTCCTTCCGTCGCGCTTCGGCCTCGTTATGCAAGGTGGCATTGGTTACCGTCACACCGCCGACAAATACCGGCGCCAGGCGCACCACCGGCGTAATGGCACCGGTACGCCCGACCTGGACTTCGATCGCTTCCACGGTCGTCAAGGCTTCCTCGGCAGGATACTTGTGCGCCACTGCCCAGCGTGGTTCCCGCGTCACGAAACCGAGTCGCTGCTGTAATGCCAGCGAGTTAACTTTGTACACCACGCCGTCAATATCAAAAGACAAGGCATCACGCATCGCCCGAACCCGGGCGTGAAATTCAATCAGACCATCCGCCCCGTTCACCACGGCGCGATGTTCGCACACGGGCAGGCCGTATTCGGCAAGTGCATCAAGCACGCCGCTGTGCGTTGCCGGCAGCGTCCACCCGGTGCACTCTCCCAAACCATAGGCAAAAAAAGACAAGGGACGTTCTGCCGCAATCGACGGGTCGAGCTGTCGAATACTGCCAGCTGCGCCATTTCGCGGATTGACCAGACCCGGCCGACCCAGGGCTCTTTGCCTGGCGTTGTAGCGCTCGAAATCCGGTCGGCTGATAAAGGCTTCGCCTCGCACCTCCAGCACCGGTGGCGGCACACCTTTCAAACGCAATGGAATGCGGCGCACGGTACGGATGTTCTGCGTCACATCCTCTCCGGTTTCGCCATCGCCTCGAGTCGCAGCAAGTACCAGTACACCGTCTTCGTAGCGCAAACTGATGGCGAGGCCATCAAACTTCAGCTCCGTGGCATATTCAATCTCAGCGGCGGCATCCAGACCCAGTTCCCGCCTGACCCGACTGTCGAAAGCACGTGCGCCGCTGGCCTCGGTATCGGTCTCGGTACGAATCGACAGCATCGGCACGGTGTGACGCACCGGCAAGAATTCGGGCAGCGGTTTGCCGCCGACGCGTTGTGTCGGCGAATCCGCCCTGAGCAATTGCGGGTGATCAAGTTCAAGCGCTTGTAGCTCTCGAAACAATCGATCATATTCAGCATCGGGAATCGTCGGCGCGTCGAGCACGTAATAGGCATGGTTGTGCTGTTCAATTTCACGGCGCAAGGTCTCCGCCTTCGCCGCTGCGTCCTGCAGAAGCATCAAGAGAACAGCCGCAACGCCCGAGAACTGCCAGGAACAATGCCGCCTTCACTCATTCGCGACTGCAATTCCCGGGTCTTGCCGCGAATGGCGTCGATCATGGCGTCCGAAAGCGGCGCACGCTGGGCATCGACCAGCACCCCGCCCAGACGCTCACCGAGTTGCCGCGCGGTCGCCAGCATATGATCGAAGGCCAGCACGCCATCGGCGACGCGGGGCACATCCAGACTCAAGGTCAGGCCATGGGTTGCCAGTGACTTGATCGACTCGGCCGCCAGCGGCTCAGCGCCCAGATTGGCTACACTGAACAATTCGCTGCCGGTCGCATCGCGCTCACGAAACAGACCGTCGGCTTCCAGCATCAAGCCGGCCGCTTCCGCCACACCGCGCAATTTGGTGCCGGCAAACACGCCACCGGAAGCTTCAACAACATGCAGCACGAACTGAATATCTACCGCAGCGCAGAATTTATCCAGAGCGTCCGCACGCGTTAGCGTTTCCTCCAGTGAAGGCAAATCCGGCACCGCACCGACCTCCTGCGCCATCTGCCGGACGCTATCGAAGAAACGCCCCAATTCAGCGGCCGACACAGGTCCGCGCCGATCAACAAGCTGCAGCGCGACAGCCCATTCACGGTAGTGTCCGGAATCGTTCTCATCAATCACCTGCCATCTGCCATGCGCATCCTCGCGGGCCAGCCAATGCACGGCCTTGCCCAATTCACTCGCCCAGACATTCTGCGAGGCCCATACGGCGGGCGCTGACACCGGGTCAAGCGCGACCATGCTCAGCACGCAATCCGCTACGGCATCGGCGCATGCCTCGGGCGGTATCGGCGTTGGTTCGGTAGTGCCATCGCTTTCCTGTTTTGTTTCCGAGTCGGATGTCTGCCCGATTTCCGGACTGGATTCGTCGGCGGCACTATCCAAGGTATTGCCTGTGTCGGAAGCTGCTTCGACCTCCTCTGGAGAGTCGGCGCCCTCCGCGATTCGCGGCTCCTGCCGTTCGCCTGGCTCACGGCGCTGCGCTTCCGTTGCCGATTCACTCGTCGCGGAGTTTTCCCGCTCACCCAGCAATGCGTCACCCGGACTTCCTTTGAACATCGCTTCGGCAGTCTTACGATGCTTGCGATCCTGCCATGCGTTGTAGGCCCAGACCATGACAACCGCCAGGATTCCGGCCCCGATCAAAGCGATTTGCAGTTCGCTGATTTCCATTTTCAAACCACCTCTTGGTTGCTGCCCCGGTACCGATCAAATCAACGGCATCCAGAGCGACGGCCTCCTGTTATGCCGCCTTCTGATCATCGGCGAGACGCAGTGCCTCTTCAATATCGACTTCCACCACACGCGACACGCCCTGTTCCTGCATGGTGACACCGATCAGTTGCTGCGCCATTTCCATGGCGATCTTGTTGTGCGAAATGAATACAAACTGGGTCTGCACCGACATGCGCTTGACCATTTCGCAAAAACGCACGGTGTTGGAATCGTCAAGCGGCGCGTCCACTTCGTCCAGCATGCAAAACGGTGCCGGATTCAACTGGAACAAGGCAAACACCAGCGCAATTGCCGTAAGCGCTTTTTCGCCGCCGGAGAGCAAGTGAATAGTGGTGTTCTTCTTGCCCGGCGGTTGCGCCATGATCTGGATGCCGGCGTCGAGAATTTCGTCGCCGGTAAGCACCAGTCGTGCCTCTCCGCCGCCGAAGAGCTGCGGGAACAGCGTGCCGAAATGCATGCTGACCTTGTCGTAGGTTTCCTGAAGCTGCTCCCGCGTTTCGTGGTCAATGCGCCGAATGGCATCCTCCAGGGTGCCGATAGCCTCACCCAGATCGGCCGATTGTGCGTCGAGAAATCCTTTTCGCTCGGATGCCGTTGCCAGTTCATCCAGCGCCGCAAGATTGACTGGACCCAGTGCCTCTATTTCACCCGTCAGGCGAACGATCTCACCTTGCAAGCTGCTGTCCCTGAGTCTGTCCGCCCCGCCGGCCGCGAGCTCCTCTGCAAACGGTTCTTCGTCGGCGTCGGTGATGATATGCACCTCGGCAAGACGTTCCCGATACTGTTCTTCGTTGATCTGGGCCGCTTGTGCCTTGAGTTTGAGATCATTGATCTTGTCACGCAGCGGAACAACCCCCTGCTCCAGTTTGAGTCGCTGCTCATCAAGGTTGCGCAACTCGCTGGCAGCCGATTCCAGCTGATTTCGCCGTTCCGCCAGCGCCGACTCCTTGCTTTGTTTTAAGTCGAGTGCCGCATGAAGCTGCTCGTTCAGGACCCGGTCGCTGATACCGGCCACCTCGGTACTCGCTGCAAGCGTTTCGGCTTCGATACGCTGCAACTGGCTCGCCGCGGTGGATCCAGCGCGGGCATTGTCTTCCAGCTTCGATATGCATTCCCGCTCGGAAAAGCCTGCCTCCTGCGCTTCGCGCCCGAGCTGAATTTCCATGGCCCGCGCATCACGTAGCGCGGCATCCTTTTGGCGATGAACTTCCAGCGCCAATTCAAGCCGCTCACGTACCTCGCCCAGCCTTTCGCGCTGCAGTTCGCCATCGGTATCGGCGCGCTCGCGGCGCGTCTGTTCGGTTTCTTCCTGACGCAGCAATTCGGCCAGATCGCGATTGATCTGCTCCGAGCGCTCTTCAAAGCGCGCCTGTGCCTGGGTAAGTTTCAGAGCGTCGACCTGGGCGGCGTGAAACCCCTGCTGGGCCTCCTGCATGGCGCGGCGGGCGGTGCCCAACTGCGTCTGGCTGTCTGCAAGTTGTTGCTCGGCTTGAGACTGCGCCTCACGTGCCCGGTCTTCATCCGCAGCGCGGCGGTTCAGCAAATCCGCCAGTTCGTCGATCTCTCGCTGTCGCTCGATGATGCCGTGCGTCTTGGCATCCGGCACATAAAGTGTGAGCCCGGATGATGTCAGCACATGGCCGGCGCGCGATACGCGATGGCCTTGAGTGGTCGGCAGTTCGGCAGCCAGATCGTCAGCTACCGAAATGCCGGACAGCCATTCATCCAGTACGCCGGTCCACCGCGGATCGCTGCAACTGACTTTGCTGCGCAGGCTTTCTGCAATGGCCTCAGTCGAGCCGGTTGCATGCGGCAAAGCCAGTGCGAGAATTGCCGGAGGCGGACTTTCCAGTGCCGCGCGCAGCGTCTCGGAATCGGTCGCCAGCGCCGAAAAGCGCTCGCGCAACACGGCCTCAATCGCAGTTTCCCAGCCGGATTCAACTTGAATCGCCTGCCAAAGCGGCTTGGCATCGGCCAGATTGTGCGCTTTGAGCCAGTCACCGATCTCGCCGCTTTGTGCCACCTTTGCCTGCAATTGCGCCAGCGCGTCATGACGCGCGCGCGTCTCGGTCAAACTGCGGTGCGCGGCCTGCAATGCCTCCCGTGCCACGCGCAAGCGCGCCTCGGTTTCAGGAACGCCGGCCTGAAGCGAGGCCAGACGCTCTTGTGCCAGAGCCAGTTCTGATTCGCCCTCCTGCCCTCGTGCCTTTGACGCTGCGAGCAATGCCGGATCAGGTGCGCCCAGCGCCTGGCGATCCTGCTCCAGACGATTACGGCTCTGCTGAAGGTTTTCCAGTGCGCGAACGGCGTGCCCTTTGTCGGCCTCGGCCAGGCGCAAGGCTTGCTCTGCTTCGCTCAGACTGCGTCTTGCTTCGGTGACTGCGCTGCCGGCCTCGGCGACGGCATCTTCGGCATCAGGAAGCC
>JAIPCS010000171.1 GCA_021738105.1 Sulfuritalea sp.
AGCGCCGAGTTTTCCGGCATCTTTCTGCTTCAACGCAGCAACAAGGTGGGAACGCTTGCCGAGCGCAGCAAGTCTGACGTCTTGCTGCCGAGAAACAGGCTGCGCAGCGGCGAGTGGGCGTAGGCACCCATGATGAGGATATCGATTGCCTGATCCTGCACGGCTCGGGCTATCACTTGTTCGGCATCGCCCGGAACGATGGCGGTGGGCGCCTCAAACCCGGCTTTTTCAAGAGTTTTCTGCGCCCATTCCATCTGCTTCAATCCATCCTGCGTTGCCCTGCCCGACATCAGCAGGTGGCAAGGCAGACCACGAAACAGGGGGCTGGCGGCGACCATCTCGACACCCTGACGGCTGAGACTGCCGCCGTCGAAGGCGATCATCACCCGGCGCGGCTCACGGAAATCCTGCGTTACGGCGAAGATCGGTTTGTGCAAGGCGCGCACCACACGCTCGACGTTGCGGCCTAGGTCGCGCTGGGTGGTGGCGGCGGATTCGCCGCGCCGGCCGAGTACGAACAGGCGTACGCCGGCTTCCTGTTCCGTCAGTGTCGCCTCCAGTTCGCCGTGACGCTGGCGCATGTCGGTGTTGCACACGCCAGCGGCGATGGCGCGTTCGCGCAGGGTGTGCAGGAAGACGCGGCATTTCTCGCGTTCGTCGCGCACGCGGGCGGCGTCGCGTTCGGCCAGCTCGCTCAACAAGGCCTCCTGGGCGTTGAAGCCGATGCTGCCGCTGTGGTCGTCGCCGCTGCCGATTTCGGGGTGACGGTCAATGACATGCAAAAATTCCAGCGGCGCGTTGAGCCGCCGGGCCGCCCAGGCCGCGCAGTCGGCGACGTGATCGGCGCAGGGCGATTGATCGACGCATGCCAGCACCTTGTTGTTGGTATTCATCATCTCAATGCCCCATCAGTTGCTCGACGGCTTCGGGTTTGTGGTGCACGGCGAAGCGATCCACCAGTGTGGCGCTGGCCTGGTTCATGCCGATCACCTCGACTTCGGTGCCTTCGCGGCGGAATTTCAGTACCACCTTGTCCAGCGCGCTAACGGCGGTGACGTCCCAGAAATGTGCCCGGCTGACGTCGATGCGTACCGTCTCGACGACTTCCTTGAAATCGAAGGCGGCGATGAAACGGTCAGCGGAAGCGAAGAACACCTGACCGAGCACGTGGTAGTGCCGGGTCCGCCCTTCTTCCACGGCGCGCGACGAGACATGCAGCACCTGGCCGACCATGTGCGCGAAAAAGAATCCGGAGAGCAGCACGCCGACCAGCACGCCCTGCGCCAGATCGTGGGTGACAACGACGACGGCGACGGTGGCGAGCATCACCACGCGGTAACTTTGCGGATGCTTTTTGAGGTCGCGGATCGAGGCCCAGTTGAAGGTGCCGATGGAGACCATGATCATCACCGCCACCAGCGCAGCCATCGGGATGCGCGCTACCCAGTCGCCGGCGAAGACCACCATCAGCAGCAGGAACACGCCGGCCGCCAGAGTGGACAGCCGCCCGCGCCCGCCCGACTTCACGTTGATCACCGACTGACCGATCATTGCGCAGCCGGCCATGCCGCCGAGAAACCCTGAGGCGATGTTGGCGATGCCCTGACCGACGCATTCACGGTTCTTGTTGCTCGGCGAATCGGTCAGGTCGTCGACGATGGAGGCCGTCATCAGCGATTCGAGCAGGCCGACCACGGCGAGCGTCGCCGAAACGGGAAAGATGATTTTCAGCGTTTCCAGATTCCACGGCACCTCGGGCAACAGGAACACCGGCAGGCTGTCGGGCAGCTGGCCCATGTCGCCGACGGTGCGGATGTCCAGCCCCAGTGCGATGGCCACGCCGGTGAGCAGCACGATGGCGATCAGCGGCGAGGGAACGGCCTTGGTCAGCAGCGGGAACAAATAGATGATGCCCAGGCCGGCCGCCACCATCGCATAGACGACCCAGCTGACGCCGGTCAGTTCCGGCAATTGCGCCATGAAGATCAGAATCGCCAGGGCATTGACGAAGCCGACGATCACGGCGCGGCCGACGAAGCGCATCAGGGCGCCCAATTGCAGCCAGCCGGCGAGGATTTGCAGCACGCCGGTCAACAGCGTCGCGGCCAGCAGGTATTGCAAGCCATGATCCTTGACCAGGGTGACCATCAACAGCGCCATCGCGCCGGTGGCGGCAGAAATCATTCCCGGCCGGCCGCCGGTGAAGGCCATCACTGTGGCAATGCAGAAGGAGGCGTAGAGGCCGATCTTGGGATCGACCCCGGCGATGATGGAAAAGGCGATGGCCTCGGGAATCAGGGCCAGCGCAACCACCAGGCCGGCAAGCAGATCGTTGCGGACATTGGATAGCCAGTCCTGGCGGAGGGATTTGAAATTCATGTAGGGGAATGCCAAGGAGGACGGGGCGCCACGCGATGGGCGCGCATAAACGGCGATTTGCCTGCGGCAAACCACCATACGAGTGCTTCAGCGGTAAGTCAGGGCGGTGTCGGCTGGCGATGCGGCGCAGGCAGACGAGCCAATGATGGGGGTGTGACTATCGTGGTTGCAATTGTGGTTGTTATGGTTGTTATTGTGGTGCACTGCCGCATTCTAACAGACGGACCCACGACACCCAGGCCACCAAGGGTCTCGAGCGCCAGTCCCAGCGCGTTTCAGACCCTGGGCGCCGTGTCGCCAGCGCCGAGTTTTTGAATTCTCGGCACCCGGGTTCAGTGCTTGAGGTGAAAATCCTTGGCGATCATGGCCCGGGATTCTGCGCTGTCCCAGTCCCTGGCGCCATAGGTTTTGCTCAACACGCGCCCCTGCGCGTCGATCAGCAGCGTCAGGGGCAAGCGGTCGGCGCCGAGCAGATTCTCCAGCAACAGGCGGGTATCGATGTAATGACTGAAGCTGGTCCTGGCCTGATGTAAAAAGGCTTCGGCCTTGTCGCGGTAATCGTCGGTGGAAATGCCGATGACGCGAAAGCCGTTGCCGCCAAAGCGATGGGAAAGCTGTTCCAGGGAACCCATTTCCGCTCGACAGGGGCCGCACCAGCTGGCCCATACATTGATGATGAGCGGTTTTCCGCGGTAGCCGGAAAGCAGGCGGGAGTTTCCGGACAAGCCTTGCATCGGCGCATCGCGCAAGACCTCGCCGACGCCGACTTCACCCGGCGTACGGGCATGGGCCGCGGGCAAGGCAGCAACTAACCAGAGCAGGGTCAGCAGGATCACTCTCACATTCAATATTCAGTGGCGAGCTGATTGCCGGCAATTGCCAATCGAAGGGCGACAGCGTCTTGCTAAAAGGGCCGCACGCCGATCAGCCAGGTGTGCGCAAACAGGGCGAACAGCGCCCAGGCGAGGATGCCGACACCCACAACAGACGCGTCGCGCGGCCAGCCCAGAACCGGATATTTTTTGCCCGCGAGCCTGTCGCGACGGCGCGAGGTGGCGAAGCTTGTCACCGCCCAGATCAGGAAGCTGCCGAACAGCACGGCATCGGCAAGATTGCCATTGGCCAGCAGATGCGCCACAGACCAGAGCTTGACACCGGCGACCATGGGATGACCGACAGCCGCCTTGATCCGGTTGCCAGGAATATAGGCGGCCACGATCAGGATGAAAGCGGGCAGGGTCAGCAAGGCCGCCACGTGTTTCGTCCAGGCAGGCGTGGGCCACAGGATGATTGGATCCACTCGAGCCATACCATATCCCCAGATGATCAACCCGAAGCCGACCGCCGAGATCAGAGCATAGATTCCTTTCCAAGTGCTCTCACCGAGATGCGCAACCCGCGCGTCGCGCCATTCGCTGGCGAAGATGCGCAGTGAGTGCACACCGAGAAAAATGACCAGGCCAAGGACCAGAAAGCTCATTGCAAACCTTTCAGCAACAGTGAAGTGCGCTTATCTTACTTGTGAAGTCAAGTAATCGGGTCCATCTTCACGGCATCGGAACCAAGGAGAACACGCATGTCGATACGCACACTGCAGAAAATCATCCCGTCCATCGCCACGTCGGATGGCGCCGGAGTCAGCCTGCGGCGCAGTCTGGGACAAAGCGAGGCGACGCGCGTCGACCCGTTTCTGATGCTCGACGAATTTTCCTCGGACGATCCCGATGACTACATCGCCGGTTTTCCTCCGCATCCGCATCGGGGTTTCGAAACCGTAACCTACATGCTCGACGGTCACATGCTGCACGAGGACCACCTCGGCAATCGCGGCGACCTGCTGCCCGGTGGAGCGCAATGGATGACCGCCGGGCGCGGCATCATCCATTCCGAAATGCCGCAGCAGGAAAGCGGACGCATGCGCGGCTTCCAGCTCTGGATCAACCTGCCGGCGGCAGAAAAGATGAAGCCGGCAGCCTACCGAGACATTCGCCCCGAGGAAATACCGAGGGCAGCTCTGCCCGGCGGTGGCGAAGCCCGGATCATCGCCGGCAGCATCATGGCCGAAAGTGGTGAAGTTGCCGGACCGGTGCAAGGCCTGTCAACTCAGACGGTGTATGTCGATGTCCACCTGCCGGCGGGAGGCGAATTCACCCAAACTCTGGCGGACGGACACAATGCCTTTGTGTACGCCTATGAAGGGAATCTCGATATCGGCCCGGCAGACGACCGACGCAGATTGATGTCGCAGACTGCCGGCATCCTGTCATCGGGCAGCACGGTTGCGTTCAAGGCGGCCACGGGGTCGGTGCGCTTTCTCCTGCTGGCGGCGCATCCGCTGGGCGAGCCGGTGGTTCAGCATGGGCCCTTCGTGATGAACAGCCGCGTTGAAATCGAACAAGCGATCGCGGATTACCGCAACAACCGGCTGGTCTGACCGCAAGCTGCACACCCGTCTGAAACTACCGCCTTAAAGCTCTGGCGGCGGCGCTGCCATCAGGGGCGGAAAACGAAATCTACGCGGCGATTCTTGCGCCGGCACTCTTCATTGCCACAGGTCGATCCGGCGCGACTTTCATTTCCGTGGTTTTCTGTGCGAATCCTTGTTCCCGATACTTTCAAATCCTCGAGCATTTTTTTGACCGCCAGCAGACGCTCATGTCCTTTGGCCAGTTCAATGGAGGCGCTTCCCAGATCATCCGTGTGCGCAACCAATGTGACGAACAGGCCCGGCTGTTCGACCAGCCGGGCAGCATGTCGTTGAATGGTTCGGGATGCCTGACTGTCTATTCGGGAGGATCCGGGAGAGAAGTAAGCACTATCTTCCGTCGCAGTGGTTTTCCAGGTATCCGGAATTTTCTGTGCTGGGATAGCGACCTGGGCCGCTGGCGACGTCGCGAAAACGACGGGAGTCATCAGCGTCAAGACGACTGCCAGAAGAGTCATCAAGGAGGCCCCCTGAGTCACCCGGGATAGCACAAGGCGGAAATCGCCATTTGAAATCAAGCTGTTGATTACCATATGTTTAATAAGAAGCTGAGGGCAGGCAGTGCCCGGAACAAAAAGGGCAGGCGGTTTTTCAGGTTGCCCTGAACCCCTCCGTACTAGTCGCTGGATTATATATCGCTGCCCAAGACGACCCGATCAGCGTGGCTGCTTGAAATCCCCTCGACAACCGGGTGATCCGAATCGCTGGAAATTGGGTGATTCCTGGCGACGCAAAACAAATTTTCCTCTTCCCCCCTTGAAGAAAGCTCATTCCGGCCCTATTATTAGCACTCGTTGGCGATGAGTGCTAATACACCTGCGCCCGACCCAGACTTGCGGCCCTGCCGCACAGGCTTTTTTCTGTAACAACCCAGTTTAAGAGGAGATCCACCCAATGAAAATCCGTCCCTTGCATGATCGCGTTATCGTCAAGCGCCTTGAGGAAGAGAAAAAAACCGCTTCCGGAATCGTTATTCCCGACAACGCTGCCGAGAAACCCGATCAGGGCGAAGTCCTGTCTGTAGGTTCCGGCAAGATCCAGGACGATGGCAAGGTTCGCCCCATGGCATTGAAGGTCGGCGACCGCGTGCTCTTCGGCAAGTACTCCGGCCAGACCGTCAAAGTTGACGGCGAAGAGCTGCTGGTTATGCGCGAAGAAGACATTATGGGCGTTGTTGAGCTCTAATCGATACAGAATACTAGGAGATATAAACAATGGCAGCTAAAGATGTGCAATTCGGTGATTCCGCCCGTCAACGTATGGTTCGTGGTGTCAATATCCTCGCCGACGCGGTTAAAGTAACCCTCGGCCCCAAGGGTCGCAACGTGATTCTGGAGCGCTCCTACGGCGCCCCGACGATTACCAAGGACGGCGTTTCGGTCGCCAAGGAAATCGAACTGAAGGACAAGTTTGAGAACATGGGCGCGCAGATGGTCAAGGAAGTCGCTTCCAAGACCTCCGACGTTGCCGGTGATGGCACTACCACCGCCACCGTTCTGGCCCAGTCGATCGTCCGCGAAGGCATGAAGTATGTGGCCGCCGGCATGAACCCGATGGATCTGAAGCGCGGCATCGACAAGGCGGTTGTCGCCGTCGTCGAGCAACTGCAGAAGAATTCCAAGCCCTGCACCACGACCAATGAAATCGCCCAGGTCGGCTCGATTTCGGCCAACGCCGATGCCGATATCGGCAAGATCATCGCCGACGCGATGGACAAGGTCGGCAAGGAAGGCGTGATCACCGTTGAAGACGGCAAGTCGCTGGAAAGCGAACTGGAAGTGGTTGAAGGCATGCAGTTCGACCGCGGCTACCTGTCGCCCTACTTCATCAACAATCCGGACAAGCAGATTGCCATTCTCGACAATCCCTTCATCCTCCTGCACGACAAGAAGATTTCCAACATCCGCGATCTGCTGCCGGTACTTGAGCAGGTGGCCAAAGCCGGCCGTCCGCTGCTGATCATCGCTGAAGACGTCGATGGCGAAGCACTGGCTACTCTGGTGGTGAACAACATTCGCGGCATCCTCAAGACCGTTGCCGTCAAGGCTCCGGGCTTTGGTGATCGTCGTAAAGCCATGCTGGAAGATATCGCCATCCTGACCGGCGGTACGGTGATTGCCGAAGAAGTCGGCCTGACCCTGGAAAAAGCCACACTGAATGATCTTGGCCAGGCCAAGCGCGTTGAAGTTGCCAAGGAAAACACCACCTTGATCGACGGCGCCGGTTCCGAAGACACCATCAAGGGTCGCGTAACCCAGATTCGCGCTCAGATCGAAGAGGCCTCCAGCGACTACGACAAGGAGAAGCTGCAAGAGCGCGTGGCCAAGCTGGCCGGCGGTGTTGCGCTGATCAAGGTTGGCGCTGCCACCGAAATGGAAATGAAGGAAAAGAAAGCCCGCGTAGAAGATGCGCTGCATGCTACCCGCGCCGCGGTTGAAGAAGGCATCGTGGCTGGCGGCGGCGTGGCTTTGCTGCGTGCCCGCGCGACCATCAAGCTGAAAGGCGACAACCA
>JAIPCS010000172.1 GCA_021738105.1 Sulfuritalea sp.
TGTCGACCATCGATTTCGCTTGTCCGACAGGCGCAGACATTCCGATTGAAGAGCGGGCTGTGGAAGGAGTCAATGCTGGCGCGACGCCGGTCTCCAATCCGGCTTTTCATGTAACGCCCGCCGCACTGGTCAGCGGCATTATTTCCGAACGCGGTATTGCCGCAGCCGATTCGCTAGGCCAGTGGCAGCAATGAGTACTTCGACCGGGAAGCTTGCCGCCAAGGTGCTCGCCACGGCGCGCGCCATGAACGCTTCGGGAATCAATCGCGGCAGTGCGGGAAATGTCAGCGCGCGTTGCGAAGAAGGATTCATCATTACACCGACCGGCATGGCCTACGAAACATGCGCTGACGACGACATGGTGATTGTCGACCTGGATGGACGTCTGCGAAAAGCCGGCGATGGCGCGCTCTGCGTACCTGGGATTCCGCTTCGCGAACGGGTAACGGCGGGCAGACAACGCAAGCCGTCGTCCGAATGGCGCTTTCATCGCGACATCTATGCGGCACGAACGGAGGCGGGAGCGGTCGTACATACGCATTCACCGTTTGCCACCGCGCTGGCCTGCCAGGGGATGTCCGTCCCGGCTTTTCATTACATGGTGGCGCGCTTTGGCGGAGCCGACGTGCGCTGTGCGACCTATGCCACCTTCGGCAGTCAGGAGTTGTCCGATGCGATCATCATCGCCCTGGACCGGCGTTGTGCCTGCTTGATGGCGCATCACGGCATGGTGGTGTTTGGCCGCGACTGTGATCATGCGCTGGAACTGGCCGTTGAACTGGAAACCCTGTGCGAACAGTTCTGGCGAGTCTCGCAACTGGGTCAGCCGCAGTTGCTCGATGATGCCGAAATGGCCCGCGTGCTGGCGAAATTCGCCAGCTATGGCCAGCAGGAGTAGCGGCGGCCGTTCCTATTCGCCGTTCCTATTCGTTGTGGTAGCGCGTCACGCGCTCCACTTCCTGCTTCGAACCGAGAATCACGGGTATTCGCTGGTGCAGGCGTTCCGGCTGGATGTCGAGAATGCGCTGCCGACCGTCGGTGGCGGCACCGCCGGCCTGCTCGACGATGAATGCCATCGGATTGGCTTCGTACATGATGCGCAGCTTGCCGCCCTGGGCGCGTGTCTTGCTGTCGAGCGGGTAGAGAAAGACTCCACCGCGACTCAGAATGCGATGCACGTCCGCGACCATTGACGCCACCCAGCGCATGTTGAAGTCCTGCCCACGCGGGCCATCCTTTCCTGCCAGCAGTTCGTCGACATAGCGTTTGACCGGTGCATCCCAGTAGCGGGCATTTGACGCGTTGATCGCAAACTCACGGGTTTCCTCGGGAATCTTCACGTTCGCCTGGGTCAGGACAAAGCGGCCAAACTCGCGGTCCAGGGTGAATACATTGACACCGTCACCCAGACTCAGCACCAGCAAGGTCGTCGGTCCATACACCGCATAGCCGGCGCAGACCTGCTTCGCTCCAGGTTGCAAAAAAGCCTGCTCGGTGGGGTCCATGCCTTCAGGGCAGCGCAGCACCGAAAAAATCGTACCGACCGACACATTCACGTCGATATTCGAGGAGCCGTCGAGCGGATCGAACAACAACAAAAATTCGCCCTTCGGATAGCGGTTCGGAATGGCATGCGGCAGTTCCATTTCTTCCGAGGCCATGCCGGCGAGATGACCACCCCATTCGTTGGCGTCGAGCAGAATTTCATTGGAGATCACATCAAGCTTCTTTTGCACCTCGCCCTGGATGTTGTCGCTCCCGGCGCTGCCCAGTACATCGGCCAGACTGCCCTTGCCGATGGCAATGGAAATTGCCTTGCAGGCACGCGAGACAACTTCAATCAGAAGCCGCAGATCAGGGGAGATGACATTCTTGTCGCGTTGTTCTTCAATCAGGAAACGGGAGAGGGTGACGGGGCGCATGATCGGCTACGGGTGGCGGATGAAATGAGGATCAAATTATACCGGGGCATGGTTTGCCTCGGCCTCGACGGTTTCTTGCCCTGTCCGGTGCGTGCGATCCTCCGTTGGCCCCTCCCGCTCCAGCATTCAGGTCTCGAGCAGGTTGCGAATCACTTGATTGAAATGATCGATCCACACCGCTGAGAACTGTTTGTCACTGGCATTGATCTCCGCGACCGCACGCAGCAGCGAACGTCCTTCGCCGCGGTGGCTGTGCTTCAGTGTGACTGACTCGAAGGCGTCGATGATGGCGAGAATCTTGGCGCCGGCAACGATTTGATCCTCCTTCAGCCCATCGGGATAGCCTCTGCCGTCGACCATTTCGTGATGCTGGGCGATCATTTCTGCGGCACCCTTCCAACCTGTCATACGCTCGGCAAGTCCGGCAGCGAAAGACGGATGTTCATGCATGACCTGCCGCTCGTCATCTTTCAGTACGCCGACTTTGAGCCAGATTGATTCCGGCAGAAACATCATGCCGATATCGTGAAGATAGACGGCTGCCTCAAGTTGTGCGGGATCTACCGGGTTGCCGGCGCGGGCATTGGTTTCGAGTGCAAGACGCAGCAGGCGCTCGTTGCGTCCCTTGAACAGAGGCGAATAAGTTTCCAGTTGCAGGGCAAGTCGCTTGAAGAACTTCAGGTCAGTCGCGTTGTCGCCGCTTGCCATGGCGCCAGGTAACAACTTTGCTTCCGCACCCGCCGGGCGAAAGCCGGTGACAGCTTCGATCAGCGCGACGATGCCGGCGTCAAGCGCGGAGTTTTCGCGAACGCTCAAGTGATCGAGGCCATTGATCAGCGTATCGAGTTTCAAGGGGACAAGCGAACGCCTGTCGAACAGGGCTTCGATCGCCAGCTCCAGACGATCAATTGCCAAAAGAGTGATTTCCGCCAGAAGCGGCGAAAACTTTAGCGAGCCTTCGCGCACCCTCGCCAGAAGGCTCTCGATGGGATGCGCGATTCTGACGCCCAGCTCGACCCGGCAGATTCCAGCGTCGCCTTTGATGGTGTGCAAGGCACGGAACAGCGAGGCGATCGATTCGGAGTCATGAGGGTCGCGTCGCAAATTGCTGACCTGGCGTTCCAGCGTTGTCACGTGATCGTTCAGCGCATCGCGAAACTCGATCAACTGGCTTCGATCGACAACCAGATCGTATGGTGCGGTGGATGTACTCATGTGCGATCTCCGGAAGCTTTGAGTGACTGCGGGGTGCCGACCCGGACCAAGCCGATGTCGATAATATCGATCCTAAGCAAGAAGGCGACAACGAGCTCAAAAAACGTAGCATAGATCCAAAACCGGGCAATTATCGAATACCGTTCAGCAAGGTTATGCCCGTAATTGAAACGCTCACTTTGCTGCTATTCTCAGTGCTCTGAGCCTTGCGGGTAAAGCAGGTGGACGCCCTTTCCCTTGAATCGATAATCACTGTTGACGTGGTGACATGCAGTGCCGGTGAGGCGCTGGGCGAGGTGTTGCACACCATGGAGCAGAGACGGATCAGTTGCATTGTGGTGGTTGACGAACAACACCGCCCCCGCGGTATTTTCACTGAACGTGATGTTGTGGCCTTGCTTGCCGAGGGGACGATCGACCCTGGACGCCGGATTGGCGACGTGATGAGTTGCCCCGTCGCGACCCAGGCGCTTTCGGTCGGTTACCGCGATGCTTACCTGTATATGGTCGATCACGGCGTCCACCACCTGGTAGCTGTTGATGGCGATGGACGTTTGGCAGGCGTGCTGTCCGAGGCGGGCTTCCTTGAATATCTCGGCGATGAGTACCTCGTGGAGCTAAAAACCGTCCGGATGGTGATGAGCCAGAGCATTGCCACGCTCGCCGGCAGGGTACCGCTGCTCGACGCGTTGCGTCTGATGCGCGAAAGCAAAAGCGATCATGTGATCGTTACCGAAGCAGGTGTTCCGACAGGCATGCTGACAGATCGGGATGTTGTACGTCTTGCCGGTCGCGGCGAGCATTTGCAGACGCCGCTGTGCGAGCTAATGACGCCGGAAGTTCATGTCATAGCACCCGATCTGCCGTTGCCGCAAGCGGTGAAACGCATGGCCGAGTTGGGTGTACGCCGCTTGCTGGTGATTGAAGAGGGCCGCTTGCTTGGCGTGCTGACGCGCAGCGGCATCGTTCGGACCATGCAAGGCGGCGATGTCGAATTTCTGCGCAATACCGTTGCTCGACTTAAGCACACACTGGTCAAGCCCGGCGGGCGCTACAGCGAATTCGGACGGCACATGATTCTCGGTGGAGTGCTCGACCGCATCGGCGACGGCGTCTTCCTGGCGGATGCCGAGAGTGGAGTTCTTGTCGAGACCAATGACCGTGCCGGTGAGCTGCTGGGGTATTCACGCGAAGAGATTCTGGGTCGCCATGTATGGGATATTTCCATCCGGTTTGACGACGTCGCTACATGGCGCGCATGGGGTGTGGGGTTGACCGAGCAGGTCCGCGTTGTCGATAGCGACTTCCGTCATCGAGACGGCAGTTCGCTGCCGGTCGAGGTTCGAATTTATCGGGTGCGGGAGGGGCAGCGTTTTCTGAATGTGGCCATATTTCGCGACGCCACGGCCAAGCGCAAGATTGAAAGCGCGTTGCGCGAAGGCGAGCGCTACTACCAACATGTGATCGACAGCGCTATCGACGGTTACTTCGCCATGGACCAGAAGCGATGTTTTATTGAAGTCAATGACACGCTATGCAATCTGTTCGGCTATCCGCGTGAAGAATGGCTGGGCAAAACGCCGATCAGCTTTGTCGCCGAGGAGAGCCGCGCCGAATTGATTGCGCAGATGCAGCGCATCGACGTTACCGATCAGCGCAGATATCAACTGATGGCGCTGCGCAAGGACGGTACGACTTTTCCCATGCTGCTCAACAACACCACTCACCGCGACGAAAACGGTGAGGTTCTGGGTTCTTTCGGTTTCATCACCGATCTCACGCCGATTCTGGAGGCGCAGCGCGCCGTGGCCGAATCCGAGCGGGAATTGCGCGGCATTCTGGATAACCTGCAAGACACCTACTACCGCACCGACCAGGAGGGTCGGATCGTACGCGCTTCACGCTCGGTCGAACAGTTGCTCGGATATTCAGCCGAGGAGATGTTGGGACTCAAACTGACCGATTTCTACTGTTCGCAAACAGACCGCGATAAATTTCTCGCCGAGATGGCGGCGAATGGAGGTCATATTACGGGGGGCGAGTCACGATTGCGGCACAAGGATGGTCACGAGGTCTGGGTGCGCACCACTGCCCACTTCATGGTTGACGCGGATGGCAATGTCGTCGGTGTTGAGGGCACCACCCACGACAATACACGGCGACGTCGCATCGAAGAAGAATTGCGACTGGCCGCGAAGGTGTTCGAGAGCAGTGGCGAAGCGATCATGATCACCGACGCTGAGGGCTGCATGATCTCGGTCAACCGGGCGTTCACCAGAGTGACCGGTTATAGCGAGACAGACGCGGTCGGGCGCAATGCCCGCTTGCTGAGCTCGAGCCGGCATGGCCGCGAGTTTTTCAGCGACATGTGGCGGGAACTTCTTGGCAGCGGATACTGGCAAGGCGAAATGTGGAACAGGCGCAAGAATGGCGAAGTATTTCCTGAGTGGCTGAGCATTTCGTCGGTCCGCAACGCCGAGGAAAAGATCACCCATTTTGTCGCGATCTTTTCCGACATCAGTGAACGCAAGGCCGCCGAGGAGAAGATCGCTTTTCTCGCCCATCACGATCCATTGACAGGATTGCCCAACCGTCTGCTGCTCAAAGATCGTTTGGAACGGGCGATTACACATGGTGAACGTGCGGGAGACAAGGTGGCACTGCTGTTTGTCGATCTTGATCGCTTCAAGGCAGTCAATGACACTTTTGGCCACCTGGTTGGAGACACCCTGCTGCGTGATGCGGCACAGCGACTGCTGGCTTGCGTTCGGGATTCCGACACCGTCAGCCGCCATGGCGGTGATGAATTTCTGGTGGTGTTGACGGATCTGAACAGTTCCGAGGTGCCGGCGCAGATTGCTGCAAAAATCATGGAGACACTGGGTGAGCCGTTTCACATTGACGCCCACGAAGCGGTGATTTCCGCCTCCGTCGGGATAGCGGTGTATCCGGACGATGGCGCTGATTTCGACGAACTGCTGAAGAAAGCCGATACAGCCATGTATCACGCCAAGGATTCCGGCCGCAACGTGTTTCGCTTTTATACCCAGCGCATGAACGCTGACGCGCAGGAGCGGCTCGATCTGCACGGCCGTATGCGTCGGGCGCTGGAGCGCACCGAGTTTGTGTTGCATTACCAGCCGCTGATTGATTTGAAAACCGGCCGTATCGTGGGTGGCGAAGCGCTGGTGCGCTGGCAGAGTCCAGAGCAGGGCCTGGTGGCCCCCGGACAATTCATTCCCGCCGCAGAACACAGCGGTCTGATCGTACCGCTTGGTGAATGGGTCTTGGCGGAGGCCTGCCGCGAATTGGCACACTGGCAAAAAGCGGGTTGCTCGCAGCTGTCGATGGCGGTGAATATATCCTCGATCCAGTTTCGCCGCGGCGATGTCGAGCAGACGGTACGACAGGCCCTGGCCGCGTCCGGCGCGACTCCATCCATGCTGGAACTGGAACTTACCGAGTCGATCCTGATCGATGATGCCGAGCAAGTCCTGGCGACCATCCGGCAGTTGCAGGCACTGGGCGTGCGATTGGCAATTGACGATTTCGGTACCGGCTATTCCAGCCTCTCCTACCTCAAGCGTTTCGCCGTAGACAAGTTGAAGATAGACCAGTCGTTTGTGCGCGATATTGTGTCGGATCCGGAGGATGCGGCGATCGTGCGCGCGGTGGTTCAGATGGCCAGAAGCCTGGGTTTGAACGTGGTGGCCGAAGGCGTCGAAACGGAAGCCGTGGCCGCTGGGCTGCTGGCCCTGGAGTGCGATTTGGCGCAAGGCTATTATTTCGGCAGGCCGATGCCGGCGGAGGAGTTTCGACGTCTGATCCAGCTCGAAGACTGACGGATTTACGCATCCGGGCGAGCGAGGGCGTCTGCTGCGCTTTGCCGGGCACCCGTAAAAGCGTCGAAAAAGTCATTCGGAAATTCGGATACAAATACTTACAAAATATATTTTGCGCGAGGTGGTTCAGGTCGCACTTAACTCTCGCGGCGGTCCATATAATCGCGCCGCATCGCCTGTCGGCGAGCAGGAAATCATCCTGAACCCTTACGAAAGACTCGAAAACATGAAAACCGCCATTGTTGCCGCTGCACTGTCTGCATTACTGCTGGTTGCTTGCGGCAAGCAGGAAGCCGCTCCCGCACCAGCCCCTGCTGTCGCTCCGGCTCCCGCCCCGGCTCCTGCTGCCGCCCC
>JAIPCS010000173.1 GCA_021738105.1 Sulfuritalea sp.
GGATTTCCGCCAGCATCTGCACGCCGCTGGCCCCTCCGAGAGCGGCAAAGTTGCGCCCGGCAGGCGCCGCCGCTTCGACCAGCGCTTCGACCAGAGTGTTCCACTGACCGCAACCAGGACACTGTCCCTGCCACTTGGGCAGGCTGGCACCGCATTCAGTACAGCTGTACTGCGTTTTTACTTTTGCCATCAATGATTTTCAATTCTCGTCGATGACCGGCACACGAGCCGCCAAAGCACAGAACAATTCGTAAGCCACCGTGCCCGCAGCACCGGCCACATCGTCGGCAGCAAGATACATGTCACCCGCGCCACCCCACAGGGTCACCGTATCGCCAACGCCGACTTTTTCAGGCAGTGCGGAAAGGTCAATGCAGATTTTGTCCATGGAGACGCGCCCCAGGGTCCACGTCGCTTGTCCGGCAATTCGAACCGGCGTCCCGGTGGGCGCGTGACGCGGGTAGCCGTCGCCGTACCCGCACGCGACGATGCCAACGCGCATGGGCGCCTTTGCGACAAAGCTGCCGCCATAGCCGACAGCGTCGCCGGGCTGGAGTTGGCGCACGGCGATCACTTCGCTTTCAAGAGTCATCACCGGTTGCAAGCCGATCTCGGCCGCAGACTTCAGTGCCGGGAAAGGAGACGAACCATAGAGCATGATGCCCGGGCGCGCCCAGTCCCCAATCGCCTCGGGAAATCGCAGCAGGGTCGCCGAATTGGCCACACTCATCGGTAGATTGCAGCGCTCGGTCATCGCCTGAAAACGTTCAAGCTGTGCAGCGATGCCGCGTTCTTCGTCGGCATCAGCGAAATGCGTCATCAGCGTGACCGACGCAACACAGTCGGCAGCATCGAGTCGGCCCAGCGCGGCATTGAATTCCTCCGGGTTGAAACCCAGACGATTCATGCCGGTGTTCAGTTTGAGATAGACCGGCAGGCGCACGGGCAAACGGGCTTCAATCAGGGCATCGATCTGCCACAGCGAATGCAGGGCCGGCGTCAGTTCGTACTCGGCATAGATGCCAAGTTCATCCGCCTGATAGGGACCTTCCAGCATCAGTATCGGTTGGCTAAACCCGGCATCGCGCAATGCCATCGCGCCCTCAAGTTCAATCAGCGCAAAGCCGTCGCCCACCTCTTCAAGCGCACGTGCTGCGGGCAGAAGTCCGTGTCCATAGGCGTCGGCCTTGACCACGCTCCAAATTCCGGCATCGCCGGCATGGCTGCGCGCGATGCCCTGATTGTGTCTCAGCGCCGACCAGTCGAGGCGTGCGCGTATCGGACGCGACATGCGCTGCCTAAGTCGCCTTCTGCTTGAACTGCTCTTGCAAGCGCGAGGATGCGAACTCGACGAACGTGGCCACCAGACGCGAACGAAACTTCTCTTTCGGATAGACCATCGAAAGCGTGCGAATCAGTCGCGGCTTGAGCGGAATGGCGACGATATCGCCCAGTCTCTGCTCCTTGATCACCGAGGCACGGGACGCAATGGCGAACCCGAGACCGGTTTCAACCACGCCATTCAGTGCGATCGGGCTGCCCAACTCCATCACCACGTTCATCTTGTCGAGCGATATTCCGGCACTGCGAAGATAGTTTTCAGTAAATTCACGTGTACCGGATCCCGGCTCACGCGAAATGAACGCATGCTCCAGCAACTTTTGCGGCGTGAGTTCCTTGTTGCGGGCCAACGGAAAGCGCGGATGACAAATCACCAGCAACTCATCGTCGCAACACACTTCGCATTCCAGATTGGGTTCATGCGACAAGGACTCGATAAAGCCGATGTCGATGGTGTGCTCCATGACACGACTTTCAATGGATTCGGAATTACCGACGATCAGGCGCGAGCGCACGCCGGGATAGGCCGACTTGAATTCGCCGAGAATGCCCGGCAACATGAACTCGGCAATGGTGGTCGACCCGCCGACCATCAGCGAACCACTGATCTCACCGGTCAGTTCGGAGAGGCGCACATCCATTTCTGACGAGAGGCCCAGAATCTTCTCGGCATAACCCAGCACCACCTCACCGGCCGGAGTCAGCGTAATTTTTCCGTGACCACGATCAAACAATCGCGTATTGAAATGCTCTTCGAGCTGCTTGATCTGAAACGTTACCGCCGGTTGCGTCATGAACAGCACTTCGGCTGCTTTGGTAAACGACAACTGTTTGGCAACCGCATGAAATACCTGGAGTCGGCGATCTGCCATTGAAAAGTCTCCCGAATATAAGAATTTGCTTGTAGACGTAATTCAATCACAAATCACCCACCATTTGCGCAATTTATGTCTCTGAGGTGACGATAAGATCGTTCATCGGCGCAGAGATCCACTTTTTTGCGGCAGATCAATACCGGCCCGGCGTATCTTTCGTGATATAAACCCGCAGCCCCAGCCACGGTCGGACCACCGGCCACGCCCATGAGTAAAGGTTTTTACATCATCATGGCAGCGCAATTTTTTTCTGCGCTCGCCGACAACACTCTGCTGATCGCCGCCATCGCCATTCTGCGCGATATGCACGCGCCCGCCGAATACGAGCCATTGCTCAAGACCTTCTTCACCGTGTCTTACGTGGTTCTGGCCGCCTTTGTCGGCGCATTTGCTGATTCCATGCCCAAATGGCGGGTCATGTTCATCAGCAACGGCATCAAGGTTTTCGGTTGCAGCCTGATGTTTTTCGACTTGCACCCGCTATTGGCCTATGCCGTAGTCGGACTCGGTGCCGCCGCCTACTCACCGGCCAAGTACGGCATCCTGACCGAGTATCTGCCGGCCCGTCTGCTGGTAGTCGCCAATGGTTGGATCGAAGGTCTCACGGTCGCAGCCATCATTCTTGGTGTGGTGCTGGGCGGCGCCCTGATCCGACCGGATATCGCGCACGGTCTGCTCGGCCTGGATCCGATACCCTTCATTAATTTCGGTGTCGATACCCGTGCCGAGATGACCCTGATCATCGTCGGTGGCATCTATCTTCTCGCGGCCCTGTTCAATCTCTATATTCCCGACACCGGTGTTGACCACAAGCCCCTGAAACGAAATCCGGTGTATCTGTTTCACGAATTCAATCACTGCCTCAAACTGCTATGGCGCGACAAGCTTGGGCAGATTTCACTGGGAGTAACGACGTTGTTCTGGGGCGCCGGAGCAACCTTGCAGTTCATCGTGCTTGAGTGGGCCAAGTCTGCACTGAATCTGGACCTGTCCAGGGCCAGCATGTTGCAGGGAGTGGTTGCGGTCGGTGTCGCCATCGGTGCAGTGCTCGCCGCCCGGATGATTACACTGAGAAAATCAGTTCGCGTCATTCCGCTGGGCATTGCCATGGGCATCGGCGTCATGGTCATGGTCGCCGTGCGTGACATGTGGCTCGCGATCCCGCTGCTGGTCCTGATAGGCGTGCTTTCAGGTTTCTTCGTGGTTCCCATGAACGCCCTGCTGCAGCATCGCGGTCACATCCTGATGGGTGCCGGACACTCCATTGCTGTGCAAAATTTCAACGAGAATCTGTCGATCCTGATAATGACAACGGCCTACTCGATGCTGCTGGCCGCAAACCTGTCGATCTACTGGATCATCATTCTGTTCGGCCTGTTTGTCGCCGGTACAATGTGGCTGGTAAGACGTCAGCATCAGATCAACCAGAGTCAGCGCGACGATGTCGCGCACCTGGAAGACAGCAACCACGCTTGACAATTTGACTCGAACAGAAGCTTTACACACCTTCAATCCCGCTTCTGCTTGAACTCGCCACCGTTGGAGCGAACAGCTTCGCCGCGATACCGCCCAAGCAAGAGAATTGTCACAAGGCCGTTGAACAAGGCCTCGACGTCCTGCGCCATCCCGCTCCGGACAGTAAGGCGCGTGACGAAGCGCGACGCAAGGAATTACTTGCGATAATGGAACATCTGGTGGATACCCGTCGACAACCAGACAAAACCGAGTGCGAATGAAAAGGCGTTTGCCCAGTAGTACTCAGCGGATGTCCGGTTCGAAGAATACCCACTGTGCATTGGGAAACTTTTCCTGCATGCGCGCTTCAACTGCATTGATGGCTTCGACCATCTGCAGTCCGGTCCCGCTTTCCATGCCACGCATGCGCGCCTTGACGGCAACCACAATTTTCTCGCCCCAGGCTAAGGTGATCACGTTCAGAACTGCTTCGACTTCCGGTTGAGCGGCAACAAACGCCTCAATCTCGGCCCGCTGCTTCGGGGCCGCCGACTCGCCGACAATCAGGCCCTTGACCTCAATCATCACGGCAATTGCGACAACCATCAGGACAATACCAATCGCCAGCGTCCCGAGCGCATCCCACAATGGATTTCCGGTCACGACCGTCGCCGCTACAGCAAGAAAGGCCAATGCCAAGCCGAGCAGTGCTGCGATATCTTCGCCAGCCACCACCATCAACTCCGATTGTCGGGTTTCGCGGAACCAGCTCAGAAAGGACTGTGATCCGGCGATCTTGCGAATTTCAGTCAGCGCACCCCACAGTGAAAACGCCTCCAGCACCACTGCGCCAGCCAGCACCGCCATGGCGATCAAGCCGTTTTCCAGCGGATGCGGATGCAGTAATCGCTCAATGCCTTCGTACACGGAAAACGCCCCACCCATGAAAAACAACATCAGCGCCACGATCATTGACGAGAAATAGGTGACCCGATGATGTCCCAGCGGAAAGTCGGCGCTGGCGGGACGGCGCGCCTGCTTCAATCCCAACAGCAGCAGCATCTGATTGGCGCAGTCGGCCGTGGAGTGGATCGCTTCGGCAAGCATGGACCCGGATCCTGTCCAGAAAGCGGCGACGTATTTCGATACGGCGATGCCAAAATTAGCACCCAGCGCGTAGAAGATTGCCCGCAATGAACCCTGTGCCGACGAATCGCCACTGTGCGACATTAGTCGCTCCCGGTTTCCGCAGCCTTGTCTGAAGCCGATGCAACCGACATTGATTGGCTTTGAGTGTCGGCTTTCAGGGTATCCATGGTCTGCCGCATGAAACACAAGTCTTCCCAGGCCTTGGCCTTGTCCAGCAATGAGCGCAACAGATAGGCCGGGTGATAGCTGACAATCAGCGGGATGCCTTGATAGGAATGCAGCTTGCAGCGGGCTGCGCCAATCTTGACATCGGTTTGCAGCAATGTCTGCGCAGCCGGACGACCCAGCGCCACAATCAATTTTGGTTGAATCAATTCGATTTGCCTTTCCAGATAGGGTCGGCAAGTCTTGATCTCCTCCGGATCGGGAGTCCGATTTTCAGGCGGACGACATTTGACCGCGTTGGCGATATACACATCGTGACCACGCACAAGCCCGATCGCCGCCAACATGTTGTCGAGCAGTTTTCCTGCCTGCCCGACAAAAGGCTCGCCGCGCTGGTCCTCTTCAGCCCCCGGTGCTTCGCCAACAAACAGCCAATCGGCCGTGACATCGCCAACGCCCAATACCGCCTGTTTGCGCTTCTGGCAAAGTCGACACTGGCTGCATGCGGATACGGTTGCAGTGAGATCATCCCAATCCATGCCGGCCGACTTCATCCCGGCATTCAAAGGCGAAATTTCCACAACTGGCAGAGCGTCTTCGATAGCCGGGCGTGGCGCCTCCTCAGGCACAAGCTCGACAGCAGCGCCGCGCAGTTTCCAGACCGGTCCGAGACCGAGCTGATGCACCCTCTGATCGCGCCGCGTCGTCATAAATCGCGGGCCATCACGATGGCATCTTCGCGGCCCGCGTGTGCCGGATAGTAGTCGCGGCGTCGGCCGATCTCCAAAAAACCATGCCGCCGGTAAAGGCCCAGTCCCGAGACGTTACCGGGCCGGACTTCCAGCAGCATTCGGGTACTCGCCCGACGTCTGGCCTGATCAAAAAGGAAATTGAGCAGCCGGCTGCCGTGCCCACGGCGTTGATATTCCGGAAGCACCGTAATGTTGAGCAAATGGACTTCATCCACCACCTGCATCAGGATGGAATAGCCGATCATCGTGCCGTCTTCCCTGACCAGCCATGCATCATGGCCGGCCGCCAGGGAATCCGCAAAATTGCCACGGGTCCATGGAAATGGATGGCAGCGTTGTTCGGCGTCTGTCACGGCATCGAGGTCCGCAACACTCATGCCGGTGAATTGAAGCACTACTTCGCACCGCCACGCGCTAGTCGCTCGGCCGTGGTCAGTGCCACCTTGTCACGTACATAGATCGGTTGAGCCTGTGCCGCCTCACCGCCCACTCCACGAGCAAAGAGTGGTGCGGCCAGGCGCAGCACGGCGACCGCCGTGGGAACCGCGCCGGAACGTACGCCGACCAAATCGGGCTTTTGCGCACGGAGTGCTTCGCCATAACTGTCAAATCCATCGCCGACACCCCAGCCGCCGGTAAAACTCGGCGCTGGTGACACGGAGGGCGGCAGGCAGGTCGCCGTCATGAGCGACGAAACGTTCTCGCCTTCGACGCGAAAGGCCGCGCCATAGACTTCGTTCATACGCGCATCGAGGCAGACCCAGACGTCGCCATCGCCTGACTCTAGCGCGAGCGCCTCCAGTGTCGACACCGGCATCACCGGAATATCGAGGCCGTAGGCCAGACCCTGCGCCACGCCACACGCCAGACGCAAACCGGTAAATCCTCCCGGTCCTGCGCCAAACGCGATGCCATCGATCTGCGATAATCCGGCGCCCGCCTCGGCCAGCAATTCATGCACCCAGGGCAGAAGATGCTCCGAGCCGCCGTTGGCGATTTGCGCCGATCGGCCGATAGTTTCACCGTCCTGCCACAAGGCGGCAGACAAATGACGCGTGGCAGTTTCGAAACCCAGTAGCCGCATTGTTCAGGCCGCCCGCCTCACAGCCTTATTTGCGGCTTCCTAGGATTCCGCGCAGGGTTTCCTGGATGTCCGCCGGGATCAGTACCGTCTTGGCGTTGTCCGACTTCGCCAGGTTGCCGATGGCGTGAATGTATTTCTCACCCAGCATGTAGCGCATCGGCGCATCTTCGGTCCCGATTCCCGCCGCTACGCGGCGGATTGCCTCAGCCGAGGCATCGGCCAGGGTGATCTGTGCTTCGGCCTGCAAACGTGCTGCCTGCAGCTGCGCTTCGGCATTCAGAATAGTCGACTGCTTGGTGCCTTCCGCCTTGGTCACCATGGCCTTGCGCTCACGCTCGGCACTGGCCTGCGCTTCCATCGCCTTCTGCATCGAATCGGAAGGATTGATGTCCTGGATCTCGACCGACTTTACCGTCAAACCCCAGTCGATGGCCTCATCGGCGACGCCTTCGCGCAAACGGGCCTTGATCTTGTCACGG
>JAIPCS010000174.1 GCA_021738105.1 Sulfuritalea sp.
CGATCGCGGGTCCAAGCCATGCCATGAGACTGTCGCCCGGCGTGTTCATGGCCGCAACTGCGGACTCGATCACGCCCGCTGCCAATCCGCGCCATCCGGCGTGCGCGACGCCGACCACGCTGGCGGCGTCGTCACAGAGCAACACCGGCAGGCAATCCGCGGTGAGGACCGCACAAACCACCCCGCGCCGCCTCGTGAATGCCGCATCGGCCTCGACGCCCGCGCGAGCCAATGACGCGTCGACACAACGTGTGCCATGGACCTGGGTCAACCAAAGTGGCTCAACAGGCAACTCCCGACTCAAGCGCGCCCGATTCTCCCTCACTGAGTCCGGCGCATCACCGACATGATCGCCGAGGTTGAAGCTATTCCAGGGTGCCTGGCTGACGCCACCGACGCGCGTCGTCGAGAGTGCTCGCACTCCTGGCGGTGCCGGCCATTCCGGCACAAGATGCTCAGTCATTCCGGTCCATCCGCCCGCAAGGCATCGAGCAGTTGCGCAAAATCAGCCGGCAGCGGGGATTCCCATTCCATGTCCGTCTCCAGCGTCGGGTGCTTCAATGCCAGTTGCCATGCATGCAAGGCTTGGCGCGGAAACGTATCCAGCCTGGGATCACCACTCTTGTTGCGACCATACACAGCGTCGCCGACCAGGGTGTGCCTGATTGACGCCAGATGGACACGAATCTGGTGCGTGCGTCCGGTCTCCAGACGGCATTCGAGCAGTGTGGCTTTGACGAAGCGCTCAAGAATCCGGTAATGGGTACGCGCCTCCTTGCCGCCGGCCCGCACGATAGCCATCTTGGTACGCTGCACGGCATGCCGCCCCACCGGCGCATCCACCATGCCATCGCGCGTCACAACGCCCAGCGCCAGTGCAAGATAGAGCCGACGCACCGATCTCGCCTGCATCTGGCGCACCAGATCGGTCTGTGCAACGAGTGTCCGCGCGACCACCAGCAGCCCGCTGGTGTCCTTGTCCAGACGATGCACGATGCCGGCGCGTGGAATCGCTGCCAGTTCCGGTGCGTGATGGAGCAAGGCATTGAGCAAGGTACCGGAGGGATTACCGTTGCCCGGATGCACGACCAGTCCGGCCGGTTTGTCGATGACGATCAACTGATCGTCCTCAAACACCACCCTGAGTGCAATGTCCTCGGCCGCATGTTCAAAACTCGGCGTTGGCGAGACGGCGACGGACGCTGCAAAAACGATGCGTTCTCCACCATACACCTTGCGTTTGGACTCCGCCGCGTCGCCATCGAGCTGAATCAGGCCCTGCTTGAGCCAGGCTTGCAGTCGGCTGCGCGAATGCTCGGGAAAGAGTTTGGCCAGGGTCGCGTCGAGCCGCCATCCGGCGCATTCCATGGGCACCGCCAAGCTCAAGGATGGGCTGGGGCTTCGGCTATAATCGGGCGGAAATTCAAGCGAGGTTTTCACCATGCGTAGTTTAGCGGCATTCCTGCGGGCGCTCGCCCCTATTGCAGTTATTGGCGCCCTGTTTGGCACCAGCCTGCTCGGTGGTTGTGGACTCTTGCCGGATCAAATCGACGAAACCGCCGGCTGGTCGGCCAACAAACTCTATGCCGAAGCCAAGAGCAATATGTCGGATGGCGGCTACGAGCAGGCGATCAAGTTTTTCGAAAAGCTCGAAGCCCGCTTTCCGTATGGCCGCTATGCGCAGCAGGCGCAGCTCGAAGTTGCCTATGCCTATTATCGCCAGGGTGAAATCGCCTCCGCCATCGCCGCCTGCGACCGTTTCATCCGCCTTCACCCCAACCATCCGAACGTCGACTACGCCTACTACCTGAAAGGGCTGACCAACTTCAACGAGGATCTCGGTCTGCTGGGCTACGTCAGCCTGCAGGATCTGACCGAGCGCGACCCCAAGGCAGCGCGCGATTCCTTCGATGCGTTCAAGGTACTGGTCAACAAGTATCCGGAAAGCCGTTACACGCCTGACGCCACCGCCCGCATGAATTATCTGGTCAATGCCCTGGCCTCGCATGAAGTTCACGTGGCTCGCTACTACATGAAACGCGAAGCCTATGTCGCCGCCGTCAATCGTTCGCAAACGGCGATCAAGACCTATCCGGATGCACCGGCCAACGAAGAGGCTCTGTTCATCATGGTCAAGGCTTATGATCACCTCGGCATGAACGATCTGCGTGACGATGCCGAGCGGGTGATGCGCAAGAATTTCCCCAGCAGCAAGTACTACGAGCGCGGTCTCAATCGCAGCGAACCGTGGTGGAAGCTCTGGTAATCGTTACCGATTCATGTCTTTGCCCTGCGTGGGCGAAGTTCAAAATCTTCACCGCGGTGAACACCGAGTTCACGGAGAAAAGATTGCCTTGCATTGCCTTGCACTCTCCGTGTTCTCCGTGGTGATCGTGTTTTCGGCTCGTCCGATTTAGTCACCAAGCGACCAAGTCATGACAAATCCTGTAAAGAATTTCGAGCGAAGCGAGCTGACCGGTAGCCCCGCCCTGGGGCGGGGATGGGGGTGGGGGTGGGGGGCCTTCAATTCGCCTTTCCGGCCAAGCGGCGAGCACCTTCATCGAAGCCTTCCCTGTTTGGTTCCGGCTTGGCCGGCTTAGGAGAAACCCGCATGTCCGTCGACATCCAGTCGCCATCCCTTTGTATCGGCATCGTCGGCACCGGCGCCATGGGCCGCGGCATTGCCCAGATCGCAGCGCAGACCGGCATTCGCGTATTGATGTTCGACGCCCTGCACGGCGCCGCCACCAATGCACGGGAGACGGTGGTGGCAACACTGGGCAAGCTGGCCGAAAAAGGAAAAATTTCCACCGAGGCGCTGAGCGCTGCCACCGCCAAACTGGAAGTGGTGCGCAAGCTCGACGAGCTCGCCTCGACGCAAATCGTCATCGAAGCGATTGTTGAAAATCTCGACGTCAAGAAGACCCTGTTTCAGCAGCTTGAAGACATCATCGACGCCGAGTGCATTCTCGCCACCAATACCTCGTCACTGTCTGTCACCTCGATCGCTGCCGGCTGCAAACGACCCGAACGGGTATGCGGTTTTCATTTCTTCAATCCGGTACCGTTGATGAAGATCGTCGAAGTCATCGACGGCCTGCTGACCACGCCCGATGTCTCCGCCGCGCTGCTGGCTCTTGGGCAACGCATGGGCCACACGGCGGTGTTGGCCAGCGACACGCCCGGCTTCATCGTCAATCATGCCGGACGCGGCTACGTCACCGAAGCGCTGCGCATCCTCGGTGAAAGCATCTGTGACTTTCCCGAGATAGACCGCATCATGCGCGAAGCTGCCGGCTTTCGCATGGGGCCCTTCGAACTGCTCGACCTCACCGGCCTCGACGTTTCGCAACCGGTCATGGAATCGATCTACCACCAGTACTACCAGGAGCCGCGCTATCGCCCTTCGGCCCTCGCCGCGCAGCGCCTGGCCGGTGGCGTGTTGGGGCGCAAGACCGGGCGCGGCTTCTACACGTACAACAACGGCAAAGCCGAGCCGATGCCGGTCGCCACGACCCCCACCACACTACCCACCAGTGTCTGGATCAGTCAAACCCATCCCGAATGGGCCGATCGCTTGCGCGAGATAGTCACCAATGCAGGCGTCGCTGTCGAACAAGAACCCACACCCGGTGATACCTGCCTGTGTATCGTCACCCCACTGGGGTCCGACGCCACCACCTGTTGTGTCACGCAGGGACTCGACCCGGCGCGCACGGTGGCCATCGACTGCCTGCTTGGCATCACAGCCGGCCAGCCTGCGCGCCGCAGCCTGATGACGACGCCGCTGACCACCATCGCCATGCGCGACGCGGCGCACGCCCTGTTCGCCGCGGACGGCAGCGAAGTCAGCCTGATGCGCGACAGCGCCGGATTCGTCGCCCAGCGCATCCTTGCCTGCGTGGTGAACATCGGCTGCGACATTGCCCAGCAAGGTGTCGCCAAGCCCGCCGACATCGACCGCGCGGTAACGCTCGGCCTCGCCTACCCCAAAGGTCCGCTGTCCTTCGGCGATGCACTGGGTGCGAAAAATGTGCTGAACGTGCTTGAAGCCATGCAGACCTTCTACGGCGACCCGCGCTACCGCCCCAGCCCCTGGCTCAAGCGCCGTGCCCTGCTCGGCATTTCGCTGCTCACCGAGGAAAGCGGAACATGAAGACTCCCTCCGATCTCGCCGCCTTTCCCCTGCGCCACAGCCTGCGCGTACGCTGGGCCGAAGTCGATCCGCAGAACATCGTCTTCAATGGCCACTACCTGACCTACTTCGACATCGGCATCACCGAATACTGGCGCGCCATCGGCCTGCCCTACCCCGAAGGCATCGCCGGCACCGGCGGCGACCTGTTCGCAGTGAGAAGCGTGATCAACTATCACGCCTCGGCACATTTTGACGAAATCCTTGAAATCGCCGTGCGTGCAGAAAAGCTCGGCAATTCGAGCATGACGTTCGAGATGGGCATTTTCCGCGATGGCGAACGCCTGATCAGCGGCGAAGTGATCTATGTCAACGCCGATCCGGAAAGCAAGACTTCACGCCCCCTGCCGGAGAAGCTGCGCACAGCGATCGAGGCTTACGAGGCGGCTGGAAACAACGCCTGAACCGCCGCACGTACCTCACGGATGTCAGAAGCGTCGCAAAACGCGCCGCACATGCCTACAATTCCATCCCATGCAGACTCGACGCGAAAACCGCCTGCGAGCGATCATCGATACGCTGGAACACGGCCTGGTCGAACGCCGACAGAGCGTCCGCCTGTGCCTGCTGGCGGCGCTAACCGGTGAACACACACTGCTGATCGGACCACCGGGCACGGCCAAGAGTGAACTGGCGCGACGCCTGCACACGGTGTTTCGCGATGCCCGTTATTTTGAACGTCTGCTGACACGGTTTTCGGTGCCCGAGGAACTCTTCGGCCCGCTGTCAATCAAGGCGCTCGAGGAAGATCGCTACGAACGGCATACCGCGGGCTTCCTGCCCGATGCGTCGATCGCCTTCATCGATGAAGTCTTCAAGGCCAACAGCGCGATACTCAACGCCCTGCTGACCTTGCTCAACGAGCGCGAATTCGACAATGGCGCCGGACGCCAGCGCTGCCCCCTGATCAGCGCGGTGGGTGCCACCAACGACGTGCCGGAAGACGAAATCGCCGAAGCGTTCTTCGATCGCTTTCTGGTGCGACTGCCCGTCGCACCCGTCAGCAATGAAGGTTTTGGCGCCCTGCTCGATGCCGGTCGCGGCCGTGAATGGAAACCACCCGGCGCCGAATTGGCGCTCAACACCGACGATCTCTCCAGCCTCGCCGCTGACGCGGCTACGGTCGATGTTCCGCCCGCCTTTGTTGCAATGCTGGCCGAATTGAGGCTGCACCTGGCGGCCCTGCCTATCCATGTCTCGGATCGGCGCTGGGTGAAGATCGTCTGGCTGCTGCGCGTCGCGGCGGCGAGCGAAAACCGCAGCGAACTTGCCGTGTGGGATTTACTGCTGCTGCCCTGGTTGACCGGGCCCGACGCATCACGCCAGGCCGTGGTAGCGGACTGGTTGGCAGCCCGCCTCGGCGTGCGCGAGGCTTTTTCCCCCGCACGCCTGACGCGCGTGGTCGAAGCCTTCGAAGCTCAACTCAATGCGGAGCAGAGAGCGAACGATCTCGACTACGACGAATCGGGCCGCCTGAAATTCTCGACTGCCGACAAGGCGACCGAGTTGGCCGGCGAGGTGGGCGACGCCAAGGGCGGCGCGGCGGCCTTGCGCATGACCTATAGCCGCCGTCGGCGCTACGGCGAAACCCACATCGGCGCCCGCGTGCGGCAAATCGATTCACTGCTCGAGCGCATCACAACCTATGCCAGGGAAATCGCCGGTCTGCGCGAGCATCTGGACGCCTATGGGCGACACAGCCTGTGGCTGAATCAGGAACTGACCACCCGCGCCGGCCTCAACCTGGCGGCGACGGCGACGGCGATCACCGAGCTTGCGGCACGCGCCGGCATCGCACGCCAGGGATTCCTCGATCTGCCGCACTTGCCGCAAGACGACGGCTCGATGCCGGAGCCGGTCGTCCACGAAACCCTCGACACGGCGTGAACGCTCCCCAGGCTGCGGCGCTGCCCAAGCCGCTGTTGTTCGCCGCCGAGGAAGGGCGTCTGGCCGATCTCGACGAGTTGGCGCGCATACTCTGGCTGGGCGGCCTGACCAATTCCCAGGGCAAGCTCGAATCGCGCCTCGCCACACTGAAGCACCTGCGCCGGGAACTGCTGCTCGGTGTGGCACCGACACCGGATCACTGGCACTGGCCGCCGGCGCCGATTGCCGACGCGCTGGGCAAAGCCATCGCCGATCTCAAGCTCGCCGACTATTGTCGCGAACAGCAGGAACTCACCGACACGGTGCTGATGAGCATTCTGTTTCATCTCGATTTCATTGTGGACTTTGTCGACCGTGGCGCCAGCGAAGCGGACGCCCTGCGCATGGCCATTGAGGCCTTTGTCGCCGACTGGCAGGAGCACTGCGGCGAAATCGACGAACTGGTCGAAGTCTTCGGCATAGTGCCCGACGACATGAAGCACCAGCAATGGGACCAGCTTCGTGGCCTGCTGCATTCCTCAGGGTGGCAGGAGGTGCTGCGCATCCGCCGCCTGCTCGAAAATCTGCGTGAGCTGAGCAAAATCATTCGCGAACTGGGCCGGTCGCGGCCGACTGAACAGATCGCCGAGGACAGCCAGGCGCTGGTCGACGTCATCGACAAGGCCATCGCCCAACGTGCCGAAGCGCGCCGCGTGCGTGTGCCCGACATGCCCGGCGAGACGCGCGGCATCCATCGCGCGGACCGCATCGCACGCATGCTGCCGGCCGAAACCATGCTGCTCGGGCATCCGCGTCTGCGCCTGGTCTGGCACGCACGGCGCGCCGAACGTACCCTGTTGTGCTACGAAGACGACGATCACCTGAGCGAAATCCGCTTGCACTCGGCCCCGATACAGCAACCACGTCCGGGGCTGCGACCGGCCAGAAAACTGGAACTGGGGCCAATCCTGGTGTGTGTCGACACCTCCGGCTCAATGCAGGGCGGTGCCGAGTCGGTGGCCAAGGCGGTGGTGCTGGAAGCCATGCGCACCGCACACGCCCAGGCGCGGCCCTGTCTCGTCTTTGCATTTGGCGGACCCGAGGAACTGCTTGAACTGGAACTCGGCGTCGATCATGCCGGCATCACCGAATTGACACACTTTCTCGGCCAGGGCTTTCGCGGC
>JAIPCS010000175.1 GCA_021738105.1 Sulfuritalea sp.
CAGCGCGCTGTCGCCAGGACATTGCTGATGCCCTGGGGTGTCTTCCGATGATCAGCAGGAACCTCAGTTGGCCGGCTGCTTTATCCAGTTCGTTATCAGCGTCACGGTTTCTTTTTCCATGCCGACAAAGCCGTGATGGTGCATGGCTTTGCACGGATCACCTTTGGGCTCGCCACCGCCCTTGAGCATCACCAGCTTCTTGAATGGCGCCTGCTTGAGGCCATCCAAAATGGCCGGAACCTGATCCGGCCGGCAAATCGAGCAACCGTCCTGCTCGTGGTGGACGACCAGCACCGGGATCCGGATCGCAGCGAGATCCTGTTTCGGCACCGCCCCGACTTTCGAGTAACTCACCACGCTGGATGTCAGAACAATACCCGCCAGATCCGTATTGCCAAAACTAATCGCGGCTGCCGTGGCCGACACGGTGCCGCGACTGGTGCCGACCAGCCAGACCGGCAGGCCACTGTCGGCCTTGAGGGTGTCAACCAGTTTTCGGATGTCCCACAGGTGTTCATCGGCCACCCGGTCGGCGTAGTCGAGATCCTTTTTGTCGCTGGGGCGGCTCATCACCGCTACATTGAAACCAGCGTCGATGAAGAAGTCGCGCGAACGCACCACAAAGTTGCGGCTGCTGGGCTTGCCATCGACAAGCGCGCCGAATCCGCCGTTGCCGCCCGGCAGCAAAATGACCGTAGCGCTGGCGCCATCCCGTTTCATGTAGAACACCGGCACTGTTACCTCGGGCCGGGTTTCAAGACGCAGGAGCTGATCGGCAGCGTTTGCCGGCAGGCTTGCGACCAGCACAAGAAACACAAGCATTCTGGCGAGTTTGCCGTTCAACAACGGATTTCCTTTCAGCGTGATCGGGCAGCGGGCAAGGCAGCTTAGCCTGCCAGCCCGTCATATACCAGCTTTACACCGGCCGCCAGCAGTGTCCATGCCGTGACCCGGTTGAAGCCGCGCATGTCGACTGCATTCAGAAGTCGATAGCCGACAAAGTAGCCGATGGGAATCGCAGGTGCCAGCAACAGCGAGACGCCGAGATTGGACAAGTCGAGCAGCCCAAGCTGGGCGTAGGGGCCAAGCTTGGAAAAATTCACCACCGAAAAGAAGATAACCGTGGTGCCGACCAGGCGCATCTTGTCCATGTTCTGCGGCATCAGGTATTGCATGATCGGTGGGCCGCCGGCGTGGGAGACGAAGCTGGTGAAGCCCGATACCATGCTCCAGAAAATGCCCGGCGCAAAACTCGGCGCTGACAACACGGCGACATGCGCGTTGCGCGCGGCGCGAAAGCGGTCGAAAGCGAACAGCAGCGCTTCAATGCCGATCAGCAAACGAATCCAGCGCGCATCGACATGACCGAAAGTGAGCCAGCCGAGCCCGATGCCAAGCATCGCGCCGGGCAGGATGATGCGCAGGTTGGCGGTATCGGCGCGGCCGCGAAATACCACCAGACCGATGGCGTCGATGGTCAGCAAAATGGGCAGCATCACGGCAGCGGCGAAGCGCGGCGCGACCATAACGGCCATCAACGGCACTGCAAGGCTGCCCGCCGCACCGCCGAAGCCGGCCTTGGACATGCCGATCAGCATGGTCGCGGCAATCGCCAGCGCCCAGAAAGAGGCCGGCAGGGTGAGAGCGAGGTCGAACATGGTTTCGTGCCGGGGTGTGATTCGGGCGGCCATTCAAAGCCGCGCTGCAGGAAATGCGGCGCGGCTGTCTTACGGGTGCGCTATGCTTTTGGCGTACGTCCGATCATGTAGAACTCATCGTTCGCACGCATGTTGGTCATGTTGGCCATGCGATTTGACAGGCCGAAGAAGGCGCTGACGGCGCCGATATCCCAGATGTCTTCGTCATTGAAGCCGTGCCCGCGCAGTGTTTCGTAGTCGGCGTCGCCGATCTCGTGGGCGGCTTGAGTTACTTTGAGCGCGAAATCGAGCATGGCTTTCTGACGCAGCGTGATGTCGGCTTTGCGATAGTTGGTCGCAACCTGATCGGCGATCAGGGTGTTTTTGGCGCGCACGCGCAGGATCGCGCCATGGGCGACCACGCAGTACTGGCATTGGTTGATCGCGCTGGTGGCGACCACGATCATTTCACGCTCGGCCTTGGAGAGGCCGCTTGGCTTTTCCATGATCGCGTCGTGGTAGGCGAAGAAGGCGCGGAACTCGTCCGGGCGGTGGGCCAGGGCGAGGAACACATTGGGCACGAAGCCGGATTTTTCCTGCACGGCGAGAATGCGTTCGCGGATGTCGTCGGGCAAATCCTTGATTTCGGGAACAGGGTAGCGGCTGATTGCAGCGGTGCTCATGGGAGATTCTCCTTGGGTTTCAGATTCGGTAGGTTTTCAGGCGTTGACGTTCAGGCGTTGACGTCTACCACGATACGTCCGCGCACGTGGCCAGCGAGTATTTCGGGAGCCTGGGCCAGCGCTTCGACCAGGCTGATTTCGGTGGTTATACGGGCAAGCTTGGCAGGGTCGAGATCACGTGCCAGTCGCTGCCAGGCTTCGAGACGTCGCGGTTTCGGGCAGTTCACGCTATCAACCCCGGCCAGTGTGACGCCGCGCAGAATGAAAGGGGCAACCGATGCCGGAAAATCCATGCCCTGTGCCAGACCGCAAGCCGCCACCGTTCCGCCGTAGCGGGTGGCGGCGCAGGCATTGGCCAGGGTGTGGCTGCCCACAGAATCGACCACGCCGGCCCAGCGCTCTTTCGCCAGTGGTTTGCCGGGAGCGGAAAGCGTGGCGCGATCGATGATCTCGGTGGCACCGAGTCCGGTGAGGTAATCGGCCTCGGCGGCACGACCGGTGGAGGCGACAACGCGATAGCCCAATTTGGCAAGCAAGGCGACAGCCACGCTGCCGACACCACCGGCCGCTCCGGTGACCAGTACTTCACCTTGATCGGGTGTCACGCCGTTGCGTTCCAGAGCCAGCACGCAAAGCATGGCCGTGCAGCCGGCGGTGCCAATGGCCATGGCCTGGGCGGGAGTGAAGGCGGCAGGCAGTGGCACCAGCCAATCGCCCTTGAGGCGGGCGTACTGAGCGAGGCCGCCCCAGTGGTTTTCGCCGACGCCCCAACCGTTGAGGACAACCTGATCGCCGGCCTTGAAATCCGCATGAGTGCTTTCTTCCACCGTGCCGGCCAGATCGATGCCCGGCACCATGGGAAAGCTGCGAACCACCGGGCTCTTGCCGGTGATCGCCAGGCCGTCCTTGAAATTCATCGACGAATAGGCGACCCGCACCTTGACGTCGCCCTCTGGCAATTGCGTCGGATCCAGTTGGGTCAGTCCGGCGTGGTAGCCATCGGCATCTTTTTCAATCAGTATCGCGGTGAACATGGGTGTACTCCTTGTAATCGGGGTTGAGTCGTAAAAGTTCAGTGTGACGTGTCAGCGGTGCGTGGCAGTCCGGCAAAAAAGTGCGTAGCGAAGAGTTCCAGAGGCGCATCGCTTCGAACCAGCTTGGCGCGCAGCACCGCGCCTTCCCAGCCGATCCAGAAAAAGGCCGCCAGTTGCGGGCAATCGGCTTGCGGCGCCAGTTGGCCCGCGACTTTTGCCGCTTCCAGGCAGTTCGCAACGCGCGTCTGCCAATCAGACAGAACCGCGTCGAGGCGGATGCGAAAACCCTCGTGCCCGGCGCCGAGTTCCTGGCCCATGTTGCCTATCAGGCAACCGCGGCGAAAGTCGAAACGGGCCATGCCTTTTCGGGCATCGGCGACAAAATTCATCAGGCGTTGCAACGGCGCGTGCTGTTCGTCGAGCAGCCAGCGGTCGAGACGGCGCGCAAAGTAGGCCGCGTAGTTGTCGATCACGGCCTGACCGAAGGCTTCCTTGCTGGCGAAGTAGTGATAGAAAGAGCCCTTGGGCACACCTGCGCGTTTCAGTACTTCATCGATACCGGTGCTGAGAAAACCCTTTTCGGTAAGGATTTCCGTACCCAGACGAACCAGTGCTTCACGCGTCTCGAATTGCGAGTGACAGACTTTGGGTGGGCGGCCGGGACGGCGCGCGGGGAGGGCATCTGAAGGCATGCGTGAATATTAGACTTATCGTCTACAAATTACAAGACGGTCTTCATTCATTACGATTTCGCGGCCCTTTTTCTCAATTCCGTTTTGGATTTGTCATGCCGCCAAATTGCTGTGAACCTGGGGTGAAGGCACCGGATCGCTCAGTCAGAACCCTTGAATGCTCGCCCCGCGATTGGTTTCCTCGCGCTTGGCAAGCGTGGCAAAGGGTTGCCGATGGACGACTGCCGCATGGTTTATGGCGGCTCCACCCACCAATCGATCAGCATTTCAATGCACCGAATCCCGCGACTCGATTGCCGCTAGCAGACTCTTCAGCTCGACAGGTTTGAACAGAACCCGCCAAGAGTTTGACCGCATCATCTCAATCTTGTTGGCCGAGGTGTCACCCGTAAGCACTACGGCCCTGATCGGCAGCGTTGCGCGCTTTTGAACGGCATCGAGAAACTCGATGCCGTTCAGCCCGGGAAGCCAAAGATCAGAAATATAGAAGTCGGCATCGGTTATTGCGCCATCCGCCAGAGCTTCTTCTGCACTTTTGTATCGGGCCACGGTCATCCCGCACGATTCAAGAGCCAGCTTCGTGGCCGTACTGACCAAATCGTCATCTTCAACCAAAGCGATACGACGACCGGCAGGCTTGGCTTCGCTTTCGACCGCCGGAGATACGATAGAGAGTCGTGCGTCCATCTTCGCGGAAGGCGCCAGTGGGAGGCGAAACTCAAAAACGCTGCCTTTACCCTGGCGAGAATGGCAAACGAGTTCTGTTTTCAGCAGGTTAGCGATACGTTTGGCGATGGCAAGTCCGAGACCTAATCCCTTTGTTCTGTCACGTTCAGGATTGCCAACCTGAAAATATTCTTCAAAGATGCTTTCCTTATGTTCCGTGGCGATTCCATTGCCGGTATCCCAAACCTGAATCAGCGCATGATTCCCGCGGCGGCGGATCGCCACCAGAATGCCGCCTTGATCAGTATATTTGACGGCATTGCCGATGAGGTTGGCAAGCAGACGCATGACCAGTTTGCCGTCGGTTATCAATACCATGCTACCGAACGGAAAGCTGAGCTTGAAGCGCAAGGAATTTTCAGCGGCCAACTGCGAAAATTCCCTGTCGATCCAGTCGATCAGCGTATCCGTGGACACGCGTTCGGAAGTCGCCTCGATTGCGCCAGCATCAAACTGGGAAAAGTCGAGCAGTGCATTGAGCAGTTCGCCCATCGACTGGATCGATTGCGACAAATATTCGCTGAGGCGCTTCTGTTCTCCGTTATCTTTGGTTCTGGCCAGGGCGTCGTTAAACAGTTTGATGGCTTGCATCGGTTGCCGTAGATCGTGGCTGGCGGCAGCCAGGAAACGTGATTTCGTGATGCTTGCGGCTTCTGCGGCGTCCTTGGCGGCGATCAATTCGGTTTCGGCGCGTTTGCGTTCCGAAACGTCGGTAACAATACCGTAGAACAGATTCTCATGGGTATTTGGATCCCTTCTTCCATTGAAAACAAGAGCGATGTCGATGATGGTGCCATCTTTGCGTCGGCAGCGAGTCTCTCCGAATCCCCATTGCTTCTGGTCGCGATCATAGCGCTCGATCATCAGTCTGCGTTGGGAGGGATCCACCCAAAAAGTTTCTGCAAACGAAGTGCGGTTGATCAGGTTCACGAATTCTTCGGAAGAGGAATATCCAAATATCTTCGGCAGAACCGGATTGACATACTTGAATTTGCCCTCTTCGCGTAGCGAAATGAATATTCCCAGCGGAATATTTTCGAAAACTTCTTTCAATCTTGCTTCGCTTTCTCGAAGCGACTCCTCGATACGCTTCCTGCCAGTGACATCCCGCAAAAACACGAAAAATAGCCCACCCGCAACGTCGCGGAAGGTGGTGCTCACCTCGACATCCCAGATCGAGCCATCTTTACGTCGATGCTGGGTTTCAAAACGGTCTGCGCCTTTGTTGATGACCTTCTGAATACGCGCTTGCGTTTCTGGTGGGCTTTCTGTGTTCTCCAGGTCGGAGACGCTCATTCCGACCAACTCTTCATGGGTGTACCCGGATTGCTGGCAGTATGTCGGATTGACATCGACCAGAAAGCCTTTGGCATCTACCGTCCAGAAGCCGTCCAGCGTGGTTTCGAGGATTTTTCGGAGGGACTCGTAACTCTCGCGCAGCGCCTCCTCGGCCTGCCTGCGTGAGTTGATATTCCGGGAAACTACGACAAAAAGCTCATCGCCATCAACCATGGTGAAGCGAACGGTGACGTCCACAGAAAGTGGTTTGCCATCAGAGCTCAGGTTCTCCCACTCGAAGCGTACAACTTCTCCTGCTTTGGCGCGGGTAAATACGTCTGCTGCCATTTCATCACTGCGCCGTTCTTCGGGCTGAAATTCCGGCGACCACGTTATCGGAGAAGATCCGATCAGCTGGTCTCGCGTGCAGTCAAACAGATCAAGAGTGGCTTGATTACACTCGATTGCAATTCCCTGCGCAGAGCACACGACGATCGAGTCGCCCGCCGCATCGAAAAGAGATCGATACAGACGAAGACCGTGCTTCCCAGGCGCTGTCAATTCACTCATGAAATAGTCCAGATAGCTAAATCTGTGAACATTCCGTATGGGAATGGATGTTGCCATAGAATTCCAGCGGATGCCGTCCCTCTGACCATTGCGGCCACTCATCCGAGCGTCTGGATTTACTCGGAATGCGATTAGGGGGGGCAACTATGCCAGCCTGTTGGCTCGAAACTGACAATCTATTGCTTTGACTGGCGCCTGCCATAGTTCTTTGGAGTTCTGTGGATTTTCTATTCTTCATGAGTAATGATAGGTTCGTTTATTGGCTTGAATTCCTGAACCAGCCTATTGGCGAGGTATTCCATGCGAGAAATCAATGGCATCGTGACGGGATGCTACGCGCCCGAGTTTGAACGGGTCGCACAGCAGTTCCTCAATCATTTTGAAACAGGGCAGGAAGTGGGCGCGGGACTCTGCGTGTATCGCAAAGGAGAGCGAGTAGTGGACCTGTGGGGTGGGTATTCCGATCCTGACACCAAAACCCCCTGGTCCGCGGATACCCTGATCGTGGTTTTCTCGGTTAGCAAGGGTTTGACTGCCATGGCGCTCAACCTGGCGGCGGAACGCGGCAGGTTTGAATGGGATGCGCCGGTGGCCGAGTATTGGCCGTCCTTTGCACAATGCGG
>JAIPCS010000176.1 GCA_021738105.1 Sulfuritalea sp.
ACCCGTCTCGCCGCACTGGGCCCGCAACAGGCCGAGCTGCCCGAAGGTGTTTTGCGAGCGCACACTTTCCATTACTCCAGAACCGACACCTCGTTGGCGCCCATGTTGCAGGCGCGGCGACAACGTCTGGGCGAGATGCAGGACGGCGGCGAAGCCGTCTATCGCATCAAGCGGCTGACTGCCTCCTATCTTCATTTCTATTTTCCGTCCGCACCGGAGACCGTCGCAGCATTGTTCCTGCCTTGACCCGGGGCAGGATTGTGAGGCACGAACCCGGTCTCAAAAGATTTGCTGCAACACTCATGCACGCCCGCTGAAAACTAGTGCAATATGTGCTTTGCGCTTGGCGAAAAAACAATGTTCCACACGTCAGGCGCAGTACCCGGTTTATGCAACACGGACGGTCCGGACGATGCAAGGCATCGCAGCGCAACGACTTGACGAGTTGAGAACCTCTGCACGCAGCAAAGCGCATTGCGAGCAACAAACGAACAGTGAATTCAGGGAGATCCGGCAATGCTATCCACAAGAAAAACATCAAGTACACCCAGTACCATGCCACCCGGCAAAACGCTCTCAGAAAAGGCCCTGTTGGCAATGCCCGAGAGCGCCTACATGAATCCGGCGCAGCTCGAGTTCTTTCGCAGCCTCCTGCGCAAGCAGCGGCAGGATCTGCTCGACAACGCCACCATGACCATCGACCACCTGCGCGATGGAGAGGCGGAAGCCGACCCCAACGACCGCGCCACGATCGAAGAGGAACATTCAATCGAATTGCGCATCCGCGATCGTGAACGCAAGATGCTGCCGCGTGTTGAATCGGCCTTGAAGCGTATTGAAGAAGGTCAGTACGGCTTCTGCGAAGAGACCGGAGACCCGATCGGCCTGAAGCGACTTCTGGCGCGCCCGACCACCGTCTACTCGCTGGAAGCCCAGGAACGACATGAGGCACGCCAGAAAATCCAAGGAAGGTAATCCCCGCTGCGTTTCAGGCTGAAAGGTTGAACATGGCCAGTCCGGCAACTCCAAAACGCAAAGTGCCTGCCAAAAAGTCTTTGCCGACAAAAAAACGGGTGCCCGCAAAGACAGCCTCCAAATTGCGCACTCCTGCGACCACGGAGACCAGTCTGGTTGATCAGATGCGTACCATGGCGGGCAGAGTTTTGGATATCGGTGCCGCCACCGTCGGCGCCACGAGCACACTGCAGACAGCAACCGAGGTTGCCAGATCACTGCGCAGCGGCAAACCGATGGCCGCCGCCGCCGATGTGCTCAGGGCATTGCTGCCGAGCCTCGCGGAGCCCGGTGTCTGGGGCAAGACCGGAGCAACCTTGCGTCGCATGCGCAAAGCGGCGGGCCTCACCATCAGCGAAGTCGGCACCGCGATCAATCTCAAGGATCCATCGCTGATCGAAGCCTGGGAAAAAGGCCGCATGGCCGTCCCCTTCGAAATCATCCTGCGTCTGGCGGCCGTGCTGGGCCGCAATGACCCGGTGGGCTTCGTCATGAAGTTCACCCGCAATACCAACCCCGATCTCTGGCGCAGTCTCGAAGATCTCGGCGTCGGCAAACTGCTGATCCAGTCGGCGCGCGAGCGCGAGTTCGCCAACATCTACCGCGGCAACGACGAGGCCCGCAAGATGAGCGACGAAGAGTTTGTCGAGGTACTGGCCTTTACGCGTGCCGCCTTCGAAATGGGCATGGCATTTCGCGGCCGAAGCACCCGGCGAGCCCGCTGACAAACACCGGCTCCGTGGTGTAGCCAGAATCGACACCACCGCCCCCTACTGCCAATAAGCGCATCCGCTCTCTTCAGCGCGGGCAACAGGCTCTCTTCCCACAAAACTCATGCGCGTAGAATGATTTCAAACCAAAGAAAGGGAGACTCGTGTGAAAGCTTTGTTTCTTACCAATGAGTATCCACCCAACATTTATGGTGGTGCAGGAGTCCACGTCGACTATCTGGCCCGCGAACTCGCCAAATCGATTGAAGTCGACGTTCGCTGCTTCGGTGATCAGGCGTCCCGTGAAGGCAATCTGACGGCCAGGGGATTTCAGGTCGACAAGTCCGACTTTGCCGCATGCGACGCCGGACTCAAGTCGCCCCTGTCGGCGTTCAGCAATTGCATTGCCTTCAACGCTGAACCGGTCGACGCGCAGATCGTTCATTGCCATACCTGGTACACGCATTTCGGCGGCCTGTTGGCAAAAATGGGCCACGGCCTCCCGCTGGTGGTCACCACCCACTCCCTCGAACCGTTGAGACCGTGGAAGAAGGAACAGCTTGGCCTGGGCTATGACCTGTCCACCTGGATAGAGAAAACCGCCATGGAGAAAGCGGATGCGATCATCGCGGTTTCACAGGGGATGAAGCAGGACGTCCTGAATCTGTTCGACATTGACGAAAACAGGATTGAGGTCATATACAACGGTATCGATACCGAAGAATTCAAGCCGGTAAACGGCACCGGGACCCTGAGTCGCTACGGCATCGATCCGGATGTTCCTTTTGTGCTGTTTGTCGGACGGATCACCCGGCAAAAAGGCATCATCCATCTGGTCAATGCGATCAGGCATATCGACGAAAACGTACAGATTGTTCTCTGCGCAGGGCAGCCCGACACGCCAGAAATCGGGCAGGAAATGAACGACCGCGTTCACGCCGTACAGCGTGATCGAAAAAACGTGGTCTGGATCAGCGAATGGGTCGACGCAAACTCGAAAATCGAACTGTATTCGCACGCGGCGGTGTTCTGCTGTCCATCAATTTATGAGCCTTTCGGCATCATCAATCTGGAAGCCATGGCCTGCGCCACGCCGGTCGTCGGCAGCGCAGTCGGTGGCATCAAGGAGATCATTCTGCACGGCGAAACCGGCTACCTCGTGCCCTTCGAACAGCACACTGAAAGTCCCTTCGAGGCGGTGAACCCGGAAGAGTATTCCCGCGCCCTGGCCGACGCCATCAACACCATCCTCGTCGATCCCGATCTGGGTGCTGCCATGGGTGCGGCCAGCCGCAAACGTGCCGAGCAGCACTTCAGCTGGAAAGCCATCGCTCTGGAAACACTGGCGCTCTACCGCAAGCTGCTGTAATCGCCCTGAGCGCCCGGCCTCCTGTACACCAGCGCCATTCAGCGCTGAACCTGTCTGAAACGCTCTTCCAATCTGCCGACAATCTGTCGGCCGGGGCTACCGTGCTACCACTCGGGAACGAATTCGACCCGGCGATTCACGGCGCTTTCAGGATTCGAAGGATCCTTCAGGTCTTCGCTGGCACGCCCCACCGTGACGATGTGCTTCAAACCGAAGTTGGACTCGAGATAGCTTTTTGCGGCATCAGCACGTGCCTGGGAAAGTCGCAGATTGACCTCGTTCGTTCCGGTGACATCGCTGTGTCCTTCGATCTGCAACGAACTCCACGAGTTTGCCCGATGCTGCAACGCCGACCCGACAACCTTGAGGAATTCCTTTGCGTCGTTGCTCAACACCGCCGAGCCGCGCTCGAAGGTCACCAGTACGGACTGCAAAGAAGATTTCGGAATGACGCTCTGGCACCGCATGCCGGCTTTTTCAAGTTGGGCGCATTCCTTTTTCAACGCCAGTATTCCCTGCGGGAACAAAGCCTCTTCGACTTCTTGAGCAGTAGGAATGCGGTTATCTATGGAAACGGTTTGCCGGGCGGAACCCGCAGCCATGCCCGAACTGCTCGCAAGCAAGCCGCTTGTCAGTGCCGCGATCAGCAAATATCTGGTGGTGTTCATGACATCCTCCATCTCTAAATAACATCCGAACCTGCACTAACAGTATAGCTCGACTGCAAAATAATGAGTCCAATCAGTCCTGTCCGGAAGGCGCTACGGTTTTTCGCCGCTTGCCGCGCGCGGTTTCCAAATGCTCACAAAGCATTTCGGCACCATCCAGTATGCGCGGCGTGTGACGCTGTATCAACTCCGGCGGAACGAAGTACAGATTGTCCGCCGCGACGGCCGCCATGGAATTCCAGCGCTTCCAGTCATCCAGCCACTCCGGTCGTGACTGGCCCATTCCACTGGCGACTATGACCTCCGGATTGGCCTGGATGACCGCTTCCATGCTGACGGTGGCGGCCAGAATCGGCAGACTGGAGAACACATTGCGCCCGCCACAGAGACGTATCGCGTCGCTGATGATCTGCTTGCTGTTGATGGTCATCAGCGGCTGCTTCCATATCTGATAAAAGACATTCACCACGGGCCGCTGGCTATAACGGGTGGCCAGCATGGCATAGCGCTGTCTGAACGCTGTCGCTGCGGCACTGGCGGTCATTTCGGTGCCGGCCATTTTGCCGATCCGCTCCAGTTCGCCGGCAAGATCCTCGATTCGATTTGTCTGCGAAAGATAGACGGTGAGGCCCATGGTTCTCAAACGGGAAATCGAGGCCGGCGGATTGCCGCTTTCCCAGCCCAGAACCAGATCGGGCTTGAGGGCCACGACCGCTTCCAGATCAAAACGGGTATAGCCCCCCACTGTTGGCAGCGCCTTGGCCGCCTCGGGAAAGTCGCCATAGTCGACATTGCCCACCATGCGGTCCCCCGCGCCGACGGCAAACAGGAGTTCGGTGAGATGCGGCGCCAGACTGACGATACGCTTCGCCGGTGCGGCAAGCGCAATGCGGGCGCCGCTAGCATCAGTCACCATGATCGGGGCCGGAGTTGCGGCCAACGCCGGGGCAGTGCACAGGGCAAGCAGGAACAGCACCAGCTTTTGCTTCATCGATTTTTCCAGTCATTGAGTGTGGCGGCCAGAGCTTGCCATTGTTGTGGCGTCGCCGGCAGACCGAAGCGCACCGCCGAGGGTTGGCTGAAATGGCGCACAAGGATGCCATGTCCGGCAAAGAACTCCTGCAGCGCCGTTGCTTCATCGCACAACAGATAGCGAAACAGTGCCGTACCCGTCGATTGACCCATTCCCGCATCGGCGAGCAGTGTGTGCAGGCGCACACCATCGCGCTGAAGTCGCTCACGCTGCGCGGTTTGCCATTCAGCATCCGCCAGTGCCGAGCGCGCCGCCAGGCGTGCCGGATGCGACAGCGCCCAGGGACCGATCAATTCGGCCAGCAAATCCAGTATGGGACTGGCCGCGATGGCAAAACCGACGCGAGCACCGGCAAGCCCGAAAAACTTGCCGAGCGAACGCAATACGATGACGTTGCCGGCGGTATCGCTGCCCGCAATCCCGGCAAGCGATGGCGGGTCCGGTTCCGCGTCGGCAAAAGCCTCATCCACCACCAGCCAGCCGTTGCGCGCGTCGAGTTGCCGCGCCATCTCGCGCAGTTGCCCGCATGAAAAACATTCGCCCGTGGGATTATTCGGATTACCAATCATCACGACATCCACCTCGCGGACAATCGCAGGAAGCTCTTCCGCCGAGCAGCGACGAACCTGGTGGCCGGCGGTGAGCCACGCCGCCGCATACTCTTCGTAGCTGGGATTCAGCACGGCAACCGTTCCGGGCGGTCTCAGGCGCGGCAAGTTCTGAATGGCTGCCTGCGAACCGGGCAAAGCCAGTGCCGTCTGGGCGCCGTAATAGCGGCAGGCGATCGTATCCAGGCCATCCTCGTCCTCAGGCAGCCGCTGCCAGATCTCCGGCTCGATCGGAGGCACCGGATAGACGTAGGGTGAAATGCCGGTAGACAAATCAATCCAGTTGGCCAGCGGAATGCCGTAGCGCGCGGCGGCGACTCGCAAACGCCCGCCGTGTTCAAGCATGCGAAGCTGCCACGGCCAGCAAGCCGGCACAGGCCAGCCACAACCACAGACCACGCCCGACCAGCGCCAGAGCTGCGTGAATATGCCTGATGCTTGCCGTATCACCAGCGCCGAGTTTTTGCCGCTGCTCGATTTGCCCGTGATACAGCGCCGGACCGCCCAACTGCACCGCCAGCGCACCTGCGCCGGCCGCGAGCACCGGGCCGGCATTGGGACTGCTCCAACCAGCCGCCTGTTGCCGCCAGCATGCGAGCGAAGCCCGCGTATTGCCGAGCAGGGCATAGGTCATCGCCGTCAGGCGAGCAGGAATCAGGTTCAACACATCGTCAATGCGCGCTGCCGCCCAACCGAAATAGCGGCGGCGGTCGTCACGATAGCCCCACATCGCATCGAGCGTATTGGCCAGGCGAAACATCACCACACCCGCAGCCCCGGCGAACAGAAACCAGAACAGGGCGCCAAACACCGCGTCGTTGCCGTTTTCCAGAATCGATTCGACTGCGGCGCGCGATACCCCCTCCTCGTCCAGCGTCGTCGTATCGCGCGACACCATCCAGCCGACGTGAGTACGCGCCGATGCCAGATCATTCGCGGCAAGATCGGCGGCGACGCGCTCGCCATGTTGCTCGAGGCTGCGTGCGCCGAGTGCCAGGTAGAGCATGGCCACATCGGTGATCCAGCCCCAGGTCTGCCGTCCCGCCCAGGCGGCAAGCGCCACGACGGGTGCCACCAGCAGCAGCCATCCCGCCAGGCCGAGCAGACGATTTCCCAGCGGATGGCCCGGCGCTCCCGCCCGCAGCAGGTTCTCGACCCAGTCCGCGCAACGTCCGAATCCGACCAGCGGATGAAAGCGACGCGGTTCGCCCAGCCACCGATCAAAAAACGCAGCCGCCAGTGCGCCTGCGACAAGCGACAACGGCGGAAACAAGCAGAAAGGTGCCAGCGGGGGCATGGGATAATTGGACAATGAAAGACATGGCATTTTAGCGATGGACGCGACCGAATCCTTTCCGGCTCGCGCCCTGATGGTTCAGGGTTGCACGTCGGACGCCGGCAAGACCACTGTGGTAGCGGCGCTGTGCCGCATCCTCAAACGGCGCGGCGTGCACGTTGCGCCGTTCAAGCCGCAGAACATGGCGCTGAATTCGGCCGTCACCGCCGACGGCGGCGAAATAGGCCGCGCCCAGGCGCTGCAGGCGCTGGCAGCCGGGCTCCCGGCGCGCATCGATTTCAACCCGGTGCTGCTCAAGCCGACGACCG
>JAIPCS010000177.1 GCA_021738105.1 Sulfuritalea sp.
ATTGAAGAAACGGGCGCGATTAGCAACTGCAGGCGGAGTAGGAAGGATTGAACAACTGGCGGCTAACGCCGCCATGATTTTGTTTGCTCACTTGACATGGGCCCGCTAATGGGTGGCAGCTTTCCATTTTTCGGGGTGTGCGGGAATGGCCGCTTCCGATTTCCGCCACCGTCGGCATTGGGCACGAAGCGGAAGTCACTAAATCACTTCAAGACTGGGTGCGGGTCGCCAGGATCAGTTCGCGCAGCAGGCGCAACACGTGCTTGCTCAGCGGCGTGGCCGGCTTGTGCGCGGACACCGCCAGACACAGGACGCTGGTCAGGCGCGGCTCCGCCAGAGTGCGCAGCACAAAGGCCTCGGGCTGGCCCGAAGCGGCCAGCGCCGTGGCGGTCAGGATCGCGTGGCCGTGCCCGGCCCGCACCAGTTCCAGAATCGACTGCACGCTGGACACTTCCAGCGCGACATTGAGTTTGTGGCCGGTCAGCGCCGCCTGGGTTTCCAGCAGGCGACGAATGGCATGGCTGCGTTCGGGCAGGATCAAGGGAAAGCGCGTCAATTCGTCCAGCGTCACCGTGCTGCCGGCGCCGACTTTTCGACGCTTGCCGGAAGCGGCGGTGCCGGCCGCGCTGACCATGCCCAGAGGCTCTTCAAGTACCGGCGTCAGTTCCAGCCCGGTCTGTGATTCCGGATTGTGCAGCAGGCCGACATCGACCCGGCCGGTGGAGATCCATTCCGCCAGATGGGTGGACAAGCCCTCGACAATGGCAAGCCGCGCCTTTGGCAATGTGCGGCGAAACCCTTCCACCAGCGGCAGCGTGAGCAGGCGGCCCATGCTCGGCGGCATGCCCACCACAATCCGCCCGGCGGGCTCGCCCCGACTGCTTTCAAGCTCGTCGCGCACCCGCGACATCAACTGCAGAATTCCGACACTGTGGTCGAACAGGCGCTTGCCCGCATCCGTCAGCACCACGCCGCGCCCGTTGCGAATCAGCAGACTGACGCGCAAATCGGTTTCCAGCAGCCGCACCTGACGCGACAGCGCCGGCTGGGCGATATTCAGGATCAGCGCGGCCTTGCTGAAACTACCCAGCTCGGCGACGCGCACGAAGTATTCAAGTTGCTTGAGATTCATGATGTACCGCTTGAGGATTGACCGCCACGACGCTGCTCCATGGATGATCAAACGGGATCACATTCTAAGCCCGTGCTGCCCGGCTGCCATAGCGCCTTCGACGCGTGCCGGCCGGGAAAAATCGACACTGAAAACAGGACGCATGCCGGCCGCCAATGGCCCATGACGCGTGACGCCGGCCACCGTCGAAATCGTGATTGACGGTCGTGCCTGCCATCGGCCATACTTCATTCAGTAGGCTTTCTGGATTACCTGTCCATTTACTCAAATGATCCGCTGGCGGTTTCTTCTTGTCGCTATCAGCATTGTCCTGTTGGGGCTGCTGCCCCTGACAGAGGGCAGTGCCGAGCCGGCAAAGGCGGCAGCGGACGGGAATGCCAAAAAGGACGCGCGCGTCGCCGTCGTGATCGGCAACAGCAACTATCCCTCGGGCAAACTCGCCAACCCGCGCAGTGACGCGGCGGCCATGGCAACTGCCCTGCGACAACTGGGCTTCGACGTTGATCTGGTGTTTGATACGACCCGTACCGACATGGAGGGTGCCTTCCGTCGGCTTGCCGCCAAATCGGACAACGCCGCTGTTACCGCGGTGTTCTACGCCGGACACGGGATTCAGGTTAACGGCAGCAACTACCTGGTACCGATCGATGCCAACCCGCGCTCGGAACGCGACCTCAAACGCAACGTGGTGCGCCTCGACGATGTGATCGACGACATGGAACCGGCCAGAATCAAGCTCGTCTTCTTTGATGCCTGTCGCGACAATCCCCTGTCGCGAAGCTTCAATCGCGGCGGCGCGCGCGGCCTGGCACCGCCGGTCGAGGCCACCGGCACGCTGATTTCCTTTGCCACCAAGCACGGCAACACCGCCGCCGATGGCGATGGCAAGCACAGTCCCTACACCCAGGCCCTGCTGGCCGCACTGGAAAAGCCCCGTGGCGTAGAGATCGAGCAGTTGCTGCGAAGTGTCCAGCAGGGTGTCAAGCACGCGACCAATGGCCAGCAGGAACCGTGGCGTTACGGTTCGCTGGACGGTGATTTCTACTTCCAGCCCGGCGACAGTGCGGCCGACATTGCCAAGGCACAACAGGAAGCCGTGGATCGGGCGGTGAGCGAGGCCGTCAAGGTCGCCAACGAGAAGGCCGCGAAAGAAATGGCCGACATGTTGGCAGTGATGGAAAAGAAGTTGAAAGACGCGCTGGCCAAACAGAATGCGGCGCTGCAGGCCGAACGCCAGGCCTGGATAGCGGCAAATGCCAGCGCGATGCGTCTGGCGATGGCCAGCAAACCAGCCTCGGTCATCGCGGAAAAACCGTCGATAGTCGCCGAGAAGTCAGCGGTCGTTATGGAGAAACCTTCGGCCGCCGCAGCGCCGGCCTCCGCCGTGCCTGCGATCAAGATCGCGGCATTACCACCTTCGCCGCCGACCGGGCCGGCAACGGTTCCGGCAAAAGTGCTTGATGCGCTTGGCGTGACGCCGGGCGACGAATGGGATTACGTGGCAAAGGACATATTCGGCCGCAAGCAACAATTGACCGGACGGGTCAAGGCCGTCGTGGCAGGCACCGGCGTACTGGAGGAATTTGCCGTCGCCGGCAAGCCGGTTGCGGAATGGGTACTCGACGGCCAGCCACGTCTGGTGGGCTTGCCGATGGACGCGATATTCCTCTTCGCACCCAACTGGAATGGCGAGTCGGAAGATATCGACTTGCTCAACTCAGCCGCCTGCCTCACCATTGACCACGCCACCGGTTGCGCAGCCGCCTGGATGCGGGTGGCGGGCAATGAACGGATCACCGTTCCTGCCGGCAGCTTCGATACACGCAAGCTGGAAATCCGCGTGCTCGGCAGTTCCGATTGGGGCACCGCGACGCTGGATGTCACGGTCTGGTATGCCGATGATCTGAAGCGCGTGGTGCGTCAGACCATTCGCGGCAGCCACCCCATGTCTGAAGCCTCGGTTAACGCCCTCAACGAAACCATCGAACTGGTCGCCTTCCGCCGCGCGAAACACTGAGCGGGCTTGGCTGTCATTAGGCCTTCGGTGAGCGACAACCGGGAAAAGTCGGCGATGGTGAGACGGCTAGGCTAATTTAATTTGATGCTGATACCTTTGATTGAATTTAATTTGACGCTGACCCATTTGATTTTCATTATTTCTACTTAAAGGGGCCTAGTGGCATAGCCGACCAATGATGTCAGTGCGAGGCAACCGAGAGTTACTAGTTGGAACGCAAGAATGTGTTTCGGATTTTCCAGAACTGCATTTCCTGCTGCGTTCGATCGAGGAAACAGGAGAAACAGAATTACAGCAAGAGCAGTGTAGATAAAGAATCGAGTCGGTGTTTCTCTTAGAAAAATTGCTAAGGCCGGCAATGCAAAGAGAACTGACGAGAATGGACTCTCCTTTGACCCACCAGTGATACCCATAAGAAGGCCGGCGCCAAAAATATCTAAGACGAAGACGAAAAGGAAGGCGTCGTCGCGCAGAAGTGCAGGAAATTCAACATCACCGAAAGCCGGCTTTGACAGCAATATGAAGTCTTGTGAAAAAGCCAAGCAGGCAAGTGTAATCAGTGCGAAACCGAGAACAAGCGACGGGAGATTCTTGGTCGCAGGGCGCGGGTTGTTGGAGAACGGAGAGAAGGTATTTTCCCCAGACCTAAGGGCGAGAATTCCAAAATAGACAATCAGCAGTAAAAAGAACTGCGTAATGAGAAATGCTGTTGTAAGAGTTGTGGGAGACACGTTGGAGATCTCTAACGTACTAGGTCAAGAACGCTACACGGCTTTATCGCGCACGCCGCCTCAAACGTATTGTTAGGTTTCTTATGCATGCAGAAGCCCGTCAAGGTCAATGGAGAGGTTGGCTTCCACCAGTTCCTGCGCCAACTTTTTCTTCCAAGCGCCAGCAGAATCCATTTCGATGTACAGGACACCTTGATAGTCCGAAGGTATTTCGACCCCCTGCTTATATAGCGCGCAAACTCTGAACCGAGAGAGCTTGCCCATGAAATACCCGAGCTCAAGTATTACGTTCTGTCGGGCTCGTGCTTTGAGGTTCTTTGGTTCTAGCGATGGGGCGCCGACGTCATCCGGCGTGAGTAGAACAACAGCGAAACCAACGTCCGAGAACACCTCAAATTTCTCAATGATGGTGCGGCCAGAGTTGGGCTGCTCATGAAGAATGACAGGAGAAAGTCGCAGGCGCTCAATAAACCGAGCAACCGTTTCCTTCGCTTCATTGTCATGTCCGTGCACCACGAACACCTTTTTCGTCAGATGTACAGGTGGTGTTGATGAATTTGCCGGTAAATTTGATGGTTCTCTTCTTGAGCTGTCGTCTGCGAGGCGAACTGCTAGGCCTTCGAGATGCCCAACCTGCCTGTCCCGACAGTCTCTCCAGCTTTCAAGAAGGCCCTCTATACCCAGTTCCGTAAACTTCGTGGCGGTTCCCTCATCAATGGCGGATGACAGGAATGCAAAAACTCGATTCACCCAGTTCTTGTAATCACCGCTAGTCGACACATTCCAGCCGACGTTAAGAAGATCTTCGATTCGAGAGACGACAGTCAGCATACCAAACCAAAAGAGTCAGCGACATTTGACTTCATGGATTTGAGCTGGGTACTTACGAAGATCGTGGCGGGCACGGAGGTCATTCCTATACGGTGGCGGCTATTCCGAACGAATGTTGGCGAGAATAATCCCGATCCATGCCCATGGCAAGTGCAGATGCCATTGCAATGAATCCGCAGGCCAGCGATCAGTATTCTTCGCCGTCTCGCCAGCGCCGACTTTTTGCGGACAATGTCTTTCGCGGTACGACTCAACAAGCGCGACGCTTTTGATCCCCCTCTGAGCCGCCGAGCGAGGAAGGTTCGCCGGGAGTATTCCGGTCGCGTTGTCCGACGACGGCCGTGCTTTGCATACCGGGAAATGCGCTTCGCGCGCCGGCATTTTGGCCGGCTTTTATTTCCGGCGCGGAGCGCCGGAAGGTATCCAAGCGATTAGCGACCGGCCCGGCGGGCCTTTCGCAGCGAGGGGTGAGCGCGGGTTTCGCAAGGCCATCTGCTTGGCCTTGTGCCGCGCGAACGGGCGAGACTCTGGCGAGCCCTCCGCCTAAGGGCCGGGGAGGTGGGCGCGTTTCTTTGGGTACTTTCTTGCCGCGCAGCAAGAAAGTTCCTCGCCCGCCGGGGCGAGTCCCGGCATGCCCGTTACCGGCACAGCATTAAAAGTCGGCGATGGCGATACGGCACGCTGAGGGTACGAGCGAAGAAAAAGCGACGCTCGCGACCCCAATCGCTGAATCATCGCGATTGAATCACTGCCCTTCGAATTCGGTAAAGACCCGGTTCATGTTGGTCCGGTGCAGGCTGTCGTAGTTCTCCAGGTGCCGGAAGGCCGGCAGATCAGCGTGGCGCCTGAGCACATCGGCCATGGGCTCCATGTCCTTCGCGGCGGTACCGACCGTGTTGATCAGGAAATCATAGTAGTCGCCGGTATCGCGCTGCGCCCGGGCAAGATCGGAGACCCGGCCATGCCCGGGTACGACATGCGCCGGCTTGAGTGCCACCAGCGCCTTGAAGGCGTTCTGCGCCTTCTGCATGCTTGACCCCGGTAGTACCGCGAGCATTCGATCGACATACACCAGATCGCCGGTAAACACCACGCCGCGCTTGGGCAGGATCACCATCGCATCACCCGGAAAATGTGCGTCGGTATGGACAATGGTCAGCCGTTCTCCGCCCAGCTCGATCTCGGCCGTCTCTCCCGCGAGCGGTTTGGGCGAGCTCAGTGGGCGCGTTCCCGCCAGGCGCTTGTCGAGGAAACGTTCCAGCCCCGACAATTGCTGGCTGGCCGATCGGGCTTGCGTGGCTGCGGTCCGTTGCATGGCGATGATCTGCGCGCCGCGACTGGCGAAATAGTCGTTGCCAAGCCAGCGATGATCCTGGCTGCCGGTGTTGATGACCCAGCGTACCGGTTGCTCGGTCACGGCGCGAATGGCTTTTTCAAGCTTTTCCGCGCCCATGCGGCTGGCGCCGGAATCGATGAGGATGGTACCGGCGGGCGTGACGATGAACCCGTAATTGGCGTTGAGCCCGTCGTTCTCGGCGCTGCGCTGCCCGAGCGGGCCGACGATGGCGTAGACATGCTCGGCCACCGGCTCCGCCTTGGGCAGATAGTCGGCGCGTGCCGTCACGGCGCACAGCACGAGGACGACGGACAGCAGCAAGCGGCTTTGGATTTTGATCATGCGGCGAAGACCCCCTGAGTGAATGGCGGCGCGGATGAGGCGACGGATGAAGTCAGTGTATTCCATGATTTGCCGCTGTGCGATCACCCGCGGTACGCGGATGGACGGCGCCGCACCGGGGGCACCACCCGTTGCCGAAAAACTCGGCGCTGGCGAGACGGCGGCCTGACACAAATTCTGCCCCGGCGCGCCGCCACCAAAGCGCCCGAGCCGGGAGCGGCCCTGCTCTCCGTTATGATGATGCCTCGCGCCATCGACCCGAGCCGGAGTCGCGGAGTCGCGGAGTCGCGCAGTCGCGGAGTCGCCGAGTTGATTAGTGCTTGAAATTTTTTCCACCCCCTAGACGACAGGATTCGTTATGGATAACGCATCGAGCTACACGCCACCCAAAATCTGGGAGCCCAACAAGGAAAGCGGCGGCCGC
>JAIPCS010000178.1 GCA_021738105.1 Sulfuritalea sp.
AGCGATAAAGCCGCCGAAGCTTAGCGCTTCGAGAATTGCTTGCGCCGACGCGCCTTGCGGAAACCTACCTTCTTACGCTCGACCTCGCGCGCATCACGAGTAACGAAGCCCGCGGTAGACAATGCCGGCTTGAGAGTTGCATCGTACTCGATCAGTGCACGAGTAATTCCGTGGCGTACGGCACCGGCCTGACCGGACTCTCCTCCGCCTTCAACATTCACAAGGATGTCAAAAGTATTGGTGTGCTGGGTCAGTTCCAGCGGCTGACGCACGACCATACGGCCTGTTTCGCGTGAAAAGAATTCGTCGACCGGCTTGTCGTTGACCACGAACTTGCCACTGCCAGTGCGAAGAAACACGCGGGCAATGGCGGTTTTGCGGCGACCGGTACCGTAATATTGGGTGACTGCCATGAGAACTCCTTAGATTTCCAGTGCCTTGGGCATCTGGGCAGCGTGCGGGTGGGCAGCGCCGGCGTAGCATTTCATTTTCTTGAGCATCGCGTAGCCCAGTGGGCCCTTGGGCAGCATGCCCTTGACAGCTTTCTCCAGGATGCGACCGGGGAAACGCTGCTGCAGCTTGGTGAAGTTGGTTTCGTTGATACCGCCCGGGTAGCCGGTATGACGATAATACTTCTTGTCCTCAGACTTGTTGCCAGTAACGCGCAACTTCTCGACGTTCACCACAACGATGTAATCGCCGGTATCAACGTGAGGCGTGTAGATGGGCTTGTGCTTGCCGCGCAGTCGGTGAGCAATGGCGGCAGCCAGACGGCCGAGCACCTTGTCCGTGGCATCGACGACAACCCAGTCGTGCTGGACTTCATGCGGCTTGGCGGAAAATGTTTTCATTCTCGTGGTATTCCTTGCTTGCTTCAGTAACCCGGCCTGCGCAGACACGGGCAAACTCTACCCATGCGCTTCTCGGAAAGCCGAGCATTCTAACCAACCGCTAAAGCCTCTGTCAAATCTAAGTTCGATGACTGAACGCTCTTAGGACAGCGACTCGTTTTCATATTGCCCAAATTTCGAGACTTTGGAGCTATCCCAAAGCTTCCGGCCAGACTGCTGCAACACGCCTGTAAAAGCAGTTGCAATAGATCCTCGCCGACCTCCGGCACAGGAATGCTGTTTTGCGCGCAGTTAAACTTCGCGCATCATGCGCCAATACTCGAACTTCATCGTCGCGGCGGCACCGGTCACGATGGCTGCGAAAGTGATAATGGCCCCGACCGACAGGGTGGAAAATCCGGTAATGCCCTGGCCGACGGTGCAGCCCATGGCTGTGACTCCACCGAATCCCATCAGTACTCCGCCAATAATGTGGCGGAACATGTCCTGAGCCGAAACAAAATGCTCCCATCGAAATGCCTTGGTAAGAATCGCGTAGACGAAGGACCCGATTCCAACACCAAATACCGTCGCGATGCCCCAGGTAACCACGGTGCTCCGGTCGGTCCACAACGACCACAATTCAAGCGTATAGCCTGACGGCGCGATGAAGGACATCGACTCGGCCAACCGGGAATTGGTACCGATCGCCATCTCGGTCAAGGTTTCGGGATTTTCGGCCCAGCCCAATTTTCCTGTCACGTACCAGCCGGCTATGACTACTCCGCCCAGTACAAGTCCGGCGATAAGATTGTCCTTTTGTTCCCAGAAAGACTTGCTGAACAGAACAAATGCCATCAAGGCGCAAGACAGTATCAGCGCTATTACCAGCTCCGCCGTGCCTAGACTCATGCCGAGGCTGGTATGAAGCAAGTGGGGAATGGTCTGATTGGTCTGCAAATGTAAGGTTACGGACGGTGCCTGGAGCCATTCAATTCGAGGTACCGCAAGAATTCCTCGCAAGGTGACATTGGCAGAGTAGGCCAAGTAGATGAACACCACCACGGCCTTGAGGTTGCCACCACCCACGCGCACCAGCGTCTTGTTACCGCATCCTGAGGCCAACGTCATGCCAATACCGAATATCAGTCCACCAGCCAAGTGCGCCATCCAAGGCAAATTCTGGCCGGTGTAGATAGTGTTGGCCAGATTGATGGTGCCTGTATAGGCTAGGATATTGGTACCCAGTATGGCAACGCCAATGGCCAGCAACCATGCCCGCATGCGCCCCCAATCACCCATATTGACCACATCCGATACTGCACCCATGGTGCAGAAATTGGTCTTGTTGGCGATAAAGCCAAAGATGAAACCGAGCCCGAAACCCCACCAGACAACTGTCTTGGCGATTGCCTGCACTTCTTCAGCCATGTTGCGTCATCCTTTGGAGAGTTGTGGTTTTATAGGGCGTCGATTCTCCACGAATCACTGCTGGGCCCAATTCAAAGCATCGCTCTAAAAATAACTTTGCTCTATTTCAGCTTCTACTAATATATCTCGTGGGATCAAGCTGGCCGGAGGCATCAAAGCCCTCGCGCCGCAAACGGCACGAATCGCACAAGCCACAGGCCCTGCCAGCAGGGTCGGCCTGATAACAGGATACTGTCAGCCCATAATCGACGCCGAGCCGGGTACCTTCGGCGATGATCTGAACTTTGCTCATATTCATCAAGGGTGCGTGCACTTGCAGAGGTCGCCCTTCGACTGCCGCCTTGGTGGCCAGATTGGCAAGCGCTTCGAAAGCACGGATGAATTCCGGACGACAGTCCGGATATCCCGAATAGTCGACGGCATTCACCCCTACAAAAATGTCCTGCGCACCCAGTACCTCAGCCCAGGCCAGCGCCAGGGAAAGCATGATGGTATTGCGTGCCGGTACATAGGTGACCGGTATGCCGGGCTGAACGCCCGCGGTCGGTACGTCAATCGAGCGATCGGTCAGAGCAGAGCCTCCCAACTGTGCGAGATCAAGCTTCAGCACGCGATGGGCGCTTGCCCCCAGTGCCTTTGCAACCCGGGTTGACGCATTCAGTTCAGCGCCGTGGCGCTGCCCATAATCCAAAGAGAGGCAATGACACGAAAAGCCCTGTTCCCGCGCCAAGGCAAGCACAGTGGCGGAGTCAAGTCCGCCGGAAAGTAAAATGACTGCTGGTTTCATCGGTGCGATGGTAGCAAACAGGCGACTTCGATGCCTGTTCTATAATATTTGTCCTGAATCATTTCATTGCGGCGCCAGTTTTATTGCTGCTGAACCCAGCCTGTGGCACTGCTTCGCTTCTTCCGGTAATAGACGATGGCCAAGAAAGTTTACATTCGCACCTTCGGTTGCCAGATGAACGAGTATGACTCGGACAAGATGACGGACTTGCTTGCTGGCAGCGAAGATGCAATAAAAACCGACAAGCCCGAGGACGCCGACATCATTCTGTTCAACACCTGCTCCGTGCGGGAAAAAGCTCAGGAAAAGGTGTTCCACGATCTTGGCAGGATCAAACATCTCAAGCAGCTAAATCCCAAACTGGTGATAGGTGTCGGGGGTTGTGTGGCCAGTCAGGAAGGCGAAGCCATTATCGCCCGAGCACCCTATGTAGATGTCGTCTTTGGTCCCCAGACCCTGCACCGGCTGCCGCAATTGATTGCCGCACGCCGCAGCAGTGGCAAAGCGCAGGTGGATATATCGTTCCCGGAAATCGAAAAGTTCGACGCACTGCCTGCCGCCAGCGTGACCGGTACATCGGCTTTTGTCTCAATCATGGAAGGCTGCTCAAAATACTGCAGCTTTTGTGTCGTGCCCTACACCCGTGGCGAGGAAGTCTCGCGCCCTCTGGCCGATGTCCTGTCAGAAATTGAAGGTTTGGTAGCAAGAGGCGTCCGTGAAGTGACACTTTTAGGCCAGAACGTCAATGCCTACCGGGGCAGTATGGATGACGGCGACACGGCGGATCTGGCTTTTCTGATCGAAGCGCTCTCCAATATGGAAGGTATCGAGCGAATTCGCTATACAACCTCCCACCCGCGCGAAATGACCCAGCGCCTTATCGATACCTACCGCAACACACCTAAACTCGTGTCGCATCTGCATTTACCGGTGCAGTCAGGATCAGACCGTGTTCTCGCGGCGATGAAAAGAGGCTACTCGGTACTCGAATTCAAGTCGCTGGTAAAAAAACTTCGCGCAGCACGGCCTGATCTTTCTCTTTCATCCGACTTCATCATTGGCTTTCCGGGGGAAACCGAAGAAGACTTCGAAAAGACAATGCACTTGGTCGAAGAACTGAATTTTGACAACAGCTTCTCTTTTGTCTACAGCGCGAGGCCGGGCACACCCGCCGCCGATATGCTCGACGACACACCACCCGAGTTAAAGATCAGCCGCTTGATGCGTTTGCAGAAAACCATCGAGACGCAGGCGCTGAAGATCAGTCAGGCCATGGTTGGCACCACCCAGCGGGTCCTCGTCGAGGGGCACGCACGCAAGGATGCCGATGAACTGGCTGGGCGCACTGATAACAATCGCGTGGTCAATTTTGCCGGTAACGAAAGACTGATTGGTTGCTTCATGGATGTCGTGATCACCGCTGCGCTGCCTCACAGCTTGCGTGGCGAGATCGTCAAACTTCCCGAACCGGTTGCCATGGCGGTTTAAACCCGAGATCGCCCTCACCTGGACAAGATACCCTGAGCTCAATACTGCGGAACCCGAAGCCAAGACCGCTGGCGCTTTCCCTGCAGCCGCTCGACAACGCGCGACTGCAAAACCTCTGTGGCTCCCTTGACGAGAATCTGCGCCAGATTGAAGCCGCTTTCGACATCACCATCAGCCGCCGTGGCCAGTACTGCCGGATTAACGGCGAGCCGGCGCAGGCGCGACTGGCCACCCGGGCCTTGCAGCATTTTTATGAGCTGGCAAAAGAGCCTTTGTCCATCGACGAAATTCAGCTTGGGCTGATAGAAATATCACGCAATCGAAATACGCATCCGCCGGTTCCGTCAAGTGCGGGTCTGCTGACGCGAAAGACCGACCTGCATGCGCGAACTCCCAACCAGGCGGGCTACCTGCAAAATATTCAGGATCACGACATCACATTCGGCATCGGCCCCGCAGGTACCGGAAAGACTTATCTCGCCGTTGCCTCTGCAATCGACGCCCTGGAACGCGATCAGGTCAGTCGAATCGTTCTCACCCGACCCGCGGTCGAGGCCGGCGAGCGACTCGGGTTTTTGCCCGGCGATCTGGCGCAGAAAATCGACCCCTACTTGCGACCGCTCTACGACGCGCTCTACGATCTGATGGGTTTTGAAAAAGTGTCGAAGCTTTTCGAGAAGCAAACCATTGAGATCGCACCGCTGGCGTACATGCGTGGTCGCACTTTGAATCACGCCTTCATCATTCTTGACGAGGCACAGAACACCACGCCCGAGCAGATGAAAATGTTCCTGACGCGTATCGGCATCGGAGCCAAGGCGGTCGTCACTGGTGACGTGACACAAATCGATTTGCCACGCGGGCAGAAGTCGGGGCTGGTCGAAGCGCGCAGAATCCTGGCGGCAGTCCGCGGTCTCGCGTTCACGGATTTTGATGCCTCCGACGTGGTGCGACATCCGCTGGTGGCACGCATTGTCGATGCTTATGAAAAACATGACAGCAACCGCCACACGCCACCTGCCTGAACTGCGGCTTGCCGTTCAATATCCGGGCGGCAAAGCCGAAGCCCCGACCCGTCCCCAGGTGCGCCGCTGGGTTCGAGCGGCCTGCATCCAGGCTGCCGAAGTCACGGTGCGCTTCGTTGACAACGAGGAGGGTCGGCAACTCAACCGTGAATACCGTCGTCGCGACTATGCCACCAACGTATTGTCCTTTCCTTACGATTCATTTCATTTCAATGGAGTCTGTGGGGATCTGGTACTGTGCCTGCCGGTGGTGCGCAGCGAAGCGCTAGCTCAAGGCAAGACGCTGGAAGCCCACTTCGCTCACCTCGTTGTGCATGGTATGCTCCATTTACAGGGCTATGACCACGAGACCAACAAGGATGACGCCGAACGTATGGAAGCGGCGGAACGCAAGATCCTCGACAGTCTGGGTTACCCCGATCCTTACGGCTGACAATGGACCCATCCAGTAGACCCAGTCTGATCGAGCGGCTTTCCGCGCTTCTGATGCGCGAACCCGAAGACCGCGAACAACTTCTTGCACTGCTCCACGGCGCTTTCGAGCGCCATTTGATGGATGCCGACGCATTGTCGATTATCGAAGGCGCGCTTTCCGTGGCCGACATGGCGGTGCGCGACATCATGGTGCCGCGCGCGCAGATGGACGTGGTGGACATCAAGGAATCTCCCGAACAGATCGTCGAGGTTGTTCTCGACACCGCGCACTCCCGCTTTCCCGTCATCGGAGACAGCAAGGACGACGTACTTGGAATTCTGCTGGCCAAAGACTTGCTGCGTTACTTTGCAGGCAAGGAATTCGACCTGCGTGACACCTTGCGACCCGCGATTTTTGTTCCGGAATCGAAACGGCTGAACGTGCTGCTCAGAGAATTCAGGGCCTCACGCAATCATATGGCGATCGTCGTCGACGAATATGGCGGTGTAGCCGGGCTGGTCACCATCGAGGACGTACTGGAGCAGATTGTCGGCGACATCGAAGATGAGTACGACTTTGACGAAACTGAAGACAACATCGTCAAGGACAACACCGGCCGCTTCCGGGTCAAGGCCCTGACCGAAATCGCTGACATCAATGCAGCCTTCAGCACCGAATTCTCGGATGAGCATTTCGATACCATCGGCGGCTTGGTGATCCATCACCTCGGACGTCTGCCCAAGCGCAACGAAATCGTCAACGTTGATGGCCTGCGA
>JAIPCS010000179.1 GCA_021738105.1 Sulfuritalea sp.
CGAGTGCCGCCGTTACCTGGTCGCGGAAGACCGGGCTGCCGAGGGCGAAGTTGCCGTTGGTGGCCGAGCGGATTTCGTCGACCAGACCCGGGTCCAGTTCGTGGCGGAACAGCTCGCGGTAGGCGGCGCGGCGCTCGTCGTCGTTGCGGCCCAAGGCGCGGTAGAGCGGATGTGGCGTCAGTACGAGGCGACCGACTTCGCCGCGGGCGTTGGCGCGATAGCTGGACCATGGGTACTCGGCGGGATGCTCGACCATGCCGGCGCGCACGGGATTGAGTTCGATGTAGCGGTGGCAACCGAGGACATAGGCTTCCTCGGTGGGGATGCAGGAGCGGAAGCGACCTTCCCAGAGCGTGCCCGATCGCCGGTAGGTGCGATTCACATACTGGACGTAGCGCTGCCCTAGGGCCTTCATCAGCGCTCCGGCGCTGTCGGCGGCGGCAGGCGTGAGCAGCAGGTGTACATGGTTGCTCATCAACACCCAGGCGTGCAGCCGACATCCGCATCGCGGCGCAAGTTCGGCCAGCCACTCGAGGTAGTAGCGGCAGTCGTCTTCGGCGAAGAAGCAGGCTTGCCTATTGTTGCCGCGCTGAATCAGATGCAGCGGAATGTCGGGTAGGGCAATGCGGGCGCGGCGCGGCATGACGGATTATTCGAGCGGAATGGCCGATAGGCTATCAGAAAACGTGGTCTGTCCCCTATTTCTCCCTTGACCCGGTGATGGATATGGAGTTGATCACGCTGACCTATTCCGCACCGCGCGCCTTCCTCGCCGACCAACGTCACCTCGGGGTACGCGATGCCTTGCTCGGGCAGCAGACCTGGCGCGACTGGCGACGTCTGCTGAACGCATGGACACAGGATGCCGGACACCGCTTGCCGGTTACGTTTGAAATTGTCTATGGCCACGCCTGGAAACCTGAGCCACGACAGATCGCCGATGGTCGTGCGGTGGTGAAGTTTCGTTCCCCCTAAGGCGCGGCGAAACGCGACCTGTTCGGTCGCCATCGTTTGATTGCTCTGCCGGACACTGTTCACACAAACCGGTCGCAGCGGCGACATCCTTGCCTGCATCGTCCCGCCGACACTGCGCAATGAGCTTGCGCTTCGGCGCCATCGCGCATGTCCCGCCCAGGAAAGAATTCTTCAAGCTCATACAAATTGATCACGCACAGGCGTGCGCGTGCGGCACATCGCTACAGCAGAAATTTGTCGAAAATACAAAGGCGTGGGATTTTTATCGGATGATGGGCGCGATTGTGGAAATCCGCACATTGCGCAATGTGGAACATTGTTTTACAATGCGCAATATCCAAGGTATGCCAAGCAATCAACTCGGTCTATGCTGCGGAAAAAAGCGCGTGACGAAGCTCCGACACCGGCTTTGTCTCTGGTGGCTTGCGTTACGTCGCGATAGAACCGGCCCGTCGGGATTATCTCCAACGGATACCGCTACAACTCTCACAAGGAGGAGGTTTCATGTCTGTTGCCAATAGTTCCCCAAGTGCTGCATCCGATGTCGATCCGCAGGAAACCCGTGAATGGCTGGATGCACTGGAAGCCGTTATTGCGAATGAAGGCGCCGGACGTGCTCATTTCCTCCTCGAGCAACTGATCGCGCTGGGCCATCAAACGGGCATCAACATGCCCTACAGCGCAAATACCGAATACATCAACAGCATCCCTGCCGATCAGCAGCCGGTGACGCCCGGCGACTATGAGATGGAACAGAAAATTCGCGACTACGCGCGCTGGAACGCCATGGTCATGGTACTGCGGGCGAACAAGGACGACTCCGGTCTGGGCGGACATATCGCCAGCTATGCGTCGGCGGCGACGCTCTATGACATCGGGTTCAATCACTTCTGGCATGCGCCGTCCGAAAAACATGGTGGTGATCTGGTGCTGTCACAGGGTCATTCGGCAACTGGCACCTATGCGCGCGCTTTCATGCTCGGGCGATTGACTGAAGAGCAGATGGACAATTTCCGCCGCGAAGTCGACGGCAAAGGCTTGTCAAGCTATCCGCATCCGTGGCTGATGCCGGATTTCTGGCAGTTCCCCACGGTATCGATGGGTCTTGGCCCCTTGCAGGCGATCTATCAGGCGCGCTTCATGAAGTACATGCAGCACCGCAGCCTGATTCCCACTGACAACCGCAAGGTGTGGGCCTTCATGGGCGACGGCGAAATGGACGAGCCGGAATCGATGGGTGCCATCGGCATGGCCGGTCGCGAGCGCCTCGACAATCTGATTTTCGTCATCAACTGCAATCTGCAACGGCTCGACGGACCGGTGCGCGGCAACGGCAAGATCATCCAGGAACTCGAATCCGATTTTCGTGGTGCCGGATGGAATGTGATCAAGGTGATCTGGGGCAGTTATTGGGACCCCTTGCTGGCTCAGGATAAAACCGGCCTGCTGCAAAAGCGCATGATGGAATGTGTCGATGGTGACTACCAGACTTTCAAGTCCAGGGACGGCGCTTATGTTCGCCAGCACTTCTTCGGCAAGTATCCCGAGTTGTTGAAAATGGTGTCGACCTGGTCCGATGACGACATCTGGCGCCTGAACCGCGGCGGACACGATCCACACAAGGTCTATGCAGCCTATGCCGCTGCGGTGGCGCACACCGGTCAGCCGACAGTGATCCTGGCCAAGACCATCAAGGGCTATGGCATGGGTGAGGCGGGCGAGGCACAGAACATCACCCACCAGCAAAAGAAGATGGGCACGACCTCGGTCAAGGCCTTCCGCGATCGCTTCAAGCTGCCGGTGAAAGATGAAGACCTTGAGAAACTGCCCTACCTGACCTTCCCGGAAGGTTCGAAGGAACTCGACTACATGCGTGAGCGGCGCATGGCCCTTGGTGGTTATCTGCCCGCACGACGGCGCACAGCCGAGGCACTGCCGGTACCGCCGCTGTCGGCCTTCGATGCGCTGTTGAAAGCGGGTGGCGAGGGACGTGAATTCTCCACCACCATGTCCTTTGTGCGCAGTCTGAATGTCATGTTGAAAGACAAGATCATCGGTAAGCGCGTGGTCCCCATCGTGGTGGATGAGTCGCGTACCTTCGGCATGGAAGGCCTGTTCCGCCAGATCGGCATCTGGAATCAGGACGGACAGAACTACGTGCCACAGGATGCCGACCAGATGATGTTCTACAAGGAGACCAAGACCGGACAGATTCTGCAGGAAGGCATCAACGAAGCCGGCGCGATGGCCGACTGGATCGCTGCCGGCACCAGTTACTCGACGCACGGCGTGCAGATGATCCCGGTGTATATCTGCTATTCAATGTTTGGCATGCAGCGCACCATGGATCTGGTCTGGGCCGCTGGGGATCAACGCGCACGGGGCTTTCTGATTGGCGGCACCGCCGGGCGCACCACGCTCAACGGCGAAGGCCTGCAGCATGAAGACGGGCATTCGCAGGTGCTGGCGGGCACGGTGCCCAACTGCATTTCCTACGACCCGACATTTGCTTACGAGGTTGCTGTGATCGTGCAGGATGGTTTGCGTCGCATGGTGACCGAGCAGGAGGATGTGTTTTACTACCTGACGGTCATGAACGAGAATTACGAGCATCCGGCCATGCCGGAAAAAGCCGCAGCGGACATTCTCAAGGGCATGTACCAATTCCGCAAGGGAACGGCATCCAACGGTCCGCGCGTGCAACTGCTGGGATCGGGGACCATCTTCATGGAGTCCATCGCGGCGGCGGAACTGCTGAAAAGCGATTGGGGCGTCGAAGCAGATTTGTGGTCCTGCCCGAGCTTCAATGAGCTGGCGCGCGATGGACAGGACTGCGCGCGCTGGAACCTGCTGCATCCAACCGAAAAACCGCGAGTGCCACACGTTTCGGCCTGCCTGGCCGATACGCGGGGACCGGTGGTCGCCGCCACCGATTACATCCGCGTGTTTGCCGAACAAATCCGTTCGCTGGTGCCGCGACACTACACGGTCTTGGGCACCGACGGGTTTGGCCGCTCGGATACGCGCGAGAAGCTGCGCCACTTCTTTGAGGTAGATCGCTACTGGATCACCGTCGCTGCATTGTCCGCACTGTCTGAAGACGGACAATTGAAACGGACCAAGGTCGCCGAGGCGTTGAAAAAATACAAGCTCGATCCGAACAAGTCCAACCCGGTAAAGGTATAAGCCATGGCCCAAATAGTCGAAGTGAAAGTGCCCGACATCGGCGACTTCAAGGACGTGCCGGTGATTGAACTGCTGGTCAAGCTTGGTGATGTGGTCAGCGCGGAAGACTCGCTGGTGACGCTGGAGTCGGACAAGGCGACGATGGATGTGCCATCGCCGGTATCCGGTGTGGTGACCGAGCTCAGCTTGAAGGTCGGCGACACAGTCGCGGAAGGCAGCCTGGTTGCGATGATCGACACAGCGTCCGCCGGTCAGGCGCCAGCGGCTCCCGTTGCTGCAGCAGCCCCGGCTCCGGTGGCGTCTGCACCAATGTCAATCGAAGCAGCCGCACCCATTGCACCAGCGGCCACCATGGTCGAAGTAAAGGTTCCCGACATCGGCGATTTCAAGGATGTGCCAATCATCGAGTTGCTGGTGAAGGTCGGCGATCAGATCAATGCCGAAGATTCGCTGATGACGCTTGAGTCGGATAAAGCCACCATGGATATACCGTCGCCGGTTTCCGGCGTCGTGACAGAACTCAAAGTGCAGGTCGGCGACAAGGTGGCTGAGGGCGTTTTGCTGGCGCTGGTAAAAACCGGCGAGGGTGGTACGGGGACGGCGACTGTTGCTGCACCGCAGGCACCGGTGTCTGCGCCTGCAGCGGTTCCTGCTGCACCACCTCCTGCCGCAAAGTCAGAGCCGACTGACAGCCGTGCTTCCGAGTTCCGCCCGGGGGACACCGAGCTGATTGCCACGCAGCCCCGAGTTTCCATGCCAACGCCGGCAGACCGTCTGCACGGCCCAGTTGCCCATGCCAGCCCGTCGGTGCGTCGCTTCGCGCGCGAATTGGGTGTTGACGTGTCGAAGGTGAGTGGAACCGGTCCCAAGGGCCGCATCCTGCATGGCGATGTTCAGTCTTACGTCAAGGGGATCATCAGCGGCGCAGCGGTACCGGCTGCCGCTGCGCCGGCGGCCAGCCTGGGTGGTGGGCTGGATCTGTTGCCCTGGCCCAAGATCGATTTCGCCAAGTTTGGCGAAATCGAGGTCAAACCGCTGTCCCGAATCCAGAAAATCTCGGGTGCCAATCTCGCCCGCAACTGGGTCATGATCCCGGCAGTGACGTATCACGAAGATGCCGACATCACCGAACTCGAATCCTTCCGGGTACAGATCAACAAGGAAAATGAAAAATCCGGTGACAAGTCAGCCGCCAAGCTGACCATGCTGGCGTTCCTGATCAAGGCCTGTGTCAAGGCCCTGCAGAAATACCCGACATTCAATGCATCGATCGATGGCGACACGCTGGTACTGAAAAAGTATTTCAACATCGGCTTCGCCGCAGACACACCCAATGGCTTGATGGTTCCGGTTATCAAGAATGCCGAGTCCAAGGGAGTTTTCGAGCTTGCGCGGGTATCCGGTGAGCTGGCCCGTCAGGCGCGTGAAGGCAAACTCAAGCCCGGCGATATGCAAGGTGCGTGCTTCACAATTTCCAGTCTGGGCGGCATCGGCGGGACCTATTTCGCGCCGATCGTCAATGCGCCGGAGGTGGCCATACTCGGCGTGAACAAATCGGCGATGAAGCCGGTATGGGACGGCAAGGCGTTTGTGCCGAGACTCACCCTGCCGCTGTCGCTGACCGCCGACCATCGGGTTATTGACGGTGCCCTGGCGACCCGCTTCAACGTCTATCTGGCGCAACTGCTCGCGGATATGCGGAGAAGCATGTTGTGACCACGATCACAGTGGTCAAGAAGGGAGGCGAAGTCGCGATTGCCGCCGATGGTCTCACCACTTTCGGCGACACCCGTCTGGCGCGCAGCTACAAAGGCGAGCACGACAAGATACTGAGCATTGCCGATTCGAAGATCGGTATTTGCGGATCGTCGGCGCACCACCTGGTGCTGCTCAGCGCATTTTCCAAACTGGACGATATCCGGCTGGGTTCGCGCATGGAGGTCTATGAGACGTTTCGCCGCCTGCATCCGATCCTCAAGGAACACGCCTTCCTCAACACCAAGGAAGACGAGGATGACCCGTACGAGAGTTCGCAGATCACCGCTCTGATCGCCAACAATTCAGGCATCTACGGCGTGTACTCCTATCGCGAGGTGTTCGAGTTCGATCGCGTCTGGGCTGCGGGTTCGGGACGCAATTTCGCGCTGGGTGCGATGCATGCGCTCTACGACAGCGAATTGTCTGCAGCGCGCATTGCCGAAGCCGGGGTCGATGCCGGCATTGAATTCGATACTTCTTCAGGGCCGCCGATCGTGGTCCATGAGATCAAACTGGAAGGAAAGCCAAATGAGTGACATCGTCGAAGTAAAAGTACCCGACATCGGCGACTTCAAGGATGTGCCGGTCATCGAAGTTCTGATCAAGGTAGGCGATACCGTCACCGCCGAGGATTCGCTGATCACCCTGGAATCCGACAAGGCGACGATGGATGTGCCATCGCCGGTATCCGGCGTGGTCACCGGGATCAAGGTCAAGGTTGGCGACAAGGTGGCGGAGGGCACGCTGGTGGCGCTGGTTGAAACCAAATCAGCCACCGAGAACACAGAGAAAATCGTTTCAGTACCGCCGGCTGCCGTGTCGCCAGCGCCGAC
>JAIPCS010000180.1 GCA_021738105.1 Sulfuritalea sp.
TGTGTTCCTTGAGTTGCTTCTGCATCGGCGCTTCGCCGGGTTTGCCGTGGATCATGATGGCTTTCAGGCGCATTGATCCCATCTTGGCACCGGCGCCGCCGCGCGCCCAAATCGATTTGATGCCGCCCATGATGCCGCTGCAAAGGGCCAGGTTTTCGCCGGCGCTGGTAATGCGGGCCAGCGCCATGTCCTTGCGCTCGGTGCATTTGAAGTCACGCTCGATTGCTGCCGCAGTATCCAGATTGTCGAGCCCGACATAGGGTGTCGCATCGAGGAACTCGACCGAGTCACCGGCGAGTTTCAGCAAGGTCCATTGCGCTGCCAGACCATAGAGCACGATATGGTCGTAGCCGAGGCGCTTGGTGAAGGCTGGAAAATAGTCGCCCGCGCTGGAATCCAGAATCGCATAACTGTCGGGTGAGCGGCTGGTGAAATTGCCCCGGGTTGCCGAGGGCATGTCCCCGGTCAACGTGCCGACACCGAAGATCAGCGGAATTTCGGGATCGAGTGCGTCGCGGTCTTCATCAAGCAGATTGTAAAGAAGGACCATGTTGGCCCCGCGACCACCGAGGAAGGTGTGCATGATTTCGGCCGGGAGATACTTGCGGCGGGTTTCGCGTCGCTCAAGGTCCACAAACAACACAGCCCCTTGAGTCTGATACTGCGGCGCATCGTGCATTCGCGCGCACAACAGATCAAGCTTGCCTCTGACACTCATCGCCCACTCTCCAAATAGCCGATCCAACAATGAGCGATAATGTACTACACTGATTGTTGGAAGTCCATCAGTATAGGTGGAAAACGTGCGCTTGTTGGTGCATATCCTGAGTCGAAATCAGCGGCCGATTCAGCGATGCTCGGGAAATATTTTCTGCAGTAGCTTGAACAGGGTGTCGCGCTCGGATTCGTTGAAATTGGCCAGCAGTCGCTTTTCATGCTGATTGACCTGACGTTTCAGTTTGCGCAACAGTGCGACTCCATCCGCCGTCAGCCTAATCGCGTTTGAACGGCGATCGTGAAGTGCAGTCCGTCGTTCAACCAGGCCACGTTTCACAAGATTGTCGATGACAGTGACCACGGTTGAGCGATCCAGGTGTGAGGCTCGGGCGAGTTCGCTTTGTTTGAGGTCCGGGTTGGCTTCAATAATGACCAGAACCCCGAACAGGCCGGGTGTTACATCATGCTCGCCAAGGCCCATGGAAAAATCACGAAACAGGGCGATTTGCGCCATGCGCAGATGATAGCCAGCAAGGCTTGGCAGCAGGCCGAAATTCAGCTTGGCGGGCTTATCTTTTTCGAACTTTTTTGCAGGAGTCATCATAGGTAGTCGGTTTGAAACACTGTCGGCAATGAATGATCCTGCAAGATTATCACCAGTCGGAATATCCTTGGTCGAATTGTTTGAATGCAAGCGTATTTTCTGAAGTCGATTCAGCAAATACTGCGTTGGCTCGGCTACAGGTGTGCATGAACGTTGCTGGCTGAATAGGTTGCCGTCGTTGTCTTCAGTCAGTCTGCTCGCCAAGTTGGACATGGAACCGCTTGGCCTTCATTTCGAAGCGGGGTAGAGCGTTGTGTGCGACATGGTGTACCCGTGGCCGGAATGCCAGCATGGAATCCAACTTCATGGCGATTTCGTGCACCACTTTGGGATCGGCTCCCTCGCAGAGTTCGACTTCAATGTCCATTTCGTCCATCTGTTTCACTTTGTTAACCGTGATGCGGAATTCGTCGACCTCGGTGAACTTGCGGATGATGTTCTCCACGCCTGCCGGGAAGACATTGACACCGCGTACGGTTACCATGTCGTCGGCACGACCCAGAATGCCACCTTCGAAACGCAAGGATGTGCGCCCGCAATCGCAGCGGTCCGTCGTAATCTTCACGAGGTCACCCGTACGGTAACGAATTACTGGAAATCCCCATCGTCCCAGGTTGGTTATCACGAGTTCGCCACGCTCTCCCGGTGCCGTCGACTCTCCTGTTGCCGGATTGATCACTTCTGCGATGAATTCGGATTCGATCAAGTGAGTACCGCCCGGTTGCATGTGACATTCGGACGAATGGGCGCCGACTTCCGAGGCACCTGCATGATCGAAACATTTGGCAGACCACACGTTTTCGATGCGTTGTTTGGTGGAGGGTACATTGGCTCCCGGTTCACCTGCGTGAACAGTGGCCCTCATGGGGATGGTGTCGAGATCAAAACCGATTTCATGAGCGACTTCAGCCAGTCGCAGCGCGTAAGTCGGAGTGCAACACAAAATGCTTGCACCTGCTTCACGCATCAGTTCGAGACGTTGCGGCGAATCGCGCCCACCGCCGGGAATCATCACGGCACCGATCTTGCGTGCGCCCTCGACAGCGGCCCAGAAGCCGATGAAGGGGCCAAAGGCAAATGCCATGAACAAGCGGTCCGATGCGGTAACCCCCGCTCCGGAGAGCACATGACCCCAACAGCGACCCCACCAGTCCCATGATTCATGGGTGTCCATTACCTTCAGCGGAACTCCTGTAGTACCCGAAGTTTGATGCATGCGTACATAGGCTTCCAATGGATAGGTCAAATTGGTCCCGAAAGGTCCATGAGCCGCCTGATCATCCATAAGTTCTCCCTTTTTGGTCAAAGGGAGACGGGCCAGATCCGCCAGCGTTCTGATGTCCGATGGCTGTACCCCAGCGGCTTTCCATTTGTTGGTATAGAACTGATTTTTGTTCCAGAGCTCAGCCATCATGGCTTGCAACTTTTGCAACTGCAATGCAGCCAGTTGTTCGCGAGGAAGCGTTTCGGTCACTTCGTCAAAATAGGTCATGAGTCGATTACCTGAATGGGATGAAAGATAGGGAACTTCGGACGAGCCAATAATGTTTCCAGATTCGAGAAGCTGAGACGAGCGGGATTCGTCACCCGCCGGCAATGATGGGAACCAAGGCAATACGATCTCCGCTTGAGATGTGTACCGCTCGCTCTCCCGATAGCACCATGTCGCCGTTTATGGCGATATTCCAGGTGCTGTCGTTCAATTGGTCCGCCGCCTCGGGAAGTTTGCGCAGCAGGGCCTTGCGCAATTCGGTGACATCGCTCACCCGATCGTCGATGACCACTACAGATTCAGGTGCGCCGGGAAGCGGCTTGGGGAGTTCAACCCGGACCGAGAATCCGGTAAGCAACTGTGAGAGCTTTTCGTGCCAATCTGTCGCTGGCAGTCCTTCTGCGTTGAGGCCTGTGACACTGTAGAAGCGTTTCTTCATTGCGTCGAATTCCTGCCGGTCGATCTTTTCGCCCGAGAAGGGGCCTTCAGTCAGTGCTTCATCAAACCAGCGATCGGGTAGCGTGTCATCCTTGGAACGAAGGCCAAAGCGGAAATTCAGCATTCGCTCGATACCGGTGACATTGCGACCGATCTCGTCCATTTCTTCCTCGACAAAAGGCTGTCCCGTCAGCGACGTCAGTTGAGTGGCAAAGTCGTTGAGGTCCGGCAAAGTGGGGGAGTTGAACAGCTTGGTGTTGAATCGGCACATGCCTACCGAATCACCCACGGCGTAATTGTTTTCGCATTTGCGCACCGCATGTTCCTTGCCTTCATAACGATTCGGCTCAGCGGCAACTGTTCCGTTGTACAAGGCTGTTTTGAACGCCGGATCATCGTTGATGCGCGCATTGATTTCCAGTGTGACCCGGTTGCGCAGGTGGTCCATGCCGCGTGTCGCGACTGAAAGTCCGAGTGCGAAGGCTTTGAGGATGCGCGCATCGTGTGGATCCGACTGAAACAATCCTTTTACCGCCATGCGGTAGTTGAGCGCTTCCGGTGGATATTTGCCGCGTTCAACGGCACGAGCCGAGTCTGCAATGGTGTCGCCGAAGCCTTCGCGTCGCGCTGTCATGAACAACAGCTTTTCGATCATCTCGTAGTTGCCCCAGGAGAGATCAATGCCGCCGGTTTCTTTCTGGGTGATGATGCCGCGTTGAAACAATTCCATGGCCCAGGCGATCGAACTGCCCGTGGACGCCGAATCAAGACCAAGGTCGTTCAGAATATTGTTCAGCCGCAAAACGTGCTCGGGCTCCTGGATTCCGATCATCGGTCCGAATTTTCCAACCGTGACATATTCCGGACCGTCACCCTTGTCGTACTTGTCGTATTGGCCGTCGTTATGAATGCCATTGTAGGTATGCTGCTTGCCGTGCTCGACCTCCGCCTGTGCCTTGTCGTAGCTCGCGTTTCCAGTGAGTCCCTTGAGCGCCGCAGCACCCCAGCCACTATCAGCACCGGGTGTCATGTCATTCTGGTTGCGGCAGTGGACGGGGCACAGGTAGCAGCCATCCATGCCTGGGCGGTAGGGGTCAAAATTGTCAGCGTCCAAGGACGGCTTCCAACTGGTTTGCTGATTGTTCTTGGTGCCAAGGGCGCACAGCACCCGGCTCGGCTTGTAGAGAAACGGTGTCCCGACCATCTTCAGAGCGTTTTTGATGACGCTGGTGGAGATGATTTTTTTGCCGATGACTTTGTTGTACTTGGCCATGGGTTCGACCGGCTGCAGATCTTTGGGAGCGCCATGAATCATGATCGCCTTGAGCTTGAGCGAACCCATTTTTGCTCCACCGCCACCACGGGCCCAGATCGCCTTGATGCCCCCCATGATTCCGCTGCACAGAACCTGATTCTCGCCAGAAGTCGTTATCCTGGCCAGCGCCATGTCTTCGCGTTCGACACAGCTGAAATTTCGTTGAATGGCCGCAGCCATGTCTAGATTGTCGAGACCCACATACGGAGCGGCATCGACAAATTCAACGTCTTCAAAAGCTATTCTGAGCATGGTCCACGCTGCGGCTTGACCATAGAGCACGATATGGTCATAACCGTGGCAGCGCAGGAAGGACGGGAAGTAGTCGCCAGCGTTCGCATCGAGAATCGCGTAACTGTCCGGTGACTTGCTTGTGATATTGCCGCGTGTCGCCGAGGGCATGCTGCTGGTCAACACACCTGAACCGAAAATCAGCGGGATCTCTGGATCAAGCGCATCTCTCTCTTCTTCCACCAGGTTGTAGAGCAGCCACATGTTGGCGCCGCGTCCGCCGAGAAAGTTTCGCAGAACGTCCAGTGGCAGGTACTTTTTCAGCGTCTTGCGCTGTTCAAGATCGACGAAGAGCACAGCGCCCTGTGAGTTGTATTGCGGTGTGTCATGCATGCGTGTGGCAAGTTGCGCCAGCTTGTCTCTGATACCCATTCTGAGAACTCCTTTGATTTGTCTTGTCAGGCGGCTTTTTGCGCCATCAGACGCTCGTACTTGCTCTGTAATTCGTCCTTGCTTTCGGGGTGGTCCGGGTCGGCAACGCAGGCACGAACGGGGCAGACTTTTACGCATTGGGACACCGCGTGATGTCCTACGCACTCCGTACACAGATCCGGGTTGATGACGAATATGTCTTCACCGGCGGTGATAGCCTTGTTCGGGCATGCGGCCAGACATACGTCACAAGCGATGCACAGATCATTGATAAGTAGCGCCATTTTGGTTTCCTTCTATTGAAAGTTGTATTGAAAGTTCTTCCTGCGCGCGCCGGATGGCGAATTTATTCCTGCCCCAGCGGGGGATCGGGATCCTCCGCCGGGTTCGAATCGTCCGGACCACATTTGTCAAGCCACGTTTCAAGCCACCCGACGTGCTCATGCTCTTCGTCAGCAAATTCGCGTGCCAATTTGCGGACATCGGCGGCGACTGCGTTCTCGGCGATACTCGAGTAGAAGTCCGACGCTTTGTGTTCGTGCTCAAGCGCGAGGAGGATGGCTTCCCGTACCGGCAATTGGTAGTGCACGCGACCGATGTCTATGGCTTCAGGACTTTCACTGCTGGTCCATTTGAAGTCCCACGGCGCGAAGTGCGGCAGATTCACCTTTTTGCACATTTCCGTCAGCTCGTCCAAGTGCTTCTTTTCCGCACTTTCGAGGCGACGGAATATTGCTGCCACGTCTTTTCGGTTGTGCGTTTCCATCTGGACTGCGAGTTCCGCGTAGCGTTCTACGGCTTCTGTCTCCATCGCCAATGCATGTGCCAGAAGTTCGGGAACGGTGTGAATCGCACCGTCGCTTTGTCGATCCATGCTCATAGCGAGAACCTCGCTTCCAGCTCGTCGATTGAACCGTCTGTCTGTTCGTGTTCGGGGCGAAACGGCGGACGTTCGCCCTTGTACAGCACCTTGCCGACATTGAAGCCATCGTCGGTCATCAAGCGGCGCGCGGCGCGCGCGGCGTCTCCTGTGAAATCAACTACTGCGGTACGTACGATATCGCGCCATTCCGCCTGTTCAGGGCGGAAAGTGACGCAGGGGCTCAGGACCTGTACCAGCGAGAAGCCGGGGTGCTTGATGGCTTCAACGATAATTTGAGCCATATTGACCGGATCACTGCTGGAAACCCGTGCAATGAAGTTTGCGCCGGACGCCAAGCCCACCACCAATGGCTGGAAGGGATTGATACCGGTTCCTTCAGGCGTCAGTTTGCTGCCCTCCCAGTCAGGCGAGGTTGTTGGCGAAGCCTGGCCTTTGGTCATCCCATACACCTGGTTGTCCATGACGATATAGGTGATATCGACATTGCGGCGACAGGCATGCAGGAAGTGGTTGCCGCCGATTGAAAATCCGTCGCCATCACCTCCGGTAACCAG
>JAIPCS010000181.1 GCA_021738105.1 Sulfuritalea sp.
TTCGGCATCAGGAAGCCGTCCCGCGGCCTCCTCATGGCGAGCCGCTGCTGTTGCGGAACGGATTCGTGAATTTTCCAGCAGCAGGTTCCAGCGTGTTTCTTCTTCGGCCAGCGCTGCCTGCTGCGTGCGCCAATGCGCATCCTCGGCGCTCAATTGACTGAGCCGCGCCTCCAGTCGGCTGCGGGAATCCCGCAAATGGCTGATTTCCGACTCGAGTCGGCTGACTTCGGTATTGGCGGCGAACATCTCGGCCTGTGCCGCATGCAACACATCCGATGCCGCATAGTGGCTCTCGCGTGCATGCTCCACGCGTGCCTCGATTTCCCTGAGTTGAGCCGTTTCCGCCTCAACACGATTGACCGCCTCGTCGACCTGCCGGGCCAGTTTCTGGACGTCGCTTTTTGCGTCATTGCGCTTTTTCAGCCAGAGCAGCGTTTGCTTGCGCGAGACCTGATCGTGTAAATCGCGGTACTGCTGGGCAACGGTAGCCTGTGCCTGCAAATGGCTGACTTGTGATTCCAGTTCGTTGCGGATGTCGTCGACCCGCGCGATATTTTCGCGGGCATCCTCAAGACGACGCTCGGTTTCCTTGCGTCGCTCCTTGTATTTCGTTACCCCGGCGGCTTCTTCAAGGAAAAAGCGAAGTTCGTCCGGCTTGGCCTCGACGATGCGCGAGATCATGCCCTGACCAATGATGGCGTACGCGCGCGGCCCCAGGCCGGTGCCCAGGAACAAATCGATCACGTCGCGCCGACGTACGTGCAAATTATTGATGTAATAGCTTGAATTGCCTTCGCGGTCGAGCACGCGCTTGACCGTGATTTCGGCGTACTGACTCCATTGCCCTGCCGCCCGACCTTCCGCATTGTCGAAAAACAACTCGACGCTGGCCCGACTGACTTCCTTGCGATTGCCGGAACCCTTGAAAATTACGTCCTGAATCGATTCACCGCGCAATTCGGAAGCCTTGGATTCACCCAGCACCCAGCGCACGGCATCGATGATGTTTGATTTGCCGCAGCCATTGGGACCCACAACGCCGGCCAGCTGCCCGGGGAAAAGCACGGTAGTGGGCTCAACAAACGACTTGAAGCCCGAGAGTTTCAGCTTGTTTAAACGCACGAGGGAGGAACCGGAAAAAGATGGCAAAAGTATGACGTCGAAGCCTGGCCATTATAATCTGTCCCGACACTCATACTTGCATCCATACAGCATGCCTAGTCCCGCCGCCCAATCCCGCGCCAAGCCGCTGGAAACCTTCGCCAACCCCGCGCCGCACCGGGATTATCAGATCCACATGGAAATACCGGAATTCACCTGCCTGTGCCCAAAAACAGGCCAACCGGACTTTGCCGTACTGACGCTGGATTACATTGCAGACAAGGTCTGCGTGGAACTGAAAAGCCTGAAGCTCTATATCTGGAGCTTCCGCAACGAGGGCCATTTTCATGAAGACGTCACCAACCGCATACTCGACGATCTGGTGAAAGCGACCAAACCTCGCTTCATGCGTCTCACGGCCCGGTTTTACGTCCGCGGCGGGATATTCACCAACGTGATTGCCGAACACCGCAAGAAAGGCTGGAAACCCGCCGCAAGGATCGAGCTGGCGGAGTTTTCGACACCGTCGAATACCCGCGGCTGAGACCGTGATACCTACCGCGGTTTTGCCTCACGCGAATCAGTCTGTAGCTCTCGCCCGGCGCCTGCCCGGTTATTAAAAGTCGGCGTTGGCGGGACGGTGGATGGGCAGGGCCAGGACAGCCACTGCCGATGGTTGGACGTATACGCAGACAGCTCACATCAAACCGTCAGCGCAAGTGAATTATTGCGTTGCAGCAATTTCAGGCTAAGATAGTAATGCCGCTTCAGGGAGAGCGCTCATGACACAGATTCAAGTCACGAATTCCGACTTCATCGAAAACCGGACGTTTGACGAAATTCGCGTCGGCGATAGCGCGAGTTTGGTGCGCACCTTGCGCCAGGAAGATATCCAGATGTACGCCATCATGTCGGGCGATATCAATCCGTCCCATGTGGATCACGAATATGCCCACTCGTCGATGCTGCGCGAGGTCATCGCCCATGGGATGTGGGGTGGCGCACTGATCTCCAATGTACTTGGCACCCAGTTCCCGGGGCCGGGAACGGTGTACAAGGACCAGACACTGCATTTCGCACTTCCGGTGAGGGTCGGTGATACGCTGACCGTCACCATCACCTGCCTGAAAAAATTCCCCCGCACCCATCACATTGTTTTCGACTGCCTCTGCGTCAATCAGGACAAGCAGAAAGTCATCAGCGGTACCGCCGAGGTCCTGGCACCCACCGAAAAGATCAAACGCCTGAAGGCGAGTTTGCCGGACTTCAAGCTTTCGGCAACCCGCAAGGCACGGTTTGAGCACTTGCTTGAAATCAGCCGCGGCCTCGCCCCGATATCGATGGCTGTCGTCCATCCCTGCGATGCCGAGTCGCTCAAAGGCGCACTGCTGGCGCGTGATCGAGGCCTGATTATTCCCACTCTGGTCGGGCCTGAAGAAAAAATCCGTCAACTGGCTGAATCTCATCAGCTCGACCTGCACGGCTGTACCCTGATCAATGTCGCCCATAGCCATGCTGCGGCCGAGATCGCGGTTTCACTGGCACGCGAAGGCCAGGTTGAGGCCTTGATGAAGGGTTCGCTGCATACCGACGAACTGATGAGCGAAGTGATCGACAAGGTGACCGGTCTGCGCACGGAAAGACGCATCAGTCACGTTTTCCTGATGGATGTGCCCACCTATCCGCGCCTGCTGTTCATTACCGATGCAGCAGTGAATGTGGCGCCGGATCTCGAGGACAAGGTCGACATTGTGCAAAACGCAATCGACCTGGCCCTGATGCTGAAGATATCCGAACCCAAAGTAGCGATCCTCGCCGCCGTCGAGACGGTAAACGTCAAGATGCAGGCCACGCTCGATGCAGCCGCTCTATGCAAGATGGCCGACCGCGGCCAGATCACCGGCGGTTTGCTGGATGGACCGCTGGCCTTCGATAACGCAATCTCGGTGGTGGCGGCGCGCACCAAAGGCATCAACTCCGTCGTGGCGGGTCAGGCTGACATTCTGCTGGTGCCTGACATCGAATCCGGCAACATGCTGGCCAAGCAACTTGAATACCTCGCTGATGCATTGACCTCGGGAATGGTGCTGGGCGCCCGTGTGCCGATCGTCCTGACCAGTCGTGCCGACTCCGCCGAAACCCGCACGGCGTCGACCGCGGTAGCCGTGGTGATGGCGCATGCAAAGCGCCTGAAAGCCTGATTCAGGCTGGCAAGGCGCAGGAATAATCATGGCCGATGCCATTCTCACGATCAACGCGGGGTCCTCTTCGATCAAATTCGCCCTGTTTGCACGTGACACTGCGATTCCGCAGCAACCGGTATTGCTCGGTCAGATCGACGGTATCGGCGGTGGCCTGCAGCCTGCTCACCACAAGGCCACCGACGCCCATGGTCACACGCTGGATGACTTTGACCTTGAACACGATACTCACGGCGAACTTTTGCACCAGGCCGCTTTGAAATTTTTGGTCGGATGGCTGCAAGGGCATGACGCAGGCTGGCACATATCAGGCGTCGGCCACCGCGTGGTGCACGGCGCGCAGAAGTTCTCGCAACCCGTTGTACTTGACGCCATCATGGTAGCCGCCCTGCGCGACTTGATTCCGCTGGCGCCGCTGCACCAGCCCCACAATCTGGCCGGTATCGACGCGCTGACCACTGCGCTGCCGGGTATTCCCCAGATCGCGTGCTTCGATACCGCCTTTCACCGCAGCCAACCTGCGCTTGCCCAGGTTTTCGCCCTGCCGCGGGAACTCACTGCCAAGGGTGTGCGCCGCTATGGTTTCCATGGCCTGTCATACGAGTACATTGCCGAGGTACTGCCGCAGCATATTGATGCACAGCGCGCCAGAGGGCGGGTCATTGCGGCGCATCTGGGCAATGGCGCTTCAATGTGTGCCATGAAGAATCTGCAGAGTCAGGCCTCGACCATGGGTTTTACCGCCATCGATGGACTGGTGATGGGTACCCGACCCGGCAATCTTGATCCAGGCGTACTCCTGTACCTGATGGATTATCAGCACATGGATGCAAACGCCCTGACCCGATTGCTCTACAAGGAATCCGGGTTGCTTGGGGTTTCCGGCATCAGTCAGGACATGCGGGTACTACTTGAATCGACAGCACCTGAAGCCAGCGAAGCGATCGATCTGTTCTGCTATCGTGCCGTACGTGAAATCGGCGCGCTTGCAGCAGTTTTGGGAGGTCTGGACGCCCTCGTGTTCACCGGAGGCATTGGCGAGCATGCCGCCCGTGTGCGCGAGAAGATTTGTACCCCTCTCGATTGGCTTGGTATCAAGCTGAATTCGTCCGCCAACACCCGAAACGACAAAAATATTTCAGCCGAAGATAGCCAGATTGAGGTCTGCGTGATACCCACGAATGAAGAGTGGATAATTGCCCGACACACGGCCGAATTAATTTCCTGAGTAGTCACTTTCACTGATTTCCAGACTCACAGGGAATGTCGAGGTACCGAATCGCTTGGCACGATTCCTCCCTAGCAAAAACCGGCCCTGAGAGGCGAAAAACAAGTTAAAGCCAATGCTCGAAAAGAGCGGTCATCCGCTTGTTTTTCTATCCATTTTCACCATCAAAAACATACTATATCTAGTAGCGTGTTTTATCCGCCGCACTAGCCGTTTTAGTAAGTCTTTGTTTTTTTGTAGTAATAATTTTTTGCTTTTCACACTTCAAAGCCGGGGGTATGCTTCGTTGCTCACGGGATACCTAACTCCGACATAGCCATCGAAAGAGACCATGACTACTACAATAAATAATACTGAGGAAACAGAAGCTTACGAACATACCGGGCAAATGGGTCTGCCCCTTCCGCAAGAGATTTCAGGCGAAGTCCTGCTCGAGAAGTACGCCAAGGGAAGTGAACGCGATGTGCACGACGTGCGAAGCCGTGTGGCTCGTGCTCTGGCCTCGATTGAGGTCGAAGAAAAACGCAGTTATTGGGAAGAACGCTTCCTCGAAGCCCAGGAAAACGGCTTTGTACCTGCGGGTCGAATCAATTCGGCAGCCGGCACTGATCTGTGCGCTACGCTGATCAACTGTTTCGTTCAACCGGTCGGCGATTCAATTTCCGAAATCGTCGATGGACGTCCCGGCATTTACACCGCACTGCTGCAGGCGGCAGAAACCATGCGCCGCGGCGGTGGCGTCGGTTACGACTTTTCCTCCATTCGCCCGATTGGCGCTCATGTCAAAGGCACGCAATCGCGTGCTTCCGGCCCGGTTTCCTACATGCGCGTGTTTGATCGCTCATGCGAAACGGTCGAATCCGCAGGGTCGCGCAGAGGCGCGCAAATGGGGGTTCTACGTTGCGACCATCCGGATATTGAAGAATTCATTCACGCCAAGGACAAAGGCGACTTGACCAACTTCAACATTTCGGTGGGCGTTACCGACCCCTTCATGCAGGCCGTCGAGGATGACGGAGATGTGGAGTTGACACATCGCGCCACACCGTCGGCCGATATCAAGGCCAATGGCGGCTATCAGCGTGAAGACGGTCAGTGGGTCTATCGCAAGGTACGCGCCCGGGAATTGTGGGAGCAGATCATGCGCTCCACCTATGATCACGCCGAACCGGGCATCCTGTTCCTCGACCGCATGAACAAGGACAACAATCTCTATTACTGCGAGAGCATCGAGGCCACCAACCCCTGCGCCGAACAACCGCTGCCACCCTATGGCTGTTGCTGCCTCGGTTCCATCAATCTGACACTGTTTGTCACCGATGCATTCACCGACAAGGCCAGTTTCGATTTCGCCGCATTCGGCAAGGTCATCGACACATCCGTGCGCATGCTCGACAATGTGCTTGAAGCCACTCACTGGCCGCTGGAGCAGCAACTGGAAGAAGCGCAGAACAAGCGTCGCGTCGGCCTGGGCTTTACCGGACTTGGCGATGCACTGATCATGCTCAAGCAGCGTTACGACACTGAAGCCGCACGTGACATGGCAGTCAAGATTTCCGAATACATGCGCGATCGTTCCTACATGTACTCGGCCGAACTGGCCAAGGAGCGCGGAGCTTTCCCGCTATTCAATCGTGACATGTATCTTTCCGGCGGAAACTTCGCGTCGCGCCTGCCCAACGAAGTCAAGGAAAAGATCCGCAAGTACGGCCTGCGCAACTCACACCTGCTGTCGATCGCCCCCACCGGCACCATCAGCCTGGCATTCGCCGACAACGCCAGCAATGGAATCGAGCCGCCCTTCTCCTGGGTGTATACGCGTAAAAAGCGCATGGCCGACGGCACCCACAAGGAATACGCCGTAGAAGACTACGCCTGGCGCCTCTACAAACATCAGGGCGGCGACGTCAGCGAGCTGCCGGACTACTTCGTCACTGCACTGGAAATCTCAGCGCAGGCGCACGAAAAAATGGTGGCCGCCGTGGCACCCTACATCGATACGTCGATATCAAAGACCGTCAACGTACCGGCCGATTATTCCTACACGGAATTCGAGAACCTCTACATGGAGGCCGGGAAATCCGGCCTCAAGGGGCTCGCCACCTACCGGCCCAACTCGGTTCTT
>JAIPCS010000182.1 GCA_021738105.1 Sulfuritalea sp.
AAGGGGCGTTTTCGTTGGGTCGGCAATCGGCGGCCCCGCATTCGCCGTCTCATCATCCGCAGCGGCGAAGAGACCTGCCCGCGAAGCGGAATCTCAGGTCTGCAAAGCTGAGCGTAGTTTGCTCGACCGCCCTGCTGCGCAGCGGATTCATCAGCGCCGACTTTTCAGGCTACACTGCGATCCAGATCAGGAGGCCGAATGAGCGATGTAATCATCATTGGTGGCGGCATTGCCGGTATCTGCGCCGCATTGGAATTGCTTGATGCCGGTCGTCGAGTGCTGATGCTGGAGCGCGATACGGCAGACAATTTTGGCGGCCTCGCCAAGGAAAGCTTTGGCGGCATTCTCCTGGTCAATACGCCGGAGCAACGTCGTGCCGGTATTCGCGATACGCCTGAACTTGCACTTTCCGACTGGCTCGCCTTCGGCGAAGTCGACGCCAACGACCATTGGCCTCGAGCCTGGGCCGAGGCCTATGTGCAGCGCTGTCATGATGAAGTCAGCGTCTGGCTGCGGGAACGTGGCATCGGTTTTATTCCGGCGCCGCACTGGATCGAGCGCGGCCTGTTCACGCCGGGCAATTCCGTACCGCGCTTTCATATCGTCTGGGGTACCGGACGCGAATTGGCCTTGCGCCTGATAGACCAACTCGAGCGTCATCCGCGACGCGACCGGCTCGAACTTCGCTTTGGCCAACGGGTAGAGAGCCTGCTGGTGTCCGATGGAGTTGTGACCGGTTGCAGCGGTATCGGCGAGGAAGACAGCCAGCCTTTCGAAGTGTATGCAGGCAGCGTCATCGTTGCGGCCGGCGGTTTCAACGGAAACATCGAAAGGGTTCGACAGCATTGGCATCACGATTGGCGCTCCCCACCCCCCGTCATCCTCAATGGATCTCACCGTTATGCGGATGGCAGGCTGCACGATGCGGTAAGCGCCGTCGGCGGTCAGCTCACCCATCTGGATGCAATGTGGAACTATGCCGCTGGCGTGCATCATCCGCGGCCGCGCAAACCGGGACATGGCCTATCCCTGGTGCCGCCCCGCTCCGCCTTGTGGCTCAACTGGCGCGGACAGCGCATCGGACCGATGCCGTTGGTGACAGGATTCGACACCCGCGACCTGGTCGCCCAGGTTTGCGCCCAGGAAAGGCAGTACTCGTGGCAGTTGATGAATCGACGTATTGCGCTCAAGGAGCTGGCCGTTTCGGGGGCCGAGTTCAACCCGTCCATTCGCGACAAAAAGAAACTGGCGTTTCTACGTGATCTCCTGTTCGGCAATCGCTGGCTCTATGACGAAATGCTCCGTTCCTGCGAGGATTTCGTGGTCGGCCGCGACCTGCCGGAGCTGGTTGATCGAATGAACGCGCTGCAGGGCGACGATTCCGTAAGTCTCGATGCCATGCGAGAAACCTGCGAAGCTTACGATGCACAGATTGACCGTGGCGCGAACCTGCACAACGACGAACAGCTGCGACGCATCGCCTATGTGCGCCACTGGAAGGGCGACCGGATACGCACCTGCAAGTTTCAGAAGATTCTCGATCCGAAAGCCGGGCCATTGATTGCGGTGCGCGAGTTCATCATCAGCCGCAAGAGTCTGGGCGGCATCCAGACTGATCTGCAAAGCCGCGTGCTCGACCCTGCCGGCCAACCCATACCCGGTCTATTCGCGGCGGGCGAGGCCGCCGGTTTTGGCGGTGGAGGAATGCACGGCTTGCGGGCGCTGGAAGGTGGATTTCTGGGTGGCTGCATTCTCGGTGGACGCATCGCCGGCCAGGAAGCAGCCAAAACGAGTTAGTGCAAAGCACGACTTGAATACATTTGTCGAAGCAGCGCGTTGCCAAAAAACAAGCGCATGACCCGGGAGAATTACGAATGAAACCAACTGGTGCCCAACTCGCGGTACAAGCTCTTGAAGCCTTGGGAATCAAGTACACCTTCGGCATTCCCGGTGTGCACAACACCGAGTTGTATGACGCTCTCAACAACTCGAAGCAGATTACGCCGATACTCGTCACACATGAAGGCGGTGCAGCCTTCATGGCGGATGGTGTGAGCCGCACTTCGGATCAAACCGGTACGCTGGTGATCGTTCCAGCAGCGGGTGTAACCCATGCCGCCAGCGGCATCGGTGAAGCGTTTCTCGACGGGATTCCGATGCTGGTCATTTGTGGCGGCATACGGAACGACCTGGACAAGCGCTACCAGCTCCACGAACTTGACCAGCATGCCTTCATCAAGCCGCTGACCAAAGCGAACTTCCTGGTCAGTAGCCATTCCGAGATTATTCCGACCCTGTTCAAGGCCTGGGAAATAGCCCATTCCGGTGAGCCGGGCCCGGTTTTCGTCGAAATTCCAGTGAATCTGCAGATGTTTCCGGGCGAGGCGAGCACCCTTCCCGCACCGCCGATCATCGAAAAACCCCAACGGGCTGCCGCTGCCGACATCCAGCGCGCGGCAGAAATGTTGCTGGCTGCCAAGCACCCCGCCTTGTTTCTCGGCTGGGGCACTCGCAATGCCGTCAATGAGACTCGTGCTATCGCCGAGTTCTTGCAAGCGCCGGTGGCCACGACGCTTCAGGGTCTTTCGGTATTTCGCGCGGATCATCCGTTGCACACCGGATTCGGCTTTGGCTTGGCGGCCGTACCTGCTGCCCGCAATGCGTTTGCCGACTGCGACTGCCTGCTGGCGGTGGGCACCCGATTCGCAGAAATCGCTACAGGGAGTTTTGGCGTCACGGTGCCGCCAAACCTGATCCACGCCGACATCAATCCGGCGGTATTCAATGCCAACTATCCGGCGGCGGTGACTCTCGAAGGCGATGCGACGGCAGTACTGAGCGCGCTGCTGGAGCAACTTCAAAAAGTCGGCGCTGGCGCTACGGCGAATGCCGAACTTCACGAGCGCATTCGGCGCGACAAGGCCGCCTACAACGAAGAATGGTTGGGTCATGACAGCGGCGGCAAAGTCAATCCGGCCGTTTTTTTCAACGCCCTGCGCGCGGCAGTGCCGGACGACGCGATTGCGGTGGTCGATGATGGCAACCACACCTATCTGACGGCCGAACTATTCCCGGTGCACTGTCCCAAGGGCCTGATCGTGCCAACCGACTTCAACAGCATGGGCTACGCCGTTCCCGCAGCCATCGGCGCCAAGCTGGCCAATCCCGATCGGGACGTGTTTGCGATCGTGGGTGACGGCGCCTTCACCATGACTTGCATGGAAATCGTGTCCGCCACGCGTCTGGGTTTGGGAATCGTGTATTACGTATTCCACGATGGCGAATTGTCGCAAATCGCTCAAGCCCAGGAAATACCGTTTAACCGGAAACCTTGCACCGCGCTTGGAGCCATCGACTTCAGCGGTGTTGCGATCGCCACCGGAGCCGAATATATCCGGGTGCCGGACAATGGTGCCGTCGCTCAGGCCATCACTCGGGCGCAAGGGCTCGCAACTGGCGGCAGACCGGTAATCGTCGACCTGATCATGGATTACTCGAAGCGCACCGCTTTTACGCAAGGTGCCGTAAAAACCAATTTCAAGCGCCTGCCTCTGGCGCAGCGCCTGCGCATGGTTGCCCGCGCCATCAAACGGAAAATAACCGGCTGACGACGCTCATCGACGGGATTTAATCCGCAATTGCCTTGATCGTTGCTGTCCGGCGCGAGAGATACGTGGTCAACAATCCGCTGACGATGATCAGGATCACACCGATCCAGCCGGATCGGGTCAGGGTTTCTCCCCACAGAAACACGCCGTAGCCGCTGGCGAAAACCACCGTGCTGTAGGCCAGACTGGCAGAAACCAGCGTCTGACCGTGCTTGTAGGCGGCGGTCATGCAAAGCTGTGCCAGGACGCCGAATCCGCCGACACCCAGCAGCAACAATCCACCCTTCAGATCGATTGCACGAAAAGGGTTGCTCGCCAGCAACCAGGGCAGGCCACCCAGCGCCGACAGCGCGGAAAAATAGAATACCGTGCGCCATTCCGGTTCACCCAGTTCGCCCAGCCGTCGTACATTGAGATAAGCAAGGCTGGCAATGACGCCCGAACCCAGGCCAAAGACAGCGCCCATCCATTGTTCGCTTCCCAGCGTCGGTCGCAGCAGGAACACCACTCCGATAAAACCGGCCGTCAGCGCCCCGTAGAATCCGCGCCTGACGGGTTCGCGTACCCACTTGGCGAGCAGAAGCGCAAGAAACAGAGGCGACGTATAGTTCAGCGTTACTGCCACAGCCAGCGGGATCAGACTGATGGCCTGGAAATACATCACCAAGGCAACAAATCCGGTCAGGCCTCTCGCCACGTGCACCCGCAGGTGCGGGGTTGCCAGCGGAAGGCGACGTACCAGAATATAGCCACCCATGATCAGCAGGGCGATAAAGCCTCTCCAGAACACCAGTTCGGCGGACGAGAACTGTTCAGAGCCAAGTTTGACGCATACGCCCATGCTGGCAAACAGCAGGCTTGCCGCGATCATCCACAGTGAATGCATAAATGAAACGGGCGCCGACCGCAGCCGGCACCCGCTTTGGTTCTCCTTGGCTAGATGTGCTCAGCTAGATGTGCCCGGCCATCACTCGCCGATAAAACTCGTGAAAGTGCTGCATGCCGTCTTCCATCGGGGATTGATAGGGTCCGACTTCACTGCGCCCCTGTTTCATCAAGGCACGCCGGCCGCGATCCATGCGCTCGCCAATATCATCGTCCTCTATCGCCGTTTCCATGTAGGCGGCTTGTTCCGCCTTGATAAACTCCGGCTCAAACAGCGCAATGTCCTCCGGATAATAGAACTCGACAACATTCAAGGTCTTGTCGACGTCCTGTGGAATGAGTGTAGACACAACTAGAACATGGGGATACCACTCAACCATGATGTTCGGGTAGTAGGTCAGCCAGATTGCACCGTGCCTGGGCAATTCGCCGTTGTAATAATCAAGTACGGCCTTGTGCCAACGCTGATAGGTTGCGGTACCGGGCTTCGCCAGCGATGTGACGCCAACGCGCTGCACCGAGTACCAGTCGCCAAACTGCCAGGTCAAATCATCGCAGGTGACAAAACCACCTAGCCCTGGATGATAGGGCGCAACATGGTAGTCCTCGAGATACACCTCGATGAAGGTCTTCCAGTTGTAATTGCACTGGTGCAACTCGACGTGATCGAGTTTGTAGCCGGTGAAATCAAGTTCGCCCGCAACTTTCATGTCCGCGAGATCGGCAGTGGCCGAGCGCGGCCCCCTGAACAGCAGTCCCTGCCAGCTTTCAAGCTTTTGCTTCGCCAGATTGAGACAGGGATTGACGGGAAAATGCGGAGCGCCTTTGAGTTCTCCGCCACCGTTGTACGTCCACCGATGTATCGGGCAGACGATGTGCTTCGCGTTGCCGCTACCTTGCAGCATGATCGCCTGCCGATGACGACAGACATTGGACATTTCATGGAAACCGTCCGGCTGATGCGTCACCAACCGTGCATGGTCGTGCCACTCCTGCGACCGATAATCAAAAACCTCGGGAACCATCAATTCATGACCAACATACCCCGGGCCGGCATCGAAGATCAGCTTTTTCTCCTGCTCGAAAAGCTTTTCATCGAAATACCACTCAACCGGGAACTGCGACTCTCCCGGTGAGAGGAGTACGCGGGATCCTACATCGGACATGATTCCCAACCTCCAAGAGGGTTTACCCGGAAACCGGAAACAGGCGGAATGAACCGCCAGTACAAGCGCTTCTGCCGGTAAAATTCCGACTTTGCAATTGTAGCCAATTTGACCAAAGCACGCACCTTAGGCTATTTTTACACTTTTCCCTTGCCGCTGGTCACCGTTGTCGGCCAAGGCTTCACACATGGCCACTAAACCTAATCCACAGATTCCAGATCCAGCGAGTGCAGGAACTCCATCGTTCGAAAACGCCCTTGGCGAGCTTGAACACATCGTTGCCGCGATGGAGGCCGGTCAGATGCCATTGCAGGATGCGCTGGATGCCTATAAGCGCGGAATGGAATTGCTGCGTCAGTGCCAGGAAACACTGACGGCCGCCGAACAGCAAATACAAATCCTCGATGCCAATGGCCTGCGCGATTTTGATCCCGAATCCGGCAACGATCAGGAAGGCTGACCAGCGATGAATTTTCTGGACTGGATGTCGGACATCCAGCAACGCACAGAAACCGCGCTGGACGCCGCCCTGCCGTCGCCCGGGATCGCACCCGCGCGTCTGCATGAAGCCATGCGCTACTCGGTGCTGGGAGGGGGCAAACGCGTACGCCCCTTGCTTTGTCACGCTGCTGGCGAAATTTTCGGTGCTGACATTCAGGTTCTGGGAGCTCCGGCTATTGCTGTCGAACTGGTCCACGCCTATTCGCTGGTGCACGACGACCTGCCTTGCATGGATGATGACATACTGCGCCGCGGCAAACCTACCTGTCATGTTGCCTTTGACGAAGCGACGGCGCTTCTTGTTGGAGACGCCCTGCAAACACTGGCGTTTCAGGCACTTTCGAATCGACTGACAGGGTTGGCGGCGGCAAGGCAGCTCGAAATGCTTAATCTGTTGGCTGTTGCATCGGGATCGCGCGGTATGGCTGGAGGCCAGGCAATTG
>JAIPCS010000183.1 GCA_021738105.1 Sulfuritalea sp.
TGCGCTGGAAAACTACAACGCCTACACCAACAATCTGCCGTTGCAGGAAGCCGTGGCGCGCGAAGGCGCCAACTGGGCACATGGCTGGCTGATGGCGCGTGGCGCCGAAGTCGGCAGGGCGGAATGGATTGAGCATGGCCGTCTGGCCAACGTCAATCCGCCGCAGCCCCGACTGTTTGACCGCTACGGCAACCGCCGTGACGAGGTTGAATTCCATCCCTCATGGCATGAGTGCCTCGGCTGGCTCAAGCGCCATGGTTGCGATACCGGCCCCTGGGCCGATCCCAAGCCCGGCGCCCACGTTGCTCGCGCCGCCGCCTATGTGATGTTCGCCGAAATCGAGGATGGATCCCTGTGTCCGACCACCATGACGTATGGCGCCGTACCCGTGCTGCGCCATGTGCCGGAAATCGCCCGCGAATGGATGCCGAAACTGCTTTCGCGCGAGTACGACCCGCGCTTCATTCCGGTTGAGCAAAAAAAAGGCGTGTTGATCGGTATGGGCCTGACCGAAAAGCAGGGGGGCTCCGACGTGCGCGCCAATACCACGCGGGCCGAGCCACTGAATGACGGGAGTTGGCGCATTGTCGGGCACAAGTGGTTTCTGTCTGCACCGATGTGCGATGCCTTCCTGGTGACAGCCCAATCGCCCAAAGGCTTGTCCTGCTTTTTTGTTCCGCGCTGGACGCCGGAAGGTGAGCTCAACGAGATCCGTATCCAGCGCTTCAAGGACAAACTGGGGGATCGCTCCAATGCCGGCACCGAGGCGGAGTTCTGGGGCTCGCGCGGCTGGCTGGTCGGCGAGGAAGGACGCGGCATCCCGACCGTGCTGGAGATGGGCGTGTATACCCGACTGGACTGCGCGATCGGCAGCACCGGCATCATGCGTGGAGCCTTGTCCCAGGCCATGCACCACACGTCTTTGCGTTCCGCCTTCGGCAAACTGCTGCGCGAGCAGCCGTTGATGATGAATGTGCTGGCCGACATGGCGCTGGAAACCGAAGCGGCCACTGCCTTGTCGTTGCGCCTGGCGCGCGCCTTTGATGCACAGGAGGATGAAGCCGAAGGCCTGTTGCGCCGGATACTCACCCCGGTGGCGAAATACTGGGTCTGCAAGCGCTGCCCGACGCTGGTGGCCGAGGCAATGGAAGTGCACGGTGGCAATGGCTATGTCGATGAGGGACCGATGCCGCGCCTGTTCCGGCAGAGCCCCTTGAACTCGATCTGGGAAGGCTCGGGCAACGTCATGTGCCTCGACACACTGCGTGCGATGGCAAGACACCCGCGTAGCGTCGAAGTGCTGACCGCTGAGATCGCGCCGGCGTTAGGCAAGAACAAGGCGTTCGATGCCTACGTGGCACGACTGAAAGACGGTTTGAACACTCCGCAGGACATCGAAATCCGCGCCCGCGAGTTGACGCAAGGAATTGCACTGGCGATGCAGGGTGCGCTGCTGTTGAGCCATGCGCCGGAGCCGGTGGCGCTGGCATTTTGTGCCTCGCGCCTGACGCCCGGTCATTGGGGCACGACTTTTGGCACACTGCCGGCCGCCACTGACTTTGCCACTATCCTTGATCGTGCGTGGCCTGCCGCATGAATGGCGACAACCCGGCCTGGCTCGCCGCCACGGAGTTTCTCGATTACCACCATCCGGTGGTCCAGGATTTCATCGCGACAAAACTCGGTTCTGGCGATACGGCAACTGCGAAGCAAAAGGCGCTTGTCCTTTATTACGCCGTGCGCGACGGCATCCGTTACGACCCCTACAGCGCCAGCATGCAGCGGGAGGCGATGCGCGCCAGCACCACGCTGATCAATCGGGTCGGCTACTGCGTGCCCAAGGCGCTGTTGTATGCCGCCTATTTGCGCGCTGTCGGTATTCCGGCGCGACCGGGATTCGCGGATGTAAAGAACCACCTGACGACGGAAAAATTGGCGGCTCTGCTCGGTACCGACATTTACGCCTGGCATGGCTATGTCAGCCTCTATCTCGACGGCAAATGGGTCAAGGCGACGCCTGCCTTCAATCTGGACATGTGTCAGCGCTTCGGTGTGCGGCCGCTCGATTTTGACGGAGAAAATGACTCGCAAATGCATCCCTACAATTCTGCCAATCAGCTGCACATGGAGTATGTCAAACAGCGCGGCGAGTTCGATGATCTGCCCTATGAGCAACTGGTGGCCGACATGCTTGCGATGTACCCGAAGCTTGTCGCTAACAGTGAAGCGCGAGCCGCAGGCGACTTTGACAATGAAGCGATAGAACGGCCGGCTCCGTGAGTGTACTGATCGAAAGCAAGGGTGCGGTCACCACAATCATCATTGACCGGCCTGCAGCGCGCAATGCGATCGATCGCGCCACGGCGCTGGCGTTGGCGGAGGCTTTTCGCGAATTCGACGCCGATCCCACGGCCAGTGTCGCCGTATTGTGCGGTAGCGGCGAACACTTCTGTGCTGGCGCCGACCTCAAGTCTTTTGTTGCCAAGCCGGACGACTGGCAGCTCAGTGACGCAGGCGATGCGCCGCTGGGGCCCAGCCGGATGTTGTTATCGAAACCGGTGATTGCGGCCGTTGCAGGTTTTGCCGTGGCCGGCGGACTGGAGCTCGCGCTCTGGTGCGACCTGCGCGTCATGGAAACTTCAGCGACTTTTGGCGTGTTCTGCCGACGATGGGGAGTACCGCTGATCGACGGCGGCACGATCCGTCTTTCGCGGCTGATCGGCCACTCGCGCGCGCTCGATTTGATCCTCACGGGAAGCCGGGTCGGCGCCGAGGAGGCGCTGGCGATTGGTCTCGCCAATCGGCTGGTGGATGATGGTCAGGCACGCGCTGGGGCCGAAGCGCTTGCCGCACAGATTGCCGCCTTTCCGCAGACCTGCCTGCGCCATGACCGGCTTTCCAGCTACGAGCAGTGGGGTCTGTCCTTGCCGGAGGCGCTGGTCAACGAATGCCGTCACGGTGCAATCTCCCTGGCTAGTGGCGACGCACGATCCGGTGCCGATCGATTCCGGGAAGGAGAAGGTCGCCATGGCCACTTCAAGGAGTAAGGCCGTCGCCAGAGTTGAGGAACCCAATCGACGTGCCGACATCGTGCGCGCCGCCGGGCGGCTGTTTCATGAAAAAGGCTATTCAGCGACAACCATCCGCGACATTGCCGGCGCCGTCGGCATGCGTTCGGGTTCGCCCTTCTACCACTTCAAGACCAAACAGGACATGCTTGGCGCCGTCGTTCTGGAAGGCATTCTTGCGATCCACGAAGCCGTTGCAAAAGCTGCCGCCTCCGGCAACTCGCCGCGAACCACCTTCGAGGCCATGTTGCATGCCCATCTCGACCAGCTGCTGGGTGAAGAAGGACGCGACTTTGCCGCCACATTGCTGCATGAAAGTCGCCATCTGAATCCCGAAGTTCTGGCAGAGGTCGTGCTGCTCAAGGACCGCTACGAACTGATGTGGCAAAAAATCCTGAAGGATCTGAAACGCGCCGGACTCGTCGACGACGACAGCACGATGGCGCGATTGTTCCTGATGGGAATGCTGAATTGGACCGTGCAATGGTATCGGCCCGATGGTTCAAGAAGCGTCGCTCAAATTGCGCGGCAACTGGCCGGCTTTGTGATCGGGTCGCGAGCAAAAACCTGAGGCAAGGCACACACGAAACTTCGTACTTCAGTTATTTGTATTTCTTGAAGACAAATTTGGCGTCCCGTCCCGCGCGTTCCAGCGTGCAGATGGACGGGTCGTCGTCGTGCTTGGTGAAGAAGTCATCGGCCTGTGCCGCCATTACCATCCGGATCGCATCTTCGTCACTCGTACCGTATTTTTCGGTAATGAGCGTCGTCACTTCATCGAGATGTTCTTCATAAGTCATGATGGGCCCCGTCATTATCGGTTTCGCGTTTTTGCATGGCCAGATAGAGCATCTCGACCTGTTCCCGGGCCCAGGGTGTGCGGCGCAGAAATTTGAGACTGGAGGCAATGCTGGGTTCGTGATTGAAGCATCGTATATTGATCCGCTGCCCGAGACCATGCCAGCCGTAGCCGGAAACCAGGGCATTCAGGATGGCTTCCAGCGTCATGCCGTGCAGCGGGTTCTTCGGCTGCGCGCTGTTCATGTCGCCTGCAACTTTATCGGCCACTGCGGATGGACACCTGAACCTCCGCCGTCGACAAAATGCCGCGTCCTCTCGATGATGCAGTCGTTGTCTCCGACCTGATATTCACGACACACCTCGGGCCGAATCTCATAAATGCTGCACTTCATGGTGTCGCGGTTAACTGCGATACACCATCCATCATCAAGGCGTCGCATCACCGATCCACCCCATCGGTCTTCGATGCTCAATTTAGCCGGAATGTCATCGTCGCCCATCAGCATCACCTCGAGCTGGCAACAACATGCCGAGCAATTGCTGCAGGAAATTGCGGATTTTTCGTCGCTGTTGTCGCCAGCCATGCGATTCGCGTTCATGTCATCAAACTTCAGCAAGTGCCATTTCCGGGGTCAGGATACGGAACAGCCCACGCAACCGATCGCGCCGCGCCAGGCGAAGCAAAGCCTTGTCGGCCGTTACCAGCCAGTCGGCGGTGCTGTCGCGGGCCAGCTCAAGGAACTTCTGGTCGTCGCGGTCAGCGCAGCGTGGCAGGCTCGTACTTCCCGATGGCGCACCGCCCGCGTCGAAAACCTTGTCTTGATAGGCCTCCAGAGCACTTTTTTGTTCTTCGGGCGAGAGGGTGAACAGGGGGTAACCCAGAACGCGGCGAAATTCCTCGAAACAGGCTGGATTGGTGATTGCCTGCCACTCGCCGCTTTCTATCCGGGTCCGCATGGGCGCAAACCGGCTGTCGGAAAAAACGTAAAGTGAGACAAGAATATTGGTGTCCAGCACCACCTTCCTTGGTGGAGAGCCTGGATGCGAATGCTCAGCCGGGGCCGGCATCGGGTTGAAGCAGTTAACACACGGGCGCGCAGCCCTGCGGCTCCGCGCCCGTTGATCGATGCAGACGTACTGCGGTCACTTCTTCTTTTTTTTCTGAGTGTCGAGGCGGAAGCTGACAAATGTACCCGGAGCATCCTCGATCACCTTGAGTTTGCCCTTGGCGGGGTCGCGAGCCGGAACTTTGGTGTCGTCCAGGTCGGTGATCCACTTTTGCCAATCGGTCCACCAGGAGCCTTCGTGCTGCGTCGCGCCTTCGAACCATTCGTCCGGAGTCGCGGGCTGGGTTTTGACATCATTGGTCCAGAAGCCATATTTGTTCGCCGATGGTGGATTGACGATGCCGGCAATATGTCCCGAGCCGCCGAGCGCGAAGCGGACCGGTCCGCCGAGTACGGTCGAGCCGAGATAAACACTGCGCCACGGGGCGATGTGATCTTCGATGGTCGAGATGAAGTAGGACGGCGTCTTGACCTTGGACAGATCGATCGGAGTATCGAGCAGGGTGATGCCGCCGGGTTCGCGCAGGAGATTGTTCAGGTACATATTGCGCAGGTAGTAGCTGTGCATCTTGTAAGGCATGCGCGTGGAGTCGGAATTCCAGTACAGCAGGTCGAAGGGGAAGGGGTCCTTGCCCATCAGGTAGTTGTTGACCACGAAGGTCCAGATCAGGTCGTTGGAGCGCAGCATGTTGAACGTGCCGCCCATCTCCGAGCCTTCCAGAAAACCACGTTCTTCCATTTTCTTTTCGAGGCTGGCAACCTGCCCTTCGTCGATGAAGACGCCGAGTTCGCCCGGGATCGAGAAATCGAGCAGCGCGACAAAGAAGGTGGCCGAAGCAATGCGCTTGTCTTTCTTGGCAGCCATGTAGCCCATGGTTGAGCCGAGCAGCGTACCACCCAGGCAGTAGCCGATCAGGTTCAGTTCCTTTTCGCCGGTTTGCTCGCAAACCTTGTCGATGGCCGCCAGTGCACCTTCGGTCAGATAGTCGTCAAAGCCCTTCATCGCCAGTTTGGCATCCGGGTTGACCCAGGAAATGACAAACACGCTGTGTCCCTGGTCGGTAGCCCACTTGATATAGGAATTGCTTTCGCGCAGATCGAGGATGTAGTACTTGTTGATCCAGGGCGGGATGATCAGCAGCGGGCGCTTGTATTGTTGCTTGGTGGTCGGTGTGAACTGGATCAGCTGAATCATTTCATTCTGGAAAACCACCTTGCCGGGCGTGGTGGCCACGTTTTTGCCCATCTCGAATGCCGAGGGGTCGGTCATCTTGACGCGCAGCTGACCATCGCCATCTTCAATGTCGCGTAACAGATTGTTCAATCCGTTGAGCAGATTCTGTCCCTGAGTTCTGGCGGTTTCGCGCAATACTTCCGGGTTGGTCGCTGCGAAGTTCGAGGGCGACAGCGCATCGATGAATTGGCGGGTAAAGAAATTCACCTTCTTTTTTGAGATGTCTTCGAGACCCTCCACATTGCTGACTGCGTCATGGATGTGGCGGGCGCTGATGAGGTAGCTCTGTTTGATGAAATCAAACAGGAAATGTTCTTCCCATTGCGCGGCGGCGAAGCGCTTGTCGCCTTTCTTCGGTTCTGCAACCGGTGCGCCCGGCATGCC
>JAIPCS010000184.1 GCA_021738105.1 Sulfuritalea sp.
GGCAAACCGGTGAATACACCTTTGCCCTCGTGAGCCACCGGCGAAGTCTTGCCGTGCATGAGCCGCTTGGCATGCACGATTTCGCCGCCGAATGCCGCGCCGATGCTTTGGTGACCCAGGCAAACGCCAAGCAGCGGTATCTTGCCGGCGAATTCGGTGATTGTCGCGACCGATATTCCGGCTTGCGCCGGGGTGCAAGGGCCGGGCGAGATGACAATGCGGTCCGGCTGCATGGCGACGATTTCCTTCACCGTGATGGCATCGTTGCGAAAGACTTTGACGTCCTCACCGAGTTCGCCGAAATACTGCACCAGGTTGTAGGTGAAGCTGTCGTAGTTATCGATCATCAAAAGCATGGCAGCCTCCCTGTCAGTCAAAACGCGTATCGAGGCCGGCTTCGGCCATCTCGGCGGCACGCAACTGGGCGCGTGCCTTGCTCAGCGTTTCCTGCCATTCCGAATCGGGATCCGAATCGGCGACGATGCCGGCACCGGCCTGGACATGAATTTGTCCATCCTTGATGACGGCGGTACGGATCGCAATGCACAGATCCATGTCACCGTTGAAGCCGAGGTAGCCGACGCTGCCGGAATAGATGCCGCGCTTCGAGGGTTCCAACTCGTCGATGATTTCCATGGCCCGCACTTTCGGTGCACCGGAAACCGTACCGGCGGGGAAGGTGGCCTTGAGTACGCCCAGGGCGCTTTCATCGTCTTTCAGCTCGGCCTCGACATTGGACACGATGTGCATCACGTGCGAGTAACGCTCGACGATGAACTGGTCGTTGACTTTGACCGTGCCGGTCTTGGCGATGCGGCCGATGTCGTTGCGCCCCAGGTCGAGCAGCATCAGGTGCTCGGCGCGCTCTTTCGGGTCGGCCAGCAGATCAGCGGCCAGCGCCTCGTCTTCGGCAACAGTGGCGCCGCGTCTGCGCGTACCGGCGATGGGCCTCACGGTGACGCGCTTGGTGCCATGCATCTGGCTGTTTTCTTCCTCAACACGGACCAGAATCTCGGGCGAGGCGCCGACCACATGAAAGTCCTCGAAGTTGAAATAGAACATGTAGGGCGAGGGGTTCAGCGTGCGCAGTGCCCGGTAGAGCGCCAGAGGGCTGGCGGCAAAAGGTTTGCTCATGCGCTGCGAGAGCACCACTTGCATGATGTCGCCCTCGACGATGTATTCCTTGGCGCGTCGCACTGCGGCCTTGAAGGCTTCTTCGCCGAATTCGGAAACTGCGGGCGCGGAACGGGTGTGCACTTCGGCGGGAATCGTCACCGGTGCGCGCAGTTTTGCCAGCAATTCCTTGAGTCTGGCCTGGGCCTGTTTCCATGCGCCGGGAAATCCCGGCTCGGCATACACCACCAGCGTCAATTTGCCGGAGAGGTTGTCGACGATGGCGATCTCTTCGGAAAGCAGCAGCAGGATGTCGGGCACGCCGAGTGGATCGGGTGTCTTCCTTTGCGCCAGTTTGGTTTCGATGTAGCGCACCGTGTCGTAGCCGAAAGCCCCCACCAGCCCGCCGCAGAAGCGTGGCAGTCCGGGCAGATCGGGAACCTTGAAGCGAGACATGAACTCGCTGATGTAGCTCATCGGATTGGTGTGGTCGCGCCGCTCGGCGACGCGGTTGCCTGTGAGCAGCATGATGGCGCCATCGACCACGGCGATACGCGTGCTGGCGGCCAGGCCGATGAATGAGTAGCGACCGAAGCGCTCGCCGCCCTGCACGGATTCGAGCAGGTAGGAGTAGGGATCGTTGGCCAGCTTGAGATAGATGGACAGCGGTGTGTCGAGGTCGGCAAACGTCTCGAGCGTCACCGGAATACGGTTATAGCCCTCCGCCGCAAGGCGGTTGAATTCGGATTCAATCATGGGAACTCCACAAGTACGACTGCTGCAATGACAGGATCGCGGTCGGAACGTGCCGCCGCGAGGGAAATCAGGCGCTCAGATAGCGCGGGAGAGCCAGGGCCGCCAGGGCCAGGCCTCCGCCCCGAGGGCATGTTTCCGTGTCATGTGCAAATTGCGGTGGAGCATGTCAGGCAGTTTTCCGTGAGTCGAAAAAGTCGGCGCTGGCGATACGGTGAGCGGCATCGAGCAGCGACGAGACTATAGCATCGCAGTCGATTCCTTGCACGTCTTCGCCCTCGTTGTAGCCGTAAGGCACCAGGAATACCGGACAGCCAGCGGCGCGCGCGGCTGCAGCATCATGCTTGGAGTCGCCGATGTGCAGGTTCTCCGCGGGTGCGGTGCCGAGCCGCTGACAGGCATGCAGCAAGGGCATCGGGTGCGGCTTTTTCTCCGGCAGGCTGTCCCCGGAAACCGCAAAATTGAACCAGATCGACAAGTGTGTCGCGCTCAGCAATGGCTCGGTGAAGGCAGCGGCCTTGTTGGTGATCACCGCCAGCGGCAAACCCGCCGCACGCAGTGCCTGCAGCCCTTCGAGTACGCCGGGAAAGGGCTTCGAACAGCGGCCGTTTTCGATGGCGTAGTGCTTCTTGAATATGCCCTGGGCCTGTTCCAGAGCGGCGGCGTCAAGATCGGGCAGGCAGCGTTCAACCAGCTTCGGAATGCCGCGACCGACAAACGCCGCGACAGTTTCGATTTCAAATTCGGGCCGTCCGAGTTCGCGCATCATGCCGTTGGCAGCCGCGGCGAGGTCGGGGACGGTATCGAGCAGGGTGCCATCGAGATCGATGGTGACGGAGCGGATGGTTTTCATGGGCGCGACGATAGCACGGCTTTTCGATGGTGTTCGAAAGGGCGTGGATGCCCTGATAGCACGAATTTATCGGTGTTTGACTTGGGGTTTTATGGTCCGGCGAGCCCCAGTGCCACGCGGGCTTCGGCGGGGCTGGCAACCTCGCGCCCGGCGTTGCGCGCGCATTGTGCGAGTGCTTCGATCAACACGCCGTTGCCGCTGGCGCGGCTACCGTCCGGCAGATAGAAGGTGTCCTCGAGACCGCTGCGCAGCATGCCGCCCAATTCGGCGACGCGCTGGTGCAGCGGCCAGATCTCCTGGCGACCGATCAGGGTGGCCTGCCATGGTGAATCCGGCTCGATCCAGCGCAGCAGCAATTGCAGCAAGTCGGCGTCGATCGGCATGCCCGAGGCCACGCCCATGACGAAATTGTATTCGGCTTGATCCGCGAGTTGTGGTGACATCGCAGCCTGGCGATACATGCCGACCGAACGCACGATGCCGACATCGAAGCATTCGAACTCGGGACGGGTGCCGGTTTCCGCCATCACGTCGAGAAAGGCCTGCACCTTTTCCACGGGATTGTCGAAGACCATGGGCGGCCAGGCCCAGTGCCCGTCGTTGCGCAATTTCAGATAGTTCAGCGTGCCGGCATTGCAGGCGGCGATCTCCGGCTTGACGCGGCGGATGCAGGCGGCGGGGCCAGAAATGTCGGCGCCGATCACGCCGGTGGTGAGGTTGATGATGACACCGGGGCAGGCGTCTCGAATCGCGTCGATAATCTCGGCCGCGACGTTCGGGTCCCAGGAGGGCAGGTGACCCATGCCCGGCTCCTGGCGTCGCAAATGCACATGCATGATGGCCGCACCCGCGTCATAGGCTTCTTTCGCCGCTGTCGCCATCTGCTGTGGGGTGACAGGCACCGGGTGTTGTTGCGGATCGGTCAGAACGCCGGTCAGCGCGCAGGTCAGAACGGCTTTGTCAGTGGCTTGCATTACGTCTCCTCAATCTTCAGTTCGACCAATACGGCACCGGCTTCAATCTGATCACCAACTCGTGCCCGGACTGCGACAACCTTACCGGCAGCGTTGGCCGTGACACGCATTTCCATTTTCATGGCTTCGATGATGGCCAGGGTTTGCCCTGCGATCACCGTGTCACCAGCGCCGACTTTCAGGCTTGCAACGGTACCGGCGACGGCCGCATTGGCGTAGCGCGGATCGTGTTCGGTGGTGACAACGGGGACGGGTGAGGCCTCCTTGAAGACGAACACCGCCGCTTCGCGGGCCAGAAAAAGTCTGTCGTCCACGTGCTGCGCGATGGCATGGCGCATCATTCCGTCTTGCGTGTAACGCAAGCTGCTGTCTTCTATCGCCTGCCATTGCATTTGAGTTGCCGTGTCGCCATCGCCGACTTTTAAGCAGTATCCCTCCGACGCGATGCGCAGTCGCTTCGTTTCGTCGCCGCAGATCAGTGTCAGGTCGAATCCGGCGACGCTGGCAGAACGCCAGCCGCTCTGACCGGCAAACAGCGCGGCGGCCAGTTGCCAATCGGCATCTGTCGGCTGCGGGCGTTTCAGGATGGCCTCGCCTTCGGTGACCCATTCGTCGAGCAGCGCGGTGTGCAGGCTCGCGGTGCGGAACCGGTCGTGGTTGATCAGGTCGCGCAGAAAGCGGCCGTTGGTGTGGAGTCCGAGCAAGGGCGCATCTTCCAGCGCCGCCGTCAGACGCCGGATCGCGTCGCCGCGATCTCGCCCGTGAGCAATCACTTTCGCCAGCATCGGGTCATAGTGAGGCGTGATCGTATCTCCCTGAACAATACCGGTATCGATTCGCAGGCCGGGTCGCAGCGCATCATCCGGGCGGAAACGCAGCACCGTTCCGGTCTGCGGTGCAAAACCCGAATAGGGATCTTCGGCGTAGAGTCGCGCTTCAATGGCATGGCCGTCGAATCGGATTTCCTCCTGGCGCAGTGGCAGCGGTTCGCCGGCTGCGACGCGCAACTGCCACTCGACCAGATCCAGTCCGGTGATCATTTCGGTGACCGGGTGCTCGACTTGCAGGCGCGTATTCATTTCGAGAAAGTAGTGACGTAGATCCCGATCAACGATGAACTCGACCGTACCCGCACCACGATAATCGACAGCCAGTGCAGCGGCAACGGCATCGTGTCCCATGGCTGCGCGCATTTCGGGTGTGACGATGGGCGAGGGTGCCTCCTCGATGACCTTCTGGCGCCGGCGTTGGGCGGTGCAGTCACGTTCGCCCAGATGCACGGCATTGCCGTGGGCGTCGGCAAAAATCTGGATTTCGATATGCCGGCTGTCGAGAATCAGGCGCTCCAGCATCAGCGTCGCGTTGCCGAAAGCGGCGAGGGCCTCACGTCGTGCGCCGGCCAGCGCTTCTGCCAGTTCTCCGGCATTGAGCGCGGGTCGCAGGCCGCGACCGCCGCCGCCGGCAACGGCCTTGACCAGCAGCGGATAACCGAGCCTGTCCGCTTCGACACGCAGTACTTCGTCGCTTTGATCTTCACCCAGGTAGGCCGGGGCGGTGGGCACACCGGCGGCAAGCATGCGCCGCTTGGCATCGGCCTTGTCGCCCATCGCGGTAATGGCGGCCGGAGGCGGGCCGATAAACACCAGGCCTGCGTCAAGACAGGCTTGGGCGAAGCCGGCGTTCTCGCTGAGGAAGCCGTAACCCGGATGTATCGCGTCGGCACCGGTACGCTTTGCTGCATTCAGGACGGCTGCGATGTCCAGGTAGGACCCGGCGGCCGGTGCGGGGCCGATGTGTACTGCTTCATCGGCCAGTTTCACGTGAAGTGCATCAACATCGGCGTCAGAGTAAACCGCGACCGTGCGGTAGCCCAGCGTGCGAGCCGTACGCATGATGCGGCAGGCGATCTCGCCGCGATTGGCAATCAGTATCTTGGTATAAGTACTCAATTCAAAACCTTTTAGCCACAGAGGTCACAGAGGCCACAGAGAACGGCCAAAGCTCTTTTCTGCACCTTTTATGGCTTGCCTTGGTTTTAAGCATTACGCGGCAGCGTGCCTTCGAGCTTGGCGATAATGCCGAGCATGACTTCATCGGCGCCACCGCCGATCGATACCAGACGGCCGTCGCGCCAGGCGCGGGAAACCGGGTTGTCCAGTGTGTAGCCCATGCCGCCCCAATACTGCAGGCAGGCATCGGCGACTTCGCGGTCGAGACGGCCGCATTTGAGCTTGGCCATCGAAGCCAGCTTGGTCACGTCCTTGCCGGCCACATAGTCTTCCACGGCGCGATACGTCAATGAGCGCAACGCTTCAACTTCGGTGCGTAGTTCAGCCAGGCGGAAATGCACCACCTGGTTGTCGAGTATGGATTTGCCGAAGGCCTTGCGCTCGCGGGTGTACTCGATGGTCTGGTCGATCATGTTGTCCATCATGCGCAAGCTGCTCGCTGCACCCCACAGGCGTTCCTCCTGAAATTGCAGCATCTGGTAAGTGAAGCCCATACCCTCCTGGCCAATCACGTTCGCGATCGGCACGCGCACGTCGTCGAAGAAGAGTTGCGCAGTGTCGGAGGCGTCCATGCCGATCTTGTGTATCTTCTGGCGGCTGATGCCGGGGGTATTCAATGGCACCATGATCAACGATTTGTTTTTGTGCGGCGCGCCATCCGAGGTATTGACCAGCAGACAGCACCAGTCGGCCTTCATGCCGTTGGTGATCCACATCTTCCTGCCGTTGATAACATAGTCGTTGCCGTCTTTCCTTGCAGTCGTCTTGATCGCCGCGACATCCGAGCCGCCGCCGGGTTCAGAGACGCC
>JAIPCS010000185.1 GCA_021738105.1 Sulfuritalea sp.
GATCTTGTCACGGTTGGAAAGCGCCTCGTCGAGCGTCATCTCGCCAATGATCGAGCGCAGCGTGGTCATGATCATGTTGCGAATGGCTTCGGAAAAATCCGTCACGCCGTACACCGCCTTAATCGGATCGGTGACCTTGATAAAGGCGATCGCATTGGTCCGTATCACCGCGTTGTCCTTGGTAATAACCTCCTGCTCCTGGACATCGAGGATGATGTCCTTGGTCACCAGCCTGTAACGTACCTGGTCAAAATATGGAACGATGATGTTCAGACCCGGATGCAACGTGGTGTGGTATTTCCCCAGGCGCTCGACGATCCATTCCTCACCCTGAGGGACGATGCGTACACCTTTGGCAATCGTTACGGCGACGAAAACAAACAGTGCAACTACAACAAATGCGAGATCGCCCATGATGCTTCCCTTCAGTCTTTCCCAACTTTCAACAACTGGCCATCAATAGCCAGTACCCGGACACGTTCCCCTGCCGCAATCGCTTCGTCGGCCAGGCATGGCCAGATATCGGAACCGAGTATCGGCTTCTGGAAGCGGACTTCTCCGCGCGCCGAAGCAACACCCAGCGGTTCGATGGCCCGCACCAGAATACCGATTTCACCCAATGCCTCGTTTGCCTGACCCGAACGCGTCTTGCCACCTTCCTTGCGCAGGACCTTGAACCAGAGCACGGTCATCGCAATAGATGTCAGCGTCCAAAGCAGGATCTGCGCCGTAAAGCCCATGGCCGGCACCAGCAACAAAGCCACGCCGACAAGCACCGCGCCGAGACCAAACCAGATGACAAAAAAGCTGGGGACCACCAACTCAACCAGCCCCAAACCTAGGCCAAGAATAATCCAGTGCCACCAGTCAAATTCCATTGGCGTCGCGTCCTTAATAAAAGCATCCCTGGATTCATCGGGGAAAGGCAAACAAAAAAATATTCTTCAGCGAATTCCCACTGGCCGTCGAAAGAAGGTATTTTATCGCCTTTGCCATGCACCTCTTTCTCCTTCCGGCATATTATTCGCCGACTTGGTAAAGGTCGATAGACTGTAAGAAGCATCCATGGTAAAAGTTTTGCGGGCCTGAACCTTTACTTAAAAGTTTTGATAAAGTGCCGCGTTAGGCAAGCGCCCGAAAAATTTGTTTTCCACTCAATTTACCGTTCGCATAAAATTCAACCCGCCGCTAACAACATCGCTTTCACCACCATCCATTACCTTCACCACTCACAACACTTTCACGAGGTCACACATGAACAAGTCTGAACTGATCGAAATCACCGCCAAAGAAGCCGACATCAGCAAGGCCGCCGCCGAGAAAGCCCTGTCGGCTGTGATGGCTGCCATTGTCAAGGCTGTTTCCAAGGGCGATACCGTTACCCTGGTTGGATTCGGTAGCTTCAAATCGTCCAAGCGCGCCGCACGCGTCGGCCGTAACCCGCAAACAGGCAAGGAACTCAAAATTGCTGCAACAACAGTTCCGCGCTTCACTGCCGGAGCCACCTTCAAGGCCGCCGTGGCCGGCAAGAAGGCTGCCAAGAAAAAATAAGCGCAGCGTTCAGAAATTCATTGAGGCCCGCCTTGCGCGGGCCTTTTTATTTTGCGTCCTGTTTTGCCGGGCTCCCTTGCCCTGCCCGTCTGCGAACCTGCTCGAACAAACACACAGCGGTTGCCGCAGCCACGTTAAGTGACTCGGTCTTGTCTGCCAACGGAATCGTGACACGAACATCTGCAGCCTCGATGTATTCCATTGCCAGCCCCGACCCTTCGTTGCCGACAAGCCAAAAAATCGGACCGGAAAGCTCAAGCTCATAAAGATTGACGCCTCCGCTCGCTACCGTGGCTACCGACGTCGCCGAACCATTCGCCAGAAAAGCGTTCAAATCTGCCTTTTCGCGTATCGCCAGCGAAAAATGTGCACCCTGCCCGGCACGCAGCACGCGCGATGACCAGGCACCGGCACAGCCTTTTCCAAGAACAATGTCGCGTACCCCGGCCGCAGCTGCAGTGCGCAATATGGTTCCTACGTTTCCTGCATCCTGTACCGCATCGAGCAAAAGCGCATCGCCCTTGATTTCGTCAGAAGGCGCAGAAGGAATCTCCATGACCGCGGCAATGCCGGTGGGTGTTCCCATTCCGGATAGCTCACGAAACATGGCATCGCGCATGACCAGGCAGTCAATACCCTCTGCAGCTTTCAACAAGCGGTCAATTTCCGGATTCAGCTGTCCGCTCTCACTCATCAGCAGTTGCTGAATTTTGACGCCACGGCTGAGGCATTCGGCAACCAGATGAACTCCATCAAGCAAGGCAAGTTCGTATTGGCGTGGATCATCATTCAAAGCACGCAAATGTTTGAACGTCGAATTGTCGCGCGAGCTTATGTGACGAACAGTCATTGACGAATCCCTTGCGTTCGACAAGGAATACGATGAACTGTCCCTGGAATCAGACTATCAATCGTCATGTACATTTGCTGCATCGAGCAAAATCCTGACTGGTCTAAAACTCTTGCGATGGAAAAAGCTTGGCCCATGCAACTCCAGCGCTGCCCGATGTACCGCTGTGTCATAGCCCTTGTGCCGATCCAGTCCATATTGTGGAAACGCCTGATGAAGCTCGCGCATTTCGGCATCACGCGCCGTCTTGGCGAGAATGGACGCCGCCGAAATTACCGGCTCCGTCGCGTCTCCACCTACAATCGCGCGCGCTGGCATCGACAAATGAGGGCAGCGATTGCCATCGATCAAGGCTTCTTCAGGTTTGACACCAAGTGCTTCCACCGCGCGACGCATCGCCAACAGGGTTGCCTGCAGGATATTGATACTGTCTATCTCTTCAACCGAGGCAAATGCAATACCGAAGGCCAAGGCTTTCTCTCGGATTTCCAGCGCAAGTTGCTCACGCTTTCGCTCGGAAAGTTTTTTGGAGTCGGCCAGGCCTTTAATGGCTTTGCCCGGGTCGAGAATCACAGCAGCAGCGTATACCGGCCCGGCAAGTGGACCTCGTCCAGCTTCGTCGACACCGCAGATCAGTCGCATCATGCCTTCTGCAAATAGGGAAGTACCGCATCAGCCGCCTTCTGGGCTGTATTCTGGCGTAACAAGCGGTGAATACTGCCAAACACGCGCGCGATGGCACTACACGCCTGACGATCGACCAGAAGGTTGCCGAGTGCTTGAGCAAGATTCTCTGGTGACGCCTCATCTTGCAGAAACTCCGGCACGACATAGCGCCCGGCAAGGATATTTGGCAGCCCTACCCAAGGAAGATAGCGCATCCCCCGCATCAGCCGCCAGGACCACGGTGACATTTTGTAGGCGATGATCATTGGACGACCTACCAGCGCCGCTTCCAAAGTCGCTGTACCGCTGGCTACCAGTGCCACGTCGCTGGCGGCCACGGCATCGGCTGCATGACCAAACATCAAGGTAAACGGCATTTCATCTGCCTTCAGCTTCCACAGTGCGGTTTCAAACTGCGTTCGCGTTTCCCGGGAAACCAGAGGAACGAGAAAAATGGATTGTGGATAGCGCGACAGCAACAGCCTGGCTGTCTCGATAAAAGTTTCGGCCATGAAGTGCAGTTCCGACTGTCGGCTGCCTGGCAGCAAAGCGATTACCGGTCTATCCTGGGCCAGACCGAGTTGCTCGCGAGCTTCACGCTGACTTATTTCTAGCGGAATCACATCAGCCAGCGGATGCCCGACATAGCTGCATTTAACGCTTGTTTGACGGTAAAGATCAGGCTCGAACGGATATAGCGCGAGAATATGACTGACCGATTGCTCGATCTTGCTCAGACGTTTTTTACGCCAGGCCCAGATCGAAGGACTCACGAAATGGATGGTCGGAATGCCATGCTGCTTCAGGCGCTTTTCCAGCCACAAATTGAAATCGGAACCGTCTACGCCAATAAATACATCCGGACGGTCTTTCAATAGGCGGCTTAACAGCTGGCGACGCACGCGCGTAATCGAGTGATAGTGCCTCAGCACTTCGGCATAACCGCGAACTGCAAGCATTTCGGCGGGCCAGAGCGACTCAAAGCCTTCGCGCTGCATCTTCTGACCGCCAATGCCGTAGAACTGTGTCTGAGGAAGATGCTTTTTTAATGCAGCGATTAAATGCGCGGCCAGTTGATCACTGGATGCTTCACCCGCCACCATGGCAATGCGCACCATGTCAGCGAATTATTCCTCGCCCAGATACTGCCAGAAAATCAGAAAGAATCGCCAATTCGGGGACGCTCGCCGACTCCTTCTTGAGGCTGATACGGGCTTCATCGAGCTTCATCCCGCTCTTGTACAGCGTTTTGTAGGCGCGCTTCACCGCTGCCAAAGATTCGCCCGAGAACCCTCTCCGCTTGAGGCCTTCTGAATTGATGCTGCGCGGCTCGGCAGGATTGCCGGCCGCCATGACGTAGGGAGGCAGATCCTGCAAAAGTATCGTACCCATCGCAGTGATACTGTGGGCTCCTATCCGAACAAACTGATGAACGACCGTGAAACCACCAAGAATCGCCCAGTCACCCACATGCACATGGCCTGCCAATTGAGCATTGTTGGCAAATATGGTTTGATTCCCAACCTGGCAATCGTGGGCCAGATGGACATAGGCCATGATCCAATTGTCGTTGCCCAATCGCGTAACCCCGACATCTTGCGCGGTTCCGCAATTGAGCGTACAGAACTCGCGTATGGTATTGCGGTCCCCAATCTCCAATCGGGTCGGCTCACCCGCATATTTCTTGTCCTGTGGAGCTTCCCCAATAGAGCAGAACTGAAAGATATGATTATGCTGTCCGACGCGAGTATGACCACCAATAACGACATGCGGACCGATCACCGTATCGCTGCCGATTTCGACGTGCTCACCGACGATCGAATAGGGTCCAACCGCGACTCTCAAACCAAGTTTCGCGCCCGGATGGACAATGGCAGTGGGATGAATACTCATCCCGGCGTAGGACGAACTGCGCAGATCAAATCGGCTTCTGCCACCACGTGCCCTTCGACTTTCGCAACACCTGAAAATTTCCAGATTCCACGCTTGTTGGCTTTCAGGGAGACATCGATTTGCAATTGATCACCGGGACCGACCGGCTTCTTGAAACGGGCGTTGTCGATCCCGACAAAATAGTACACCGACTTGTCGTCAGGTCGGCTCGCCATGGTCTTGAAAGATAGAATCGCCGCAGTTTGTGCCATGGCCTCAACGATCAGCACGCCCGGCATTACCGGGTGATGCGGATAGTGACCCGGGAAGAAGGGTTCATTTACGCTGACGTTTTTTAGCGCAGTGATTCGCTCACCGGGTATCACCTCGAGGACGCGGTCGACCAGAAGAATCGGGTAGCGATGAGGCAGGTAATTCAATATCTGATGTATATCCATACGGGTATCACCCGGCTCGTCGACACGTACTTCGCTCATGACTTTTTCTCCATTGCTGCTAGCCGCTGTTCGAGGGCCCGGATTCTATCGGCCATTGAGTCTAGATGACGCAATCGCGAAAAATTTTTTCGCCATTCGCCATGTTCAAGGAAGGGAACCGTACCGCTATATGTCCCGGCCCTGGAAATCGACTTTGTTACCAGCGTACCCGCTGAAATATTGACGTCATCCGCAATCTGCAGGTGGCCGAGAATCACCGAGCCACCACCTACAGTACAGCGGGAGCCGATTTCCGCACTGCCGGCGATGCCCACACATCCAGCCATCGCCGTATGCCTGCCTATCTTCACGTTGTGACCAACCTGTATCTGGTTGTCGAGCTTGACGCCATCTGCAATGACGGTATCGCCCAAAGCCCCTCGATCAATCGTCGTACCTGCGCCAATTTCTACGTCATCTCCGATCAGCACGCGCCCGATCTGCGGGATCTTGACCCAGGCGCCGTCCGTATCACGCGCAAAACCGAATCCGTCAGAACCGATCACCGCTCCGGAATGAACCAAACATCGGTTACCAATGCGACTTCCGAGATAAATGCAAACATTTGCCGCTATATGGCTGTTGGCCCCGATCTCGACATCGGGGCCGATGCTACAGTTGGCTCCCAGTTCAGTATTTTTACCGATTCGACTACCTCGACCCACCCATACGTTGGGACCAATACTGCAGGTCTCGTCGACTTCACCTTCGATCACGGCGCTGGGATGAATACCGGGGTCGGCTACGGTTGATGGATTGATCAACTGCGCAACCCGCGCGTAGTAAAGATAAGGCTGGGGAGTCAGGATTACTGCGGCCAAGCCATCAACCGCCGGTCCAGCCATGATGACTGCCGCAGCGCGGGTTGAATACAATTGTTCGCGGTACTTCGGATTGGCGAGAAAAGCCAAGTCACCCGGCCCGGCGTTCTCCAGTGTCGCAATACGCGAAATTACCGTCTCACCAGCGCCGACTACTTCTCCGCCAAACAGGGCAACAATTTCGTCGAGCCGCAGCTCCACAACCAATGGGCTCTATTTGGTGCCGTCACCCAACG
>JAIPCS010000186.1 GCA_021738105.1 Sulfuritalea sp.
CATTGAGCAGGCGCCCACGCACCAACCCGACATCATCCTGATGGACATCGGGCTGCCTGTAATGGACGGCCTGCAGGCGCTGGAAGCCATACGGGCGGACGAGCGCCTGCGCGCCACCCCGGTGCTGGCGGTGACTGCCAGTGCGATGAAAGGGGACCGCGAATCCATCCTCGCCCACGGCTTCGACGGCTATCTGTCGAAGCCGATAGATCGTGCCGAGATGATGCGCGTGATGCAGCAACTGCTGGGGCGTGAGAATGGGGCCTGTGAATGAATAATCCGCCGGACAAGGCCATTAAAATCCTTGCCATCGATGACAACCCGGACAACCTGACCACGCTCAAGGCCATTGCGGGGGAAGTGCTGCCCGCCTGCGTGGTGCTGACCGCGCTGGGCGGTGTCAGGGGGATCGATCTCGCACGTGCCGAAGACCCGGACGTGATCCTGCTCGACATCGTGATGCCGGGCATGGACGGCTACGAGGTATGCCGACGCCTGAAGGCCGACCAACAAACGAGCGCGATTCCGGTGGTCTTCGTCACCGCGCTGCAGGCCAACCGCGAAAGCCGTGTCAAGGCGCTGGAGGTCGGCGCCGAGGCGTTTCTTGCCAAGCCGATCGACGAACCGGAACTGGTGGCCCAGGTACGGGCCATGGCCCGGCTGAAGACCACCCACAGAACGGAGCGGCAGGAGAAGGACCATCTGGCCAAGCTGGTGGCCGAACGCACCGCCGAATTCCAAAAGGAACTAGCCGAGCGCGTGGCATTGCAGGCGGCAGCGAACGAATCCCGGCGCGCCCTGCTGAGCCTGCTTGAAGACCAGGCGCGCGACCAGGCGACACTGCGCAAGTTGTCGCTGGCCGTGGAGCAGAGCCCGGAAAGCATCGTCATCACCAATCTCGCTGCCGAGATCGAGTATGTCAACGACGCGTTTGTGCAGATTTGCGGCTACACCCGCGAGGAGTTGATCGGTAAGAATCCCCGCATCCTGCAGTCGGGCAAGACGCCGCCCGGGACCTATGCGGGCATGTGGGACACCCTGGAGCAGGGGCAGCCGTGGAAGGGGGAATTCCACAACCGCAAGAAGGACGGCACCGAATACGTCGAGTTCGCCATCGTCATGCCGCTGCGCCAGCCGGGCGGATCAATCAGCCACTATGTGGCGGTTAAGGAAGACATCACCGAGAAGAAGCGCATTGGCATCGAACTGGACAATCACCGCCATCATCTGCAGGATCTGGTGGAGCAGCGCACGTCAGAGTTGATCGTGGCGCGCCAGCAGGCCGAGGCGGCCAACCAGGCCAAGAGCGCCTTCCTCGCCAACATGAGCCACGAGATCCGTACGCCGATGAACGCCATCATCGGACTCACCCACCTGATGAAGCACGCTGGCGCGACACCGGAGCAGGTGGCGCGACTGGAGAAAATCGACACGGCGGGCAAGCACCTGTTGTCAATCATCAGCGACATCCTCGATCTGTCCAAGATAGAGGCCGGCAAACTGCAACTGGAAAGTACGGATTTCCACCTCGCTGCCATTCTCGACAATACCGCCTCAATCATCGGGGAATCAGCACGAGGAAAAGGGCTGAAGATTGAGGTCGACGGGGATGCCGTTCCGACGTGGCTACGCGGCGACCCGACACGGCTGCGGCAGGCATTGCTCAACTTTGCAGGCAACGCCGTCAAGTTCACTGAGAGTGGCCGCATTGCGTTGCGTGCCAAATTGCTTGAGGACAATGGTGGCGAACTGCTGGTGCGCTTCGAGGTTGAAGACACCGGCGTTGGCATCACGCCCGAGGCTATGCAGCGTTTGTTCCAGGCATTCGAACAGGCGGATGCCTCGACTACGCGCAAGTACGGCGGCACCGGCCTCGGGCTCGCGATCACGCGGCGCCTGACGCAGTTGATGGGCGGTGAAGTTGGCGCGGAGAGTACGCCGGGGGTAGGTAGCATCTTCTGGTTTACCGCCCGCCTGCAACGTGGCCACGGCGTCATGCCTGCTGTGTCAGCCGTTGATACAGCAGATGCCGAGGCACAACTGCGCCTGAACTACGCTGGCGCTCGTCTCCTGATGGCGGAAGACAATCTGATCAACCGCGAAGTCGCCCTGGAACTGCTGCATGGCGTCGGGCTGGCGGTGGACTCGGCGGTAGATGGCCGCGAGGCCGTGGAGAAGGCCCATAACCATTTCTATGACTTGATCCTGATGGACATGCAGATGCCCAACATGGACGGCCTCGAAGCAACCCGCGCCATCCGTGCCCTGCCGGGCTGGGCGACTAAACCGATTCTGGCCATGACGGCCAATGCATTCGACGAGGATCGCCGTGCTTGCATCGATGCCGGCATGAACGACTTTGTCACCAAGCCGGTGGAACCGGACCTGCTCTATGCCTCTTTGCTGAAGTGGCTGCCTGCCGGGACGGCGATAACCCGGGCGGCAGCGGACCCGATGCGTGCACACGAACTGGCAGCCAATCATGCTCGCGTATCGACGACCGCAGTTGTCCTGGCGCGCTTGGCTAACGTGCCGGGCATGAATGTTGTGCGCGGCGTTGCCTCGCTGCGCGGCAACAGCGAGAAGTATCTGGAACTGCTTGCACAATTTCTGGAATCGAACGCTGATGACATGAATAGACTGGCCGTGAGCCTAGACACTGGCGATCACGCAACGTCGCAACGGCTGGCGCATACCCTCAAAGGCACCGCCGCCACACTGGGTGCCGATCAGGTAGCGGCACCGGCAGCAAAACTGGAATCCCTGCTGCGTGCCAACCCGAGCGGGAACATTCCGGTCGACGCAATCGCTTCCAGGATGGACGATATCCGCCGTGAAATCGATGCGCTGAGTGCTGCGCTGCAGTTCTGGAAGGCGGAACCGGCCGACACCCCAGGAGATACCTCAAGCCTGAAGGCGGTGCTCGACGAACTCGACAGACTGTTGGGGCAAGGCGATACCGCAGCGATCGCACTCTTTGAGAAGTACGAAGCACCCCTGCGTGCCGTACTGGGGCCGCCCTGTGATGGACTTGGGCGACAGATCAAGCGATTTGGATTGGAAGCCGCGCAGGACACGTTGCGCAAACTGCGCCAGAAGACTGAGTCCTGAGGGAAGAGATCTACGCATTTCTTGCTTGCACGAGAACACTGCCGTCAAGACTGACGATGGCGATCGATGTCGTAAAGGCAATGGCCGCAATGCGAGCCCTGGCCGTTAGACAAGAGTGATGCCGGGTGACCTCTTTTGGCTGATAGGGTGAGTCGCGATTTTCGATAAGCTTCCGCTCGGATTCATCGCCCCAGATTTCTCGCGGGTGAAAACACCAGTTCCACTTTCAGACACGTCTACTGGGGGGCATTGTCTCTCTGGAAGCCTTTGAGCTTCGAGACGGAAATCCGGCCGGCTACACGTTCCAGCTAATCAGCAAGCCCGAAGAAGATTTGTTTGCCCTGCTGGGTCGGTTGATCCAGAGAATTCGTAAGGCACTTTCAGTCAATCACATTGAAGACGGCCCGCATGGACTTCAAATCGTCGATGACACGGTGCGGGGGCAAATCGAGTGGGACGAAGACGAAGACGGTCGCGTACCGCTCATGGTTGTCGATGGTCGCGAAATCTCATGGGAAGATTTCGGCCAGATGTTGATGAGCCGCGAGGGCTGGCAATTCAAGCTGGAGATTTTTGATCCGAGCGATGAGGTCTGAGTGTTATGGGATCGTGTTGTCCGCATGCGGGTGATTGAAACATGCCGGACATGAATCAAATTGAACTATTGATCCGGCTGTAATGTACTTGAATAATTCGACGTCGCCCCCAGATTGGGAAGATGGAAACGACAGACATGAGAACGCTGTCGCGCGATGCGCGGCATGAGAGGCGGGTGCAGGTGATCCGGTTGCGCAAAACTGGACTGACCTATGACGCTATTGCGGCGCAGACCGGTTTGAGTCGCACCGGGGTATTCGATATCTGCAAACGCCATGAGGACGGTGGCGCCAAGGCACTTCGTGATGCGGTCGGCGGGCGCAAGGTTGGCGAATTCCGCGTGCTTACGGCGGAGCAGGAACGCGAGGTGCAGCGGTTGATCCGGGACAAGACGCCGGATCAGATCAAGCTGCCCTATGCGCTGTGGTCGCGGGCGGCGGTGGCGGAACTGATCGCGGCCCGATTCGGGATACGCGTGCCGGTGCGGACGATGGGCACCTATCTGAAGCGCTGGGGCTTTACGCCGCAAAAGCCGATTCGGCGCGCCTATGAGCAATCGCCGGCGGCGGTAAGGCACTGGATGGACACGGCCTATCCGGAAATTGCTGCGCGAGCCAAAAAGGAAGGTGCCGAGATTCACTGGGGCGACGAAACCGGGCTGCGCAGTGACGACGTGCGCGGTCGCAGCTTTGCCCCGGTGGGTGAAACCCCGGTGATTCGTGTCTGCAGCAAGCGTGCCGGTCTGTCGATCATCTCGACCGTGACCAACAAGGGGCAGATGCGCTGGAAGATCTTCGATGGGGCGCTCAACGCGGACATCCTGATCGACTTCCTGCGCCGCCTGATCAAAGGAGCTCCCAAGAAAGTCTTTCTGATTCTGGACAATCTGCGGGTGCATCACAGCAAGCCGGTCAAGGCATGGCTGGCCAAGCACACGGACGCCATCGAAGTGTTCTACCTGCCCAGCTACAGCCCGGAACTCAACCCCGACGAGATGGCCAACGCGGACATCAAGCAGGCGGTGACCAAGCAAGCTCCGGCTCGAACCAAGCTGCAACTGGTCAAGGCCGCTTCTCGCCACCTGCGCAGCGTGCAGAAACAACCCGAACGTGTGCGTCGTTACTTTCAACATGACCCCGTGAAATATGCGGCTTGATTCAAGTTCATTGCGGCCGACTCAATAGATGGCTGTTAGCTGTTAGCACTGCTGACGCTGCGCAGCGGCGCCTACCGAAGCGTCAATGCAAAATCGTCGGTGGCTCGTCGCCTTCCTTGACTGGCAGCAGATGCGTAAATCGGCCTTTGACCTCCGTGTAAAACCGGAACTCGACGACCCCGATGGTTCGCTTCTTCTTGGAAATTCCCTTCGGCTTGATACGAGGCTGCGCGACCCATACCCCTCGCTTGGTTTCCAGTGCAAGCGAGCACACGTCAATCGCGTAAGGTGAGGCGCCGATGCTTCCGTACTTATCGAGGATCGCATCCATCTGCAACACCTTGTCGGGCCGAAGCGACCAGGCTTCCATGATCGTGAAGACGAAGTCGGCCTCCAATACCAATGCGGCTGACTGAATCAGACTCGCTGACTGGTCCTTGACCGCATCGGCTCCCGATTGAATCATCACCGGGACAACTTGATTCCTGGACAGACTGCCGACGAAGGCGAACGCCTGAAGTGCTTCACCCGACTCCAGAAAACCACGCGCGCTATTGATCAGCGGGCTGATGATATCCATGTACGCCTTCGGTGGCGTGCTGATAGGCGCCTCGGTCATGTCTTCTTCGCTATCGAGCCGGCCATGCCCTTGGCAATCTCGAACTCGCGCTGCAAGCCGGAGCCGCAATCCATTTCCGGGTTGAACAACGCCATGCCGACGTGCATGTAGCAAAGGAGTTGCAGACCTGAAAAATCGCCATCGAGGTTCGTGAGCGAATAGCGCTTCAGGGGATTGTTGATTTCCAGGCCGGCCTGGCCAAGCTGTGCGATCTCCATGACTGCGCGCCCGACTTGCTCATGCGGAATTTCTGCAAACAGCTTCATGGCACCGATCATGTACTCCACCGCATCCGGGCGATACCCGCCATCCACCACCTTGCGCAGGTCTGCCTGTCCCGCGCGGTTCAAGATCTGCGTGGCCTTTTCCGCGAACTGCGAATCAGGGAAACGCTTGACCAGGTCTTTATAGACCGTCAGGGCTTCCTTTCGATGCGCATCCATCGAGTCGAGGCAGTTGGCCAGGCCCATGAGCACCGCGGGGTTGTTTGGCGCCAGTGATGCGGCCTGGCGGAAATACGGCAAAGCCTCGGCAAACTTCCGGGCGCGAGCAAGGGTTGCGGCGAGGTTTTGCTTGACCAGGGCATTTTCCGGCTGAATCTTGGCGGCTGCCTTGAGCACGACTTCCGCCTCGTCGTAGCGTTCAAGTTTAGAGAGCGAAACGCCGACGGCGATGGCCGCGTTGTCGTATGCAGGATCAAGGTTGAGACACTTGTTCAACGGCGACAAGGAATCCGCGACCCGGCCAAGCTCCGACAGGGCCACGCCATAATTGAAGCAAATGTCCGGATCATCAACCATGCCATACATGGCTTCCAGACCCGGCAGGGCGTCCTCGATATAGCCGTGGCGCAGCAGGCCAAGCAGATAAGCCTTTGGCTCGATTCCCTGTTGCGGAACGGCCAAGACGCGCACCATCCCGCTGCTCACGACCACCGCAGCCGTCCAGCCCTTTGCACCGTAC
>JAIPCS010000187.1 GCA_021738105.1 Sulfuritalea sp.
CGACTCAGGCCTGCGTGGATTTCTCGCTGTGATAGCGGGGAAGCTCCGCGCCACAGTCCCGGCAATAGCGGGCGCTGGACAGATGTCCCTCGCTGAGGCACTCATGACAGGTGCGTGTCGTGGGTGCGGCGCCCATGCGCTGGGCGGTGAATTCCGCGCTCACGATCCCGGTGGGTACCGCCAGGGTGCCCCAACCGAGCAGCATCATGATTGCGGCGATAAAGCGTCCGAGGTCGGTCTTGGGCGTGATATCGCCAAAGCCTACGGTGGTCATCGTCGTCACGGCCCAATACACCGAGAGCGGAATATTGTCGAAACCGTTTTTTGGTCCTTCCACGACATACATCACCGTTCCCATCACCAGCACCACCATGCAGACGAAGGAGAGGAAGATAAATATCTTGCGCCGGGACGACACCAGTGCCCGCCCCAGCGCACCGTATTCCGCGACATACTCGGTGAGCTTCAGGATCCGGAAGATGCGCAAAAGGCGCAGCACGCGAACATCGATCAGCGCGTGAATGCCGGGCACCAGCAGCATCAGGTAGGTGGGCAGCACCGCGATCAGGTCGATGACCCCGTAAAAACTTCGCATATAGCGCACCGGGTGTCGAACGCATAACAGTCGCGCTACATATTCAGCCGTGAACAGCGCGGTGAACAGCCACTCCAGCGCCATCAGGATATGGCCGTAGGACGAGGTATGCACACTGTCAACGCTGTCGATCAATACCACCAGAATACTGCTGACAATAATCCAGATCAACGCGATATCGAACAGGCGTCCGGCACGCGTATCCGCCTCGAAGATGACGGTGTAAAGCTTTATCCGCCACCCCATCGCGGGTTTGCCGAGATAGTCTGGCTCCAGACCGGATTTGATTGAATTCATATCGAGTGGCCGCGGGAAAACAGCGAAATTGTATGCCCCGGGTCGAAACAGGGTGGTACTCAGGGTACAGCATCGCCACGAATTTTGAGCGGGCGTCCGTGTCGAGCCGTAGCGCCATCGCCGACTTTATCAATTGCGAGCGCAGGGCAGGAAAAACCAGGGCCGAACTCATTTGACTGCGTTGAAAAAAGTCGGCGATGGTGAGACGGCGGCCTGTCGGCTCCAGCGGTCAGCGGCTGACGGCAAATGAATTTCGCTTCGTGCCCATTCCGGTCGCTCAGCTTTCTCCATAGCGGCCATTCATTTTGTGCGCTGCTGCGAAAGCAGTCATTTGACCCGAAGGTATTCAGAATACTTACCTGGCGGGCGGCCGTGCAGCATTGCCCAGATGGGATTGACGATCAATGGATTTCAGGCTGGGAAAGTTTTCACGCAACCTTGGCTTTGGATGCGGCGACGATTCACACTTCGCCCTGTGGTCGTTTAGCCATCGTCCGTGATAGTTCGATGGTCAAGAGTCTGAATAGCTAATTGCCGAAAACGCCAGAACCCTTTATCGCCCAATAGCAGACCGATGCCAAGCAGTATGTTCCATCTGATAAGCGGTCCCGCGCGTTCTCGCCGACCGCCCGCGCAGTTGGATCTGTCAGCCGCCGCTCCGCTGAGATCAGGAAGAAACACCCGCGAATATTTGCAGGGGTGCCGTGAAAGCCGGCGTTGGCGTCGAATCGTGTAGAGTGAAGATCCATGTGCTGTTATTGGGGAACCAAGTTCAGAAGGTGGCCGTCAATACTGATATGTAATGCCTCGCGCTCGTATCGGAGAACTTCATGCGTCTGCTGCTTTTTTTCCTTGGTTTGTTGTTCGCCTTGCCCTCATGGGCGGCGGGCGTCCATTTGCTGACCGTGCGCGGCGCCATAGGCCCGGCCAGCGCAGACTACCTAGCGCGCGGCATCGACAAGGCGAGCGAAGCGCGCGCCAATCTGGTGGTGATCGAAATTGACACGCCGGGCGGCCTGGATACCTCGATGCGCGACATCATCAAGGCGATCCTGGCGTCCCCCGTGCCGGTGGCGACCTACGTCTCGCCGCAAGGCGCGCGCGCCGCCAGCGCCGGTACCTACATCCTTTACGCCAGCCACATCGCGGCAATGGCGCCGGCCACCAACCTCGGCGCGGCAACGCCGGTGGAACTGGTGCCGGGGGGCGTGTCCGGCGGCACGCCGGAGAAGAAAGGCGAGAAGCCCGCGGAGGCCCCGCCGCCGGACGCCAAGTCGAAGAAGGTCGTCAATGACGCCGCCGCTTATATCCGCGGTTTGGCCGAGTTGCGCGAACGCAACGCGGAATGGGCAGAACGCGCCGTGCGCGAGGCGGTCAGCCTGTCCGCCGACGCGGCCTTGCAGGCGAAGGTGGTGGATGTGGTGGCGGCCGACCTCGACGATCTGCTGAAGCAGATAAACGGCCGCAAGGTGAAACTGGCCACGGGGGAAATCACCCTGGATACCGTCGGGCTCACTGTCACTCGCGTCAAACAGGACTGGCGCAGCCGTTTGCTGTCCGTCATCGGTGACCCGGGCATCGCCTATATCCTGCTGCTGCTGGGCATCTACGGGCTGATCTATGAATTCATGAATCCCGGCATGCTGTTCCCCGGCGTGGTCGGTGGCATCTGCCTGTTGCTGGCGCTGTTCGCGCTGCAACTGATGCCGATCAGCTACGTCGGGCTGGCGCTGATCATTCTCGGCGACGCGATGATGGCGGCGGAGGCCTTCCTGCCCAGCTTCGGTGCGCTGGGCCTGGGCGGTCTCATCGCCTTCGTGCTCGGCTCGGTGATGCTGATCGACACCGACCTGCCCGGTTATGGTGTTTCCTGGGCGCTGATCGCGCCGCTGGCGGCAACTTCGGCCCTGTTTTCCTTTGCCGTCGCCACCATGGCCCTGCGCGCCAGGAAACGGCCCGTGCTCACCGGCAGCGAGGAACTGCCGGGCAGCGAAGGCGAGGCGCTGGAAGACATCGCGGCGGAAGGCTGGGCGCGTGTGCACGGCGAAACGTGGCGGGTGCACAGCCGCGTGCCGCTGGCGCGCGGAGCAAAAATCCGGGTCAAGTCGCGACAGGGCCTGACCCTGGAAGTTGACCCGATCGACTCAACGAACAAGGAGAGCGACCATGTTTGAATTCGGCGGCCTGACGGCCCTTTTGATGGTGGTGGTGCTTGTCGCGTCCAGTTTTCGCATTCTGCGTGAATACCAGCGCGGCATAGTTTTCATGCTCGGACGCTTCTGGAAGGTCAAGGGGCCGGGGCTGGTGCTGGTGATTCCCGGCATCCAGCAGATGGTGCGGGTGGATCTGCGCACCGTGGTGTTCGACGTGCCCACCCAGGATGTGATTTCGCGCGACAACGTCTCGGTGAAGGTCAATGCGGTGGTGTATTTTCGCGTGGTCGACCCGGCCAAGTCCATCCTGCAGGTGGAAGACTACCTGAACGCCACCAGCCAGCTCGCGCAGACTACGCTGCGCTCGGTGCTGGGCAAGCACGAACTCGATCAGATGCTGGCCGAGCGCGAGACCCTCAACATCGACATCCAGCAGGCGCTGGACGCGCAGACCGACGCCTGGGGCATCAAGGTATCCAACGTCGAGATCAAGCACGTGGATATCGACGAATCCATGGTGCGCGCCATCGCCAAGCAGGCGGAGGCCGAGCGCGAGCGGCGCGCCAAGGTGATCCACGCCGAGGGTGAATTGCAGGCCTCGGACAAACTCCTCGCCGCCGCCGAAATCCTGTCCAGAAATCCGCAGGCCATGCAGTTGCGCTATTTGCAGACGCTGGCCGGCATCGCCGGCGACAAGACCAACACCATCGTCTTCCCGGTACCGGGCGACCTCATGGATCTGTTGCTGCGACCGAAGGCGCAGGGCAGCGGCAACTGAGATGACCACCACCGCGCCGAAGACGTTCGCGGCGGGCGTTGTTGGCTGACCACCAGGACAGTCTCATGCAGGCCATCACCACCATCGTCGCCGCCACCGATTTTCCCGATGCGGCCAACCGCGCCGTACGGCGGGCGGCGCTTATCGCACGGCAACTTGGCGCGGAACTGCATCTGCTGCATGCGACCGCGCCCTGGCGCTGTATCCCGGGCAGGAGATCGGCCCCGCCGACAGCACCGTGAGCCGCGAGTCCATCCACGACCAGTTCGATGCCACAGCCCGCTGGTTTCGCGAGCATCGCGACATTCGCGCCCGGGTGGCTCAGCGCATCGGCCGGGCGCATACCCAGATCGCCGACTACGCTGCTTCGGCCTGCGCTGATCTGGTGGCGTGCGAGGATTGAAGCCGATGAAACTCAGCTTTCTCGGCGCCGCACGCGAAGTTACCGGCTCCAGTTATCTGGTGGAAGCCGAAGGCCTGCGTTTTCTGGTGGATTGCGGCATGTTTCAGGGTGGGCGCGAGGCGCGCCAAAAGAATCGCCAAGCCTTCGGCTTTGATCCCGAGGCTATCGATTTCGTCATCCTCACCCACGCCCACATCGACCATTCCGGCCTGCTGCCCCGGCTTGTGGCCCTCGGCTTCAACGGCCCGATCTTCGCCACCCGAGCCACCTGCGATCTGTTGGGGGTGATGCTGCCGGACGCGGGACACATTCAGGAAAAGGACGCGGAGCGCGAGAACTACCGGCGCTTTAAGGCCCGGAAGCCGTCAAAAAAAGCCGCACACAACGAAATAGCGCCGCTGTACACCGTCGAGCAGGCGCGCACCTGCCTCAAACGCCTGAAGCCGGTGGACTACGATCTGGAGACCGCACCGCACCCGGAAGTGCGCTGCATCTTCCGCGACGCCGGGCATATCCTCGGTTCAGCCATCGCGGAAGTCTGGGTGGGCAAGGGCGATTCGCGGCGCAAGATCGTCTTTTCCGGCGACCTGGGGCAGCCGGCGCGACCCCTGGTGCGCGACCCCACGCCGATCACCACGGCGGATTATCTGGTGGTGGAATCGACCTACGGCAATCGGCTGCACAAGAGCATGGAGGAGACCGAGGACGAACTGGTGCGGGTGGTCATCGACACCATCGAGAAGAAGGGCGGCAACCTCATCGTTCCCGCCTTCGCCGTGGGGCGCACCCAGGACATGCTCTACTTGCTGGCCGACCTTGCCCGCCAGGGGCAGATTCCGAAACTTAGCGTCCATGTCGACTCGCCGATGGCGACCGCCGCCACCGAAATCACCTACAAGCACATGGCGCTGCTGGACGCCGAAACCCAGTCGCTGATGGGTGAGCATGGCGGCACGGCGCATTTCCGCAAACTGGCGTTCGTCGAGGACGTGGAGGAATCGATGGCGCTCGACAAGATCGAGGGCGGCGCGGTGATCATTTCCGCCAGCGGCATGTGCGATGCGGGGCGCATCAAGTACCACCTGCGCGCCAACCTGCCACGTCCCGAGTCCACCATCCTCATCGCCGGCTTTCAGGCGGCGGGCACGCTCGGTCGCAGACTGGTGGACGGCGCCCGACGGGTGCGTTTTTGGGGCGAGGAAGTTTCGGTCAGGGCCGATCTTTACACCCTGGGCGGTCTCTCTGCCCATGCCGACCGCGCGGCACTCATGAACTGGCTCGGCCACTTTCGCGCGCCACCGAAGCAAACCTTTGTGGTGCATGGCGAGGCAGCAACCGCACTGGGCTTTGCCGCACTCATCAAGGACGAGCTTGACTGGCGGGCGGAGGCGCCGCTGGTCGGGCAAAGCGTCACCCTGTCCTGAGCCATGCTTCCGAGACCGGTGGCCTCGTCAGCGGCCACACGCTCAAACACGTCGTCGCCGCACTGGCGACGCTCTGGGTAGTTCGCTACATGCAGCGAAGGAAATTTATTTGATGGCCGCATTGCAGGACGGCGTCAGACCACGCGAGCGTCACTGGCAATGCACCGCGAACTGCGTCCAAATAGCATTTCGGGAATGCGGGTTTCTGCCGTAACTGCACTCCCAACGCCCCGGACAAACATTCGTTTCGCATAACGAACGGCTGCTTGCGCATTTTCGGCATCCTCTGCGAATGTTCGCTCACGATTTCCGCTTCCGTCGGCTCAGGGCACCGAAGAGTCGATGACTACCGAATACTGACCGGCTGCAATCAGTCTGGAGCGCCCATTCAGGCCAGAAACTGCTGGAACCCCTACTCAGAGTCTCTTCAAGACTGATTTTTGCCTGATGACTAATGCATACCCATTGGCCGGTGCACTCAATAAGCCGCCGCTGGTGTTATCGCTAGGCGAATGAGCGAGATCGACCCAAAACGGACACATTGCTTTTGTGTTGGTTCTTTTTAGGATTAAAATTATTTTGAAGCAGTGATAATTATGTTTTTATGGTCGCCCCGTCGGAAATCACTTGGAGAAGAGACAATGAGCCGATTCAATATTCCGGTTTTACTGGTTGTGCTATTTGTTGCGTCTTTTTGGGCGACTCATGTCAATGCCCAGCTAATGTGCGGCTGTCCGAGTGGACAAAAATGCGTGACGGGATTGGGTGGCCTTCA
>JAIPCS010000188.1 GCA_021738105.1 Sulfuritalea sp.
AGGCGAACTGCGTGCCCTTGGTATCCAGCGGAATGTCCGGCACCGACAGATAGTTGGTGATGCCCTTGCCCACCTTGGTCCAGTCCGCATAGAAGGCACCCACGGCAGCGACGTCGATCAGATAGACGTTCTTGACGAAGTCCGACAACTCGTCGATGAAGCCTTTGATCGCCATCAGACGCTCGACAGTCAGCACCGCCTGCGAATCGGTTGCCAGCGGATTGGCCACGCCGCCCACCGCGACGTTCTGAATATGCGGTGTCTTGGCGCCGAGGATGGAGACGATCTTGTTGGCTTTGCGCTGCACTTCCAGTGCCTGCAGGTAGTGCGCCACGGCCAGCAGATTGACCTCGGGCGACAGTTTCATTGCCGGGTGGCCCCAGTAGCCGTTGGTGAAAATGCCCAACTGGCCACCGTTGACGAAATGCTTCAGGCGCTCATGCACACGCTTCATTTCGTGCTTGCTGTTCAGATGCCATGACGACAAGCTCTCGCCCAAAGCCGCCGTCTTGTTCGGGTCAGCCTTCAGCGCGGAAGTAACATCGACCCAATCAAGCGCGGACAGATGATAGAAATGCACGATGAAATCATGCACCGAGTGCGCCAGAATCACCAGGTTGCGGATGTACTGGGCATTGAGCGGGATTTCCATCTTCAGTGCGTTTTCCACCGCTCGCACCGAGGTAATGGCGTGCACCGTGGTGCACACGCCGCAGATGCGCTGAGTGATGGCCCAGGCATCGCGCGGGTCGCGACCCAGCAGTATCAGTTCAACACCGCGCCACATCTGGCCGGACGACCAGGCTTTCTTGACGCGCCCGCCGTCTACATCGACGTCGATACGCAGGTGGCCTTCGATACGGGTGATCGGGTCAATCGTTATGCGCTTGGACATTTTCTTTCTCCATCCTGAACTTCACGTGAATACAACGCAGAGCCGTCATCCCGGGCTCGACCCCGGATCAAGTGCGGGGCAGGCTCCGGGATCCAGGCCGCCGACTGGATTCCGGCGTTCGCCGGAATGACGACATCATCTATCTGTTTCTTCATGACTGACTTTTAGCGGGCCACCGCAGCCTCTTCCCGCGGCAGTACCGGAAAGCGACGAGTGATGATGATGTAGCCGAGAACTTCGACGGCAAACATGCCGGCCGTCACCAGAACTTCAGTCAGTGTCGGGAAGTAGGTGAAATCGCCGCCGGTTTCGTAGCCGATCAGGAAACCGTTCAAGCGCATCAGCGCACCGCCCAGCATGAGCAGGACACCGGCAAGAAACAGCTTGGCCGGATTGCGCCGATTGGTCTCGGCCCCGATCAACAGCAGCGGCGCGATGAAGCAAGCCATTTCAAGCCAGAACGTCAGTGCCTGGATCGAAGGCACAAAGGCCTTGGGCAGTGCGCCACGCACCAGCACGTCGCCAAACCTGACAACGATGAATACCGCGAGGATGCCCAGCATGATCTTCGCCATCGGCGTGAGCAGGTTCATCTCGATCTTGCGGCGCTCGGCAGACGACCCCAGACAGGACTCGAACAAGACCACCGCGTAGCCCATGAAGATGGCCGACAACAGATAGAGCAGCGGCAGCACCGGGGTCTGCCACAGCGGATGAATCTGCACGCCCATGACGACCAGCAGCGTACCCAGCGATGACTGGTGCATCATTGGCAGCACGGTGCCCAGGGCAATGACGAAAAACATCACCTTGTTGAGCTTTTTCCTGGCGTCGTGCTGACCCATCTTTTCGAGAAAGGTGGGCGAGAACTCGATCCACATCACGATGATGTACAGCGTGATGCATACCGCCACTTCGAACATCACCGAGTTGGGATTGATCGAACCGGGCCAGAACATGTTCCACACATTCCACCAGCGCCCCAGATCGAACATCACCCCGGCACCGGCCAGCGTGTAGCCGAACAGGCTGGCCAGCAAGGCCGGCCGCACCAGCGGATGGTACTCACCCCGGTTGAAGATATAGACCAGCATGGCCACCGCAAACCCGCCGCAGGCAAACGCCGAGCCGATGACGACATCGACCACCACCCAGATGCCCCAGGGGTAACCGTCGTTGATCCCGGTCACCGCACCAAGCCCGAACAGGAAACGCACGACCAGCACTGCCAGCATCACGGCAATCAGTACGCCGCAGGTCAGGGTGACGACATTGACCAGACCGCCGCCCAGCGGTGCCGGAGCCGTGTGATGATTATTGGCCATGATCCACCTCCTTGTCGGACGACTCTTCGTCGGACTTGACGTTGCGTTTGGCGACGTATGTCATCGCACCCAGCACCGCGAACGGCATGATCAGATTGCCGTACAGATTATGCTGAATGGTTTCTGACATGGCCGCTGCCGCATCGGGAGGCAGATCGGGCATGCCGACTTTCTCGAAGTTGACTGCGGAGAGCTTGAGCACCTGGGTGCCGCCGTATTCTTTCTCGCCATAAACGTGCTGCAAGTACTTGCCGGCTGGGGTCTCGTAGCTCTGATCGGGTTCCTTGCGCCAGCCGTGACGATTCTTCCTGCCTTTGCCGTCGTCCTTGCCTTGCAGCATATTTTCCTGCGCAGGACGCAGACGCCCGCGCGGGAAGCGGTTGAGTTCACCCGGCTTCATCGCCAGACGGCGCTTGGCCTCGGCCAACAGGTCTTCGGTGCGACCAAACAGTGTGGCTCCGGTCGGGCAAACTTCGGCGCAAGCCGAGTAGTAGCCGTCCTTGTGCCGATGGCGGCAAAGCTCGCACTTGCCGATGCGCCCGGTGGGCGAATCGTATTGGTACTTGGGAATACCGAAGGGGCAGGCGGCAACGCAATAGCGGCAGCCGATGCACTTATCCGGGTTGTAACCCACCACACCGGTCACCGGGTCTTTGGTCATTGCCGATACCGGGCAGGCCGAAACACAGGACGGATCGCCGCAATGCATGCAGGAGGTCTTCATGAAGGCGAAGCCGTTGATCTCCTGGTCTTTGGCATCCATGGTGCCGTTGCGATACATCTTGATGAGGTTGAAGGTGTAGCCGGAGGTATCCAGCGGCGTATCCCACAATTGATCGACCGTGGAAAATTCCGCCGGATTGTTGTTGGCCGTCTTGCAGGCCGCGACGCAGGCCTTGCAGCCGACGCACAGCGTGGCGTCATACAACAGGCCGAGCGCCTCGGGTGGCCGTGGCCGGGTATCCCTGGCTTGGGCCGGTGTTGCCACGACACCTGCCGTGGCCGCCGCCCCGCTGGCCAGCACACCCTTGAGAAAGTCTCGCCGGGTGCTCATGATCACACCTCCGTCTTGTCGGCGGCGGCGGGTTTGCCAGCATTGCCACCTGCGCCGGCGGCCTTGGCGCGCTCGGCTTCCTCTGCTGCGTGCGACAAACCGAGATTGCGCGTCAGCATGATCGCCGCACCCGCCGCCGCACCTGCAACTGCCGCCACGGCTGCTGCCGATGCGACGCTGGCCCCCTTGCCTTGTGATTCGAAGATCCGTGGATACTGCAGAGGCGGCGTGACATTGAGCATCTTGGCGACTTGATGAATCGGCTTGGTGAAGCCAATTCCCTTCTCGCTGCAACCGATGCAGGGGTGACCGCAACCTACCGGCCAGTTGTTCTCGCCCGCATCGCCAAAGCCCAGCGTCGAGCAGTTGGCGTAGGTTTCCGGCCCCTTGCAACCCAGCTTGTACAGGCAGTAGCCCTGACGATGGCCGGGGTCGCCAAATTCCATGGCGAAACGACCGGCATCGAAATGGGCGCGCCGCTCGCAGTTCTCGTGAATCAACCGCGAGTAGGCAAACTTGGGCCGGCCCAGCTTATCCACCTCGGGCAGCTTGCCGAAGGTCAGAAAATGCACCACCGTCGCCAGGAAGTTATAGGGATTGGGCGGGCAACCGGGAATGGTCACCACCGGCTTGCCGAGAATTTCCGCCACGCCGGACGAACCGGTCGGACTGGAATCGGCCAGCGGCGAAATCGTCGAAGGCATGCCGCCCCAGGAAGCACAGGAGCCGATGGCGATTACTGCTGCCGCATCCGCCGCGCATTCCTTGACCATCTCGATAGCCGTCTGGCCGCCGATCTTGCAGTAGATGCCGTTTTGCTTGGTCGGGATCGCGCCTTCCACCACCAGCACGTATTTACCCTTGTTGGCTTTCATCGCCGAGCGGCGCGCCGCCTCGGCCTGATGCCCGGCAGCCGCCATCAAAGTCTCGTGGTAGTCGAGCGAAATGACGTCGAGGATCAGCTTTTCCAGCGTCGGATGCTCGGCACGCAATAGCGACTCGGAGCAGCCGGTACATTCCTGAAAATGCAGCCAGATCACCGAGGGCCGCGCAGATGCCTCGATGGCCTTGGCCACCGCCGCCTCGGCCCCGCTCGGCAGGCCCATGGTCACGGCGAGCGTGGCGCAGAACTGCAAAAATTCACGCCGCGGCATTTCCAGGCGCTGCTCGACGTCTTGCAGCGTCTTGCGGCTGGTATCAAAAATTTCGTTGATGTTGCCCATGTCTGCTATCCCCCTCCGAGTACCAGGCCGCGTTCGGACCTATTCAAAAGAGGGTTATTGCAAGTCTCGGGCCAGATTAAACTTTTTTCATCAGACCCATCTTTTCAACAACTTGAGAATATTTGATTTCAACCTAAAATATCGCATTCGATTAGTTGATGACCACCTTACTAACCACCTGTCAGATTGATCTGACGCACTCGTCCAGCAAAACTCGGCGATGGTGATACGGTGATTTGGACAAACCCAAGCAAACCCGCGACGCATGCAAGCCCCCTTTGCAGCCAACCCGCGCCGGAGAAGTCACAGCTTGTCGGCGTACTGCTCCGAGAACAGCGCCGGCTGGCCGCCGGTATGCCAGAACAGCACCGTATCGGTCTTCTTGAAAAATCCCTTGCGCACCCGGTCGATCAGCCCGGCGGCGGCGCGCCCGGTGTAGACCGGGTCGAGCAGCAGGCCCTCGGTACGGGCAAACAAACGCACCGCCTCGCGCTCGGCATCGGTCAGCACGCCATAGCCGGCGCCGCAGTAATTCGCATCGGCCAGCACATCTTCGGGTGTGAAATGAATCGCCTCACCCAGACGTTCGCTAGCCGCCGAGGCCAATGCCGACACATGCTGCTTGAGCCAGTCCTCGGGTTCGTCGATGCTGATGCCCAGCACTTTGCCGCCATAGCCGAACAGACGCTGGCCCAGCACCAGACCGGCATGCGTGCCGCCCGACGAGGTGCCGAAGACAAACCAGTCGGCATCCACGCCCTGCCCCATGAACTCTTCCACCGCAAACGCATAGCCCAGCGCGCCGGTCGGGCTGGAGCCGCCGTAGGGCACCAGATAGGGCTGCTCGCCCGCCGCCTGAGACTGCTCGAACACTTCCTGCAGGCGCCGGTCACGGTCCTTGCGGTCGGGCACCGTCACAATCTGCGCGCCCAGCCAAACATCGAGCAGCAGATTGGCCGAAGGCTTGACCGGCGCATCGCCGGCCAGCACCAGAATGCAGCCCATGCCGTAGCGCGCCGCAGCCGCCGCCGTTTGCCGGCAATGGTTGGATTGCAGCGCCCCGCCGGTAATCAAGGTGCGCGCACCCTGCGCCTGCGCTTCCGCCACCAGAAACTCCAGCTTGCGTGTCTTGTTGCCACCGAACGCCAGGCCGGTCTGATCGTCGCGCTTGACCAGAATGCGCGGCCCGCCCAGCGCCGCACTCAGGCGCGGCAGTTCCTCGATGGCAGTTGGCAAATGGGCAAAGCGCAGACGCGGGATGGTGTTCATGGCAACTCCGGGCCGAAGGGTATGGCGAAGGATTCTGGCAGAGTTTTGAAAGGAAGCCGCATTGGCTGCTGGGCTCGCCCGCCTGCAACCGTCGATAGCCGTATCGCCATCGCCGAGTTTTCAATCGTCATTCCGGCGGCTCTGCATGCCTTGGATTCCGCTGCGCGGGGTGGCAACGCCGGAATCCAGTACTTGAGTTGAGTCCATCGCCGTATCACCAGCGCCGATTTTTCACTCGTCATTCCGGCGGCTCTGCATGCCTTGGATTCCGCTGCGCGGGGTGGCAACGCTGGAATCCAGGGTTCGAGTTGAATCCTCCGCCGTATCGCCATCGCCGACTTTTTCTACTGTGCCCTCGACAGACATGCCGGGACTCGCCCCGGCGGGCGAGTTACTTTCTTGCTGCGCGGCAAGAAAGTACCCAAAGAAACGCGCCCGTGTACGAGTCAAGTACATCGGTAACAAATCGGTTCAAGGACATGGGTTACATTTTCAGGGTGAGGTAGTCGTTTCGCTGCCCCTTGGTATCACGTTCATCGAATCCGCCGATGCGAACTGGACCGAAATAGACATCCC
>JAIPCS010000189.1 GCA_021738105.1 Sulfuritalea sp.
CCAGGTGCGCTGACAGTCGCAGGGTCGCCAGGGCACTGCGGATGCGTTCCGGCTGCTCATGCAAAGCCTCCAGCTTCACCAACCCACCCTCCGCGTCGGGCAAGCGCTGCGTGGGATGAAAGGAGACGTCCCATTGGATCAGCGTCGGCACCAGACCATCTGCCGGCAAATGGCCGTCTGTCGGCACGGTGATTCGCCAGCGAAAATCGCCACGCTCCATCGGCAGTATTTCACCCAGTGCCTCGCCGCCAAGTTCAACTTCGGCTTGAATATTCTCACTGCGAGCCACCCAGTGAATCAGGCGCGGCCACTCCAGTTCCGGTGTCAGCCGGTCCAGTGCAAACCAGCGCGGGCGAGAGGGCGACGGTGCCTGCGGGTCGATGGCGATCAGTTCCAGATAGAGATCGTCACCCAGACTCAGCAAACGATTGTGCGTTCCCATACGCTCGTGCCGGCCTCCAGGAGCGAGACTCACACCCAACAAATTTTCGAGCCACCCCGCCCCCCGATCGAGGTCACGAGTCGCAAGAACAAGGTGATCCGGTGTCGCCATGCGTCCCGCACTAGGTCTTGGGCTTCAGATGTACATGCCCATGCGAACTTCCGGCCGGGCGGTAGGAATGCTGATGCTCACGTCCGTCATCAAGCTCGACATCGATCAGATTGAGCTGACCGTGACGCACGCCGCGTTCTGCCACCAGTGCGTCAGAAAAACTGCGCACCGCGGCAGTAGGTCCGCGCAGGATGACGCATTCGAGACAGTTTTCGTGATCGAGATGGGCGTGCATGCTCGCCACCGTCAGGTCATGCTGGCCATGCTGCAAGGCGGTGAGTCGCTCGGCCAGATCTCGTTCATGATGGTTATACACATACGACAGGCTGGCGACGCAATGACTCGCGGCGCCGCGGTGTTGCCGCGCCTGCTCAAGATGCGCACGCAGGACATCGCGCACCGCTTCTGAACGGTTCTGGTAGCCGCGCTCGGCAATCAGCTTGTCGAATTCCGCCGCCAGCTCGGCATCCAGTGAGATCGTGATGCGTTCCATGTCACTTCTTCTTCGCCATTTGACGTATTTGTTCGACGACCCCACCGCGCTTCAAAGAGTCCAGCCGGTGCGTCCGATCAACACTGACCACCCGATCCAGGTAGCTCATGTTGCGATCAATCGATTCCGCATAGTAATTCCGATCCGCGCCCTGTGCCTGGCTGAAATGCCGGCCCAGAAGGGCCGAAAGCCCGTTCAGGTCCTGATCCAGGCGACCCTTGGTCATGCGATAGAAGGCACCGGTCTTTTCCAGCAGGTCGTGGATATCGGCAAACCCGCCCATCTGCGCTTCTTCGAACTCCAAATACAGCAGCAGCACGCGCTCAAGATACTCGCGATTGGCCATCTGCCCGATGAGATCGGAGGTCGCGGTAGCGTAGGCGGCACGCTGCTGCTGCGGGCTGTCGAACTCGATCCAGTCCGGATGTTTGCGATGATCCGTCAGCAAGATGACCTTTGTGGTGCTCTCCAGTACATCCGGCGGCAGTTCGGGCAGATGCCGGCGAGTAAATTCAACACCGCGCAGGACATGACTGTCGGTGAATTGGGCGCCGGTGCCGCTGGCCTCGTCGTCGCTCATCAGATAGCCGACATCGTGCATCAGGGCGCCGATCAGTGCGGCATCGATGTAATCGGCGTCCAATCCCTTGCCGGCCAGATACATTCCATGCAGCATGCGGGCGCTGCACAGCACCACTTCGTTGGTATGGCTTCGATTGTGGTACGGGGTCTTGAGCTTCTGATAGCCCGGAAGCTTGCCGTCAAACGCACGATCGAGGAGATCGAACGCACCGCTAATCCGCGACAGGTCGTGCGCCGGAGCAAACGCCCGTACGATATCGCGCACCTGTGCTTCCACCTCACCGGTGTCGCGGATGTTTCCCAGCGCGGAAAACGGACTGTTGCTGTTCATGACATGCCCACTTTCTTCCTAAAAAAGTCGAAAGAATCAGCCATTCCTTACTTCAAAAACACGATCTGTGACATATTTCACGTTCATATTTCGACAAACTGGTGACAACACATCGACAGTTCAGCGATTTCTCATTTATTTATATGGCAGAAACAGACAGTTGATCTATGTTAAGCGACAAAAATCGAACCGGATTAAGCTTGAATCGTCATCAAGGTAAGAAATGCGTAATCGCGAGGTAGTTCAATGCCCGAAACTGATGTAATCGACAGCGTTCTGGCCGGCAACAATGGCGACGGTACCCGTTTAATGCAAATACTGCGCCAGGTTCAGGAGCAACTTGGCTGGCTTTCTCCCGCCACACTGACCCATATCGCTGCTGCAATCGGTTGGCCGCGTGCCATGGTGAGCGGCACCGCGTCTTTTTACAGCTTCTTCCATACCCGGCCACGGGGAAAATACTGCGTGCTGTGGTCGGACAACATCACCGATCGAATGCTGGGCAGCACCGACCTGATGGACGCAATGTGTAAAAAGCTCTGGCTGGAGCCGGGCCGCGTTTCGGAAGACGACCTGGTCAGCGTGAATACCACATCCTGCACCGGCATGTGCGACCAGGGGCCGGCACTGCTGGTGAACTATCGCGCGATCACGCGCATGACGCAAGCCCGTTTGGGCGAAATGGTCGGCCTGATCCGCAATCGGACGCCGCTGACGGAATGGCCGGCCGAATGGTTTGCCATCGACGACAACATCCGTCGCCGCGACATTCTGCTCGGACATGACTTGAAGCCCGGCGAGGCCTTGCAAGCAGCGCTGGAACGTGGCCCGGAACAGACGCTGGCCGAGATCAAACTGTCAAAACTGCGCGGGCGCGGTGGTGCGGGATTCGGCACCGGCCAGAAATGGGAAGCCTGCCGCAACGCTGAAGGCAATGGCGCCAAGCCGGCACATTACGTGGTCTGCAACGCCGACGAAGGCGAGCCCGGCACCTTCAAGGACCGGGTGCTGCTGAACAGTTACGCCGATCTGGTGTTTGAAGGCATGAGCATCGCCGGTCTGGTGGTCGGCGCAAAAAAAGGCCTGCTCTACCTGCGCGGCGAGTATCGCTACCTGCTCGAGCCTCTAAACTCGGCGCTGGCAACACGGCGATCGGCCGGACTGCTGGGCACGAACATCCTCGGTAGCACCTTCGAGTTCGACATCGAGATCCATCTGGGTGCCGGGGCGTATGTCTGCGGCGAAGAATCTGCGCTGATCGAGTCGCTGGAGGGCAAACCCGGACGCCCGCGTATCCGCCCTCCCTTCCCGGTAACACACGGATATCTCGACCAGCCGACCACGGTAAATAATGTCGAGACGCTGGCCGCTTCGTGCCTTATCGCCGCCTATGGCGGTGCCTGGTATGCCGAACATGGCACTGAAAAATCCAGCGGCAGCAAGATTCTTTCGGTCAGCGGCGATTGCGAGCGGCCCGGCATCTACGAATACCCCTGGGGCGTCAGTGTGCGTCAGGTACTGGCGGACTGTGGTGCCACCGACTCACAGGCGGTACAGATCTCCGGCCCGTCGGGGGTCTGCCTGGCCGAAGAAGAATTCGATCGAAAGATCGCCTTCGAGGATCTGTCGACGGCCGGTGCCTTCATGATTTTTGACGAAACCCGCGACATGTTCGAGGTGGCGCGCAATTTTGCCCATTTCTTTGCTCATGAGTCCTGCGGCTTTTGCACGCCATGCCGGGTGGGTACCACGCTCGTCAAGAACATGATGGACAAGATATCGCGCGGCCAGGGCTCACCCTATGACATCAACGAACTGTTCAAACTGCATCGGCTGATGCAGGGTGCCAGTCACTGCGGTTTGGGCAATACCGCCTCCAATCCGGTGTTCGACACGCTCAACAAGTTCCGCCCGGCCTATGAGCGCAGACTGCAGTCGCTTGACTACGAACCAGCGTTCGATCTCGACGCGGCGCTGTCGCAGGCCAGGCAGATGACCGGCCGGGACGATGCTGCGGCGCATTTTCCCGATGAGGCAGACGCATGAAAAAGGGCAACAGTGAAGTTTCGGTGCAGGCTAACGCACGCGAAGCGCGGGTTAAGGCCGACCTGCCGGCCGAAACCAACGCCTCCTTCCGCTTTCAACTCGATGGGGAAGACATTCCCTTCACTCCGGGCCAGACCATCATGGAGGCTGCCGCGGCGAACGGCGTCTACATCCCGCACCTGTGCTGGCACCCCGACTTCAGTCCGCACGGCTCCTGCAAACTATGCACTGTCAAGGTCAATGGCCGTTTCGGCTCCGGTTGCACCATGGAGGCGCAGACCGGCATGATGGTTGAAAACCGCACCACGGAACTTGACGACAAACGCCGCACATTGCTGCAAATGCTCTTCGTCGAGGGTAATCATTTCTGTCCCTCCTGCGAGAAGAGCGGTAACTGCACACTGCAGGCGACCGCCTACGAACTGAAAATGATGTCGCCACATTTCGACATGTTCTATCCCGACCGTCCGGTCGACGCCTCGCATCCCGACATCCTGCTCGATTTCAACCGCTGCATCATGTGTTCCTTGTGCGTTGTCGCTTCACGCGAAGTGGATGGCAAGAACGTGTTCTACATGGGAGGACGCGGCATTCTCGGCCGCAAGGTGCATATCAACAGCGAATCGGGCCATCTCGGCGACACCGACATCACGCTGAGCGACCGCGCTGCCAACATCTGCCCCGTCGGAGTGATTCTGCCCAAACGCAAGGGGTTCGCCGTTCCCATCGGCCAGCGCAAATACGACACGGCACCGATCAGCGAACAACCGACCGAGAAAACACCGCCTCCAGAAGTCTCGACGCAGGCTCGTGCCCGCGATGAGGCCCTCCCTGCCGGAGCCAAATCGCCATGAGCGCCCCGCTGAACGCCGCAACAGACACGCCGCCGCCCTCGTCCAAAAAGCTGCGCGTGGCCACCACCAGCCTGGCCGGCTGCTTCGGCTGCCACATGTCCTTGCTCGATATCGACGAACGGATTCTCAAGCTGCTGGAGCTGATTGAATTCGACCGTTCGCCGCTGACCGACATCAAGCACTGCGGCCCCTGCGACATCGGTCTGATCGAAGGCGGGCTGTGCAATGCGGAGAACGTACACGTGCTGCGCGAGTTCCGCAAAAACTGCAAAATCCTGGTGGCCGTCGGTGCCTGCGCGATTAACGGCGGTCTGCCTGCACAGCGCAATCATCTCGATTTGCGCGACATTCTCGAAGAGGTGTACCAGACCGAATATTTATTGGGCAGCGGCGGCGTTCCCAACGACCCGGAATTGCCTTTGCCGCTGAACAAGGTGCACCCGATCCATGAGGTTGTGAAAGTCGACTACTTCCTTCCCGGCTGCCCGCCACCGGCCGATGCATTCTGGAAGCTGCTCACCGACCTGCTCGCCGGCCGCACGCCCACTCTTGGACACGGACTGCTGCACTATGACTGAAATTAAAACCATGAGCCACAGAGGACACAGAGATCACAGAGAAAGCCAAAGAGCCTGGTTTTTCTCTGTGTCCTCTGTGGCTAAGAGGTTTACCCCATGACATTCGAACTGGAAACTGCCGTCTCCCCCGAAAAACTTCGCCGTGTCGCGATCGATCCCGTGTCGCGAGTCGAAGGGCACGGCAAGGTCACCATCCTGCTCGACGATGACAACAAGGTGCATCAGGTACGCCTGCACATTGTCGAATTCCGCGGCTTCGAGAAGTTCATTCAGGGACGTCCCTACTGGGAAGTGCCGGTCATGGTGCAGCGCTTGTGCGGCATCTGTCCCGTTTCACACCATCTGGCGGCATCCAAGGCGTTGGACATGATTCTCGGCGTCAAGCAACTGACGCCGACGGCAGAAAAAATCCGCCGCCTGATGCACTATGGCCAGATCCTGCAATCACACGCCCTGCATTTCTTTCATCTCGCTTCGCCCGACCTGCTGTTCGGCTTCGGTTCAGACGTCGCGGCGCGCAACGTTGTCGGCGTCGTCGCCGCCCATCCGGAGATCGCCAAAAAAGGCGTACTGCTGAGAAAGTACGGACAGGAAGTGATCCGCATGACGGCCGGCAAACGGGTGCACGGCACCGGCTCGGTGCCTGGCGGGGTGAACAAATCGCTGAGTGCGGACGAGCGCGCAGAACTGCTCAAGGACGCGTATCAGATGGTGGCCTGGAGTCGCGATGCGGTCGGCCTGATCCGCCAGTTGTTCGAACAGAACCTGCCGGAGTACAACGCCTTCGGTCGCTTCCGCTCGGCTGGCATGTGTCTGGTGAACCCTGCAGGGGCGATGGACCTCTACCACGGCGGCCTGCGTGCCCGCGGAATCGAC
>JAIPCS010000190.1 GCA_021738105.1 Sulfuritalea sp.
CGTTGTTGGGTATTTTTTGGTTATAGTCGATGCTCATTGCATTCTCCTGTGGGGTTGGGGGTGCATTTTTTGCGGGAACGTGTCAAACGCGTTCCCAGTTGAACTTCGCTTTGTTGCCACTGCCGAATATTTTCAGTGCGCCGGTTTCTCCGACGGCATTGGGTCGAATGAAAATCCAGTTCTGCCATGCCGAAAGGCGACCGAATACACGAGTCTCCATGGTTTCACCCGGGCCGAAACGCAGATTGGCCTCCATTGCAGTCAGTGCGTCCGGTGACAGGCTGGCGCGTTCTTCGAGGACGATGCGGATCTCGTCTTCCCAGTCGAGATCATCGGGTGTGGCAGTCACCAGTCCCAGTTCAGCGGATTCGGCCGCGCCGAGCGCCTTGCCGATGGCCGCTTTAACTGCTGCGATTGGTTCGTCTTCATCGTAGAAACGCGCGGCGATTCGGAAACGGCCATTGACCATGGGGTAGCTGCCGAAATTCATCTCGGACAGCGTGACTTTTGGTTCCAGCTCCGGGGTGTCGGGCAGGGAAAGCATGTAGCTGCGGTCTGCGGCCAGCAATAGCTCAGCCAAAGTACCTGCGAAACAGGTGCCTTGCTCGACCAGAGCAATCAGAGTGCGCGATGTGACGTCGAGACGGGCCAATGTTCTGCGCAGCATGCCGATAGTTTCACGGACGAACCAGTGTTGCCGGTGCTTGATCATCGCGGCATCGGCATCCAGTACGAGTTGAGTGTCACCCGTGGTCTTGAGAATCCAGGTACCGATCTCCAGATCGTTGGTGCGCAGCATCAGAATGGCATCATCAAGTTCCCTCGACATTTTCAGCGGCCACCAGGAGTCACCTTCGGCAACGATGGTTTCGACGCTGTTTGCTGCTTCTGTTTTTGGTGCCGTTACCGTAATGGTCGCTTGTCTCGATTTGCGATCAATGACGACATCCACGGTTTCATAGTGATAGCCTGCACCGTCAATGGTCCTTTTGACGGGAGTCAGGGCGATACCTTTGGCGTCCTTGGGGCGATCACTCAGCTCCGCGAGTTGTTCCGCCCGCTGTTGCACCTTCTCGGCAAATTGCTGGGGTTTGGCATAATCGTCGATCAGGCGCCATTCCTTGGCGCGCTGCGCACGGATACCCTCGGTGAGGGTGCAGAAAATGTCTGCGTGATCGCGTCGGACCCGGCGCTTGTCGGTAACGCGGGTGAGGCCACCGGTGCCGGGAAGTACTCCGAGCAGCGGGACTTCTGGAAGGCTGACGGCCGATGAACGATCGTCGACCAAAATGATTTCGTCACAGGCGAGCGCCATTTCATAGCCACCACCTGCCGTCGTGCCGTTGCACGCCGCAATGAATTTCAATCCGGAATGGCGGCTGGAATCTTCAATGCCGTTGCGCGTCTCGTTGGTGAATTTGCAGAAATTCACTTTCCAGGCATGAGTAGAGAGACCCAACATGAAAATATTGGCGCCGGAGCAGAAGATTCGATCTTTGCCGCTGGTGATCACAACACTTCTTACCTCGGGATGCTCGAAGCGGATTCTTTGCAGAGCGTCATGAAACTCGATATCGACGCCGAGATCATAGGAGTTGAGCTTCAGTTTGTAGCCAGGCTTGATGCCGCCGTCTTCGTTGATGTCGAGATGAAGCGTGGCAACCGCGCCAGAAAAACTCAGGCGCCAGTGTTTGTACTGGTCAGGATGGGTGTCATAAGTGATGGTCTGTGGGGGGGCTTCTGGATAAGTCATTCGCTTCTCCGTTATGTAAATTTATGATTAGTGTGTGACGATTTGACGCAACTGCTTGAGACAGTCCTCCGGCTTTCGGCCAGTGGTATCGAGGATGAAATCTGCTTTCGAATACAGCGGTTCACGGGCGACCAGAATTCGGCGCATATCTTCCATTGCTTCGGCGTTGCCTTCCATCGGTCTGAAGTCTCCCTGGGCGACAACTCTGGCCATGTGTTCTTCGGGAGTCGCTTTCACCCAAATGGTGAAACAGTCCATCAGCAAGAGATTGAAGGTTTCCGTTTCGGATACGATGCCGCCGCCGACGGTGATGACCGCAGAGTCATTTGTCGCGATGAAAGCCTCCAGACAGCGACGCTCAAGGCGACGAAATCCCGGTTGGCCATAGAGCATGAATACTTCGTTCAGACTCATTCCGGCTTCGGCTTCAATCGCATTGTTCAGTTCGACAAATGGTGTGGAAAGCTCTTTTGCCAGAACGCGACCCAGCGTCGATTTGCCTGCACCACGCAGACCGACCAGTGCGATGCGTTTTCTGCGTGCCGCGTCTTCTTTGCCAAAGTCCCGCATCAGGCGCAACAGGGCTTCTTCGAGTTTTGCCGGAGGCAGTTGCTCGAGGAAATGAGATATCAGGCGGTACTCAGCAGAACTGTGCTGGGGCTCAAGCAGTTCAATCAGAGAAATCCCTAACGCATGTGAGACATGGCGCAACACCATAATCGATGGATTTGTTTCTCCGCTTTCTACCTGCGCAAGGTATCGCTCCGAAACATCCGAGTTCAAGGCCAGCGCCTTGCGAGACATTCCGCGCCGCGCCCGCGCCTCGCGGACCCGTATGCCAAGCGCCTGGATGAACTCGGCATCGGCCGTTTCATCGATGAGGCGAGGGTGCGCATCAGTTTCTGGCTTATCGATTGATTCCATGTTTAGTCACCAATGGTTTTCCGAGTGCACAGTGCCGCGTAAACAGACTGCACTATAGTACATAGTGCCGCTTTTTGTGAACAATATTTTTTAGACCTAATCTAATAGTGGTTATAAAAACAGTGTAACTATATGAATAAGAACAAAAACATAGTAATTCTTGAATCGATGAAAAATACTGCATGAGACTATTGACTACAAGGTCTTTTTATCCCATAATTCGCTCAGCTTGTGCAGTATGGTTCATCGATGGAACAATAGTTCCTGTTCAAATGAATACAGCGTCCCGACCCTGAAATGGTGGTGGATAGCTAACAAGGAGGCACCAATGGCTGATGGATTGTTCGACCAGTTCCAAAACTGGTATGAGAAGCGCCATGACTACGCGCGTGATTGGAAAGCACGCACCGGTGGTCAGGTTGTTGCAACGATGTGTACCTATACGGCAGAAGAACTACTGATTGCCGCTGGAATGCTGCCGGTACGTGTACTTGGCGCGCATGAACCGCAAAACGTGACCGAGCCGCACATCTTTGGCATGTTCTGTCCGTTCTGTCGCGATTCTCTGGCGCAGGGCCTGCTCGGTCGCTACGATTACTGTCAGGGCGTGACCCTGACACAGTCCTGCATTCAATATCGGCAAACCTTCAGTTCCTGGCGCGGCAATGTGCCGACCGTGGAATGGGATTATTTTGTGCCGATGCCGAATGAAGTGCAGTCTCCACATGCGCGCAAGGCGCATTATGCGGAGATTCAGGCGTTCCGCGTATTCCTGCAGGCTTTGACCGGCAAGGAGCTGACGGACGAGATGCTGCGCGAGGCCCTGGCCGTGGTCGACGAAAATCGTCGCCTGCTGCGTGAATTGTTCGAATATCGCAAGGCAGAGAATCCCCAGATAACCGGCTGTGAAGCCCTGTACGCTTCGATTACCGCGCAGTTCGTCGACAAGCGTGAGCACAACGAGATGCTCAAGAAAGTGCTTGCCGCACTGCCGACGCGTCAGCTGAATCGTCCCGAAGGCGTTCGTTTCATGACCATCGGTTCCGAGAATGACGATCTGGCATTCATGGCCATGGTCGAGTCCGTCGGATCGACGATCGTGATCGACGACCAGTGTTCCGGTACCCGCTACTTCTGGAACCAGTCGAAGCCCGAAGATGACGTGATCAAGGCGATCGCCGAGCGCTACTGCGACCGCCCGGCCTGTCCGACCAAGGATTATCCGGTTCACACCCGCTACGATCATGTGCTGGGCCTGGCCAAGGAATACAATGCCCGCGCCGCCATCTTCCTGCAGCAAAAATTCTGCGATCCGCACGAAGGCGACTATCCCGATCTGAAAAAGCATCTTGAAGACAATGGCATTCCAACGCTGTTCCTGGATTTCGACATTACCAACCCCATCGGCCCCTTCCGCATCCGTATCGAGGCTTTCCTCGAGACGATGAGCGACGAAGAGCTGTTCTAACCAGACGGGAGAGCATGATGAACGCACCAAACAAGTATCCGACTGAGTCCCTCAAGCTGTGGGGCAAGGCCAAGCAGTTGCGCGAGCAGTATTACAAGAACTATGCCGATGCCAAAGACAAGGGCGGTCTGCGCTGGTCCGGGTCCGCCTGGGCGCTGGATGCACTGCCGGCCGGTCTTGGTGATGACGTCTATTCACTGACTGGAGAGCCCTACGCGGCTGCTGTTGCGCACGATCCGAAGTTCGCCAAGGAGTGTATGGACGCCGCCGAATCTGTCGGTTTCGCCCGTGACCTTTGCTCCTACATGCGGATTTACTGGGGTGGCATGCACCTCGACAAATACCTGTACGGGGGTAAGTTTCCCAAGGCCGACTTCATTTTTCAGACACAGATCTGCTGCTCGCACTCGAAGTGGTACCAGCACGTTGCCAAGGAAGAGCAGATTCCCCAGTTTTACGTGGATGTCGGCGTCGGTCCCTACAAGGACATGAACGCAGCGCGCCTCGATTACGTCACCAACCAGTTGCACGACGGTATCGAGTTCCTGGAGAAATCCACGGGCCGCACCTTCGACGACGAAAAGTTCCTCAAGGCAGTCAAGAACGAAATGCGCTCGACCAGTCGCTGGGCCGACATTTGCGCCCTGAACAAGGTCAAGCCCGCGCCGCTCGACGAGAAGACCATGTACTCGCTGTATGTGCTGGCGACGCTGTCGAAGTCATCGCAGTGGTGTGCCGACTTCTACGACGAGCTCTATGAAGAAGTGAAGGATCGTGTTGCTCGCGGCATTGCTGCCGTGGGAAATGAAAAGTGCCGCATGATGTCCGACACGCAGCCTCCCTGGTCCTTCCTCAAGATTTTCCGCTATCTCGAAACCTACGGTGCGGTGTCGATCGGTTCGCTCTATACCTTTGCGCTTGAAGGTATCTGGGAAGACAAACCGGATGGCAGCTGGGGTGGTCGTTCCTTGCCGTGGGAAAAGGGCATCGAGATGAATACCCGCGACCAGATATTGCGCCTCTATGCCGACTGGAACTTGTCGAAGCCTCAGTGGCAGCATTTCTTCGATCCGCGACTGAAGACGGAAATGATGCTGCGTATCGTCAAGGAATGGCAGGTCGACGGCGTCATGTTGCACCTCAATCGCGGCTGTGAAGGGCTCAGTCTCGGCATCATGGAAAACCGTGGCGGTATCGCAAAAGCCGGCGTGCCGATCATGACCTTCGAAGGCAACATGGGTGATGAGCGCGAGTTTGACGAGACGCGAACCCAGGCCCGGGTCGATGCTTTCATGGAACAGCTCGGCTTGCGCCGTCAAGCTGCCTGATTTGTTAAAGAAACGTACAGGAGGAATCTAGGATGATTACCGCTGGAATAGATATGGGCTCGCGTAGCATCAAAGTGGTTCTGCTCGAAGAACTCGATGTAAATGGCGCACCGCAGCTCAAGTATGGCGTTAAAAAAGCCCACATCATGATGCCGGGCGATCTGGATCAGGACGTCGCTGCCGAAAAGGCCTACGACGAGGCCCTGGCTGTCGCTGGACTGAAGCGCGAGGATGTGTCGGTCGTATTTGCTACGGGCGCAGGCCGCAACCAAGTTGCTTTCGCTAAGGAGGGCGTGACCGAAATGACCTCCGGTGCCAAAGGCGCGGTGTTCATGTTTCCGGCCGCACGTACGGTCGTCGATGTCGGTGCCGGGGAAGGTCGCGGCATGAAGACCGACGCCGAGGGCAAGGCGATTGACTTTGCCGGCAACGAGAAATGCGCTGCAGGTGCAGGCTCCTTCGCCGAAGCCATGTCGCGGGCGTTGCAAATGACACTCAAGGAGTTTGGCGAGGCCAGCCTGCAGTCCGACAAAACCATCCCGATGAATGCGCAATGCACGGTATTTGCCGAGTCCGAAGTGGTGTCGCTGATTCACGCGTCCACACCCAAGAACGACATCGCCAAGGCCGTGCTGGATGCGGTTGCCAGCCGTGTCTGCGCCATGGTTCGCCGCGTCGGAATCGAGGGCGAGGTGGTGCTGATTGGTGGCATGGTGCATAACGCCGGCTTCGTCAGTTCGCTGAAGACCGCGATGGGCGTCGAT
>JAIPCS010000191.1 GCA_021738105.1 Sulfuritalea sp.
GTGCTCAGGCTGCCCAGCAGCCAGAGCAAGGCGTCGGCAGGAAAATTATCCTGCTGTGCCGTATCGAACGTGGGTGCGTGAGGCTGGGCCGCCATGGCTGGAAACGATTGGTTGCGCACGCGGCTGCGCGCGAGCCCAGGATGCTGAATGGTTTTTTTCCACAGAGCAACAACTAAAACAGCCCGAGCGTAAACGGGTTGACGCTTGGGTCAATATTTTGCTGACGCGCTACCGGAATTCGCATTGTTCGAATGCCGGCGATTTACGATCTGGCTCACTGCAACACGCGACGCGCCGACCATGCGGGCGATCTCGGCCTTGGACAGCCAGCGTGCGGTGTCGAGCCCTAACGACTCACAGTGCCTGATCATGGCCTGGATACGGTCTTTCAGTTCGCCGCGCATCAATTCGATCCGGCAGTCGGCGTCGGCCAGACGTTGCGCCATTTTGCGCGCCACAGCAATGGCGAAAGGCGGATGAGCCTGCATGCTGGCAAGGAAATCCCGGCCGGGAAGGGAAATAACCTGACAGGGTGTCAGCGCCTCGATAGAGGCGGAGCGCCCGGTGTCGAGCAGCGTGCCCACTTCGCCCACGATGTCTCCGGGTCCGAGCAGGGCCACCATGACCATGTGACGTGAACGCGAACGCATTTCCGATTTTCCCGGCGCCTGAGCGGCGTCGCCAAAGCAACCGCCCCGCAGCACCTTGGCGAAGCCGGAGACAACGAAATAGACCAGAGCCGATGCTTCGCTCTGACGCATGATCATGTCTTCCGGCTGGTACTGCGCCCAGCTTGCGACATTGGCCAGGGCTACGAGCTGGTTTTCGGGCATGTCGGCCAGCAAAGGCACCATGCGCAAGGTGGTGGACGTCGGCAGCAGCAAGGCATGTCGCGGTGCATGGAGTTCCGCAGGCTCCGGCGGAAGTGTTATCGAGTTTTTCGTTTTCGGGTTCTTGTCTAACACGCGGCCGGCCTCCATCCCATTTTTCTTAGTCTATCCAGGTATCATCGTGTCGCTGACCGCCTGGCTGCAGCAGGTTCTCCATTGGCATATCCGGCGACGCGCCGTATTGTGACACAAGTAAGACGCTAGCTGAGTATCATGACGTAAGATTTTGAGAAAATTGATCATGTGGAGGTTTTGCAGCCTCGTCGTCCATCGGCCACGATAGGACAAGTGGTGCTGGATTCGGTGGCGTTGGCATGAGGTCGGCTCCTTTGGACAGGAGCGACGACCCGACACAAAATCCCGACTTGACGCACAATCTGAGCTTTCCAACCCCCCGAGGAAAACACCATGACCCAGGAAATCACCGGCGGCTGCCTGTGCGGCAAGATTCGCTACACCATCAGCCAACCCATCGACAAGATCATCGCCTGCCACTGTACGCACTGCCAGAAAGCCTCCGGCGCCGGCGCCAGCCACAATGCGCCGATGCCGGCCAGCGCACTGCAGATCACCCAGGGAGAACCCAAACGCTACGACGACATGGCCGACAGCGGCAACATCCTCTGGCGCTTCTTCTGCCCGGATTGCGGCTCCTCGCTCTACAGCCAGCGCAGCAAGACACCGGAAATGATCGTGCTCAAGGCCGGCAGCCTCGACGACAGCAACGGCATGAAGTTGATAATGAACATCTGGACCAAAAGCGCGAGGCCGTGGATGCCGATTGACCCGGCCAGCGAGTGCCACGAACAAAACCGGCCGGTGAAAACCTAGACCGAAGCGACGGGCCTGCCGGCGCAGCGCGTTGGGCCTTGGGCCCTGGCTGGTAGAGGCTTTTCCGCCGTCTCGTCAAAGCCGAGTTTTGTCTATGCAAAACGTATGTGTTTCACCAAGCACGCATCGCAACTACATGCGATGAAAGGACAGGGCTTTACCACTTGACGAGGGCCGGCTAATGGGTGACCCCTTTGGTTGGTACTTTGGTTGGTAGCAAATGCTCCGGAGAACTCCTATGACTGAAAGATTCAAAAAAGCACTTCGATTGGTTTTCTTCGGCGCCTGCCTTGCGGGTTCAAGCGCGACCTTCGGCAGCGACATGAAGAATTGCGTGACGCTAATGACCGAAAGTGCTCCAGGCACGTCTAACTATCGGCAGGTACTGGTCAATGGCTGCGGCGTCAAAGTGCAGGTCTTCTGGTGTCACACCAGCGGAGGCAGCTATCCATGCAAACCGCCGAAGTATTATCGGCAGAGCCGACAACTGGGTGCGAACGAGCGCTTTCACAACCAGTACTCGTTGCCTTCGTCAGTAGAGATTCGTCATGGTGCCTGTACCGGTCCGTCGAGCAAGATCAAGTTCAATGCTGATGGCAGCTACAGTTGCCCGGGCGACGCAGTACCACTAGTCAAGGGACCGCAACGCAGCCAGGCGCAATGCAAAGATGGACGCAAGCTTGATTTCGAGTGGTCGCTAAAGAAGGAACATTCCAGGGGCGCAATCCTGACGCTCGAGGACGGCAAGATCAATCTCTCGACTGGAGACTACCAAGCTCTGGCTAAAAACCCCACCGGCCCGGTTCCGCGTGAATTGACGCAAAGAGTCTGTACCAAACCCGCAGAGAGAGGTGATGGCGATATGCTCAACGATGCCAGGGAGCGGATTCGCATGGGAGTTCAGCACAAGGAAAAGGAGGAAAGTGAGCGCTGCGCCAAAGCCGGCAATGCGGGAGACGATTGCGAGCGCTTTCGCAATCCAAAGCGCTCACCCAGTGCCGGGCCGGTTAGAGGCTAAACGAACTCTCTGCGGGCAATACACGTCTAAATGGAGCGATACACGGTAGCAAGACGCCGTGTTACCAGCGCCGAGTTTTTCGCGAAGGCTGCCTGGGATCGGTCGCCGCCAATCAAAAGAATCAAAAGGGTGATTTCGGATTTCAAAATCAAAGCGGCCCGGATCGCATTTGATTTGCATAGCCGCTGAAAGTCGGCGCAAGCGACACGGTGAGTGCTGTGGCCGTGCTCCCGACCAAAGGGGGGGCAACTCCAAGGGTCAAAGTGTGGCAGCCCGAATCTCCCGGGCCAATTGATCAAGACTTTCATTTCGCCCTTCGAACTTCTACGGACTGATCCGGCCCTCCCCCACGGCCAAAATGTCCATGCAGAAAACCATTGCCCTGTTATTGGTATTTTGATATTAATGCGGTGAGTCACCTGCCAGCGCTCATGTAACAGTCATCGGTCGCTCGTGGTGGTCGTATGCTCTTCGAGCACATTTTTCCCGGGGGAGGAACGATGGTCCGGTCAAGCTGTGGTGCGCATTCTCAAACAATGAAAACCTGGGTATCAGGTATACCTTTCGTAGCGCGCGGTCCGGCGCCCGATCAACACCGGAAGCCGTCTCTGTTTTCGCACTTGGCCCGCTTGGCGTGCGGTGCGGCCACGGCCGCATTGGTGACGCTGGCGCTGCTGCCATTCTCACCGGAGGTGTTCGCCGGAACCCTCATTGAAATACCGTTCGATCCCTACTGGAAGTCAAGCATGTCGCGATCGGAACTCATCTCGGCCAAACTCAACACCCTTGAAAAGGATAACAGTCGCAGCCCGTGTCGCCTGGTCGAGCCAGGCGTTTTCATGTATTTCTGGGACAGTGATGAAAAGAAATACTCCAACAAGGGCGTGCGCAGACCGACGGCATACAATGACTTGGTGATCAAGGTTCTTTACCCAAATGGGAGGGATATCGGTCGTAGTGTGAAATATCAAGTCCTGCTCACTGATCGCGAAGAGAAATTTGAATGCACCGTTTGGGTCGCTCGGACAAAATGGGAAAACAAAATTCGCATAGACGAGTTTGCGGCCCAGGTGGTCAATGCCCTGGCATTCTTGGGCGCCTATTACCCGCACTCCCGATCCGACGAAGCGGTCCCGGATGAGAGCATCGGCAAGAAACTGGACTTTGTGGAAGGGAAGACGAAGGAAGAAATGGTTGCCTATCTGGCCGACCGGCATCAATACTTTGAAAGCGTGGCCCAGTGCAGTTTTTCAGCAGCCGGTACGCCCCTGTATCCGAGCAACTACCCGAACAAAGCAGACAAGAACTCGGTCAGCGCGACGCCCTATGTACAACTGGTGCTGAACGCCGGCAAATTCCCCAATACCAAACAGTACCTGGTGCGGGTCTTCAACCAGCAGAAGTCCGAGTACTGCACTGCCTACTGGGGCGACAAGTACGATGCCGACAAGGCCGCTCGGTACCTGATCTCCCTCGGTGTCGCGCGCCAGTGACAACAGTCACCACCGATTGCCCCCGGTTTTTGCTTGCCGAAAACTCCGAATAAGGAAGAACGCCATGCGCAGGATCGTCATTGCATTGCTTGCCCTTGTCCCTTTTGCCGATTGCCGGGCAGCGCTCTATGCCGATGCCTACCAGGGATTCACGAAAAATGTAATGGAGCAGCTCGAAGCGGGCATCGATGTCAACGCGCCGCTACCCGACGACGACAACCTGGAACGTACCGCACTGGGCTGGGCTGCCGAAGGCGGCCAGTGCAAGACCGTTCAATGGTTGCTGCAATACGGCGCCGACCCGGGCATTGGAGACAGGAAAGGGAACACGCCGGCACATCGCGCGGCGTATGCCTACATCGCCGAACTGCCTTCCTACAAGATCGGCCTGAAGGAATATGCCTGCGTCCTCGGCTCCCTGCACCGGTTTGGGGCCAACCTGCACCAGAAAAACAAGGGGGGCGATACGCCACTGCACGTTGCCGCACACAGAGGCAACTTCATGCTGGTCCTGTACATGATCGACAACCTGAAGGTACCGATTGACATCCGCGGCTGGCGTGAAGCCACGCCACTGTATATGGCGGCATGGGGCGGGCAGCCGGATATCATCAAGCTGCTGATGAAACTTGGTGCCGACCCCCGGGCGCGCACCGAATTCGGCGAGACGTGGAAGGACATCTGGGAATCCGAGGGCAAGAAGGCGCTGGAAGAACGCATCGCCGAAAGCAAAGGGGCTTTCGACTGGACCAAATTCACCGCACTCGCCGTCGGCGGTTTGATAGGCGGAATGGCGGGTCTCGACCCCGCGAAACAGGTCGAACTGGTGGGTGCGATGCTCGCCGACAGCGCGACGGGGCAGGAGGGAGCGTCCAATACCTTGGCGACGGCGGGAAGGCTCGCCAGTGCACAAAACAGAAACCAGAGCAGCCAAGGTGCGGCATCGACTGTGGCACAACCGCCCGCCCGGAAAACCTATTCCCTGCAGCATACCTGCCCCAGTGGCACCAAACTGGATGTCATGGTGCCGTACCGCACCGAAGCCTGCCGGACTGCCGCCGTCGAATTTGCCAAAGTGATGGCCTGCAACGAGGCCGGCTCATTCAGTCGGGTGCAGCGACAGTGCACCCAGGCGTGCGGCAACCAGAATTGCACGGAGCAGTAAGCGAGCCTCAGTCGGCATGGACCAAACGGGGCAACTTCGAATTTGTTTTCGTGGAACTCTTACGAGCGCGATGGCTTTTTACCCCCTCTGAGCCGCCGAGCGAGGAAAGTTCGCCGGGAGTTGTCCGGGCGCGTTGTCCGACGACGGCCGTTTTTTTGGCCGGCTAGTTTAGCGACCGGCCAGGCGGGCCTTTCGCAGCGAGGGGTGAGCGCGGGGTTTCACAAGGCCATCTGCATGGCCTTGTGCCGCGCGAACGGGCGAGACTCTGGCGAGCCCTTCGCCCGCAGGGCCGACGAGGCGGAGCGTGCTTCTTTGCCTACTTGCTTGCACGAGCAAAAAAAGTAGGTCGCCCGCCGGGGCGAGTCCCGGCATGTGAGTTAAAGGTACAGCTTTAAAAATCGGCGCTGGCGATACGGCGGAGGATTCAACTCGATGCACTGGATTCCGGCTTTCGCCGGAATGACGGATATGCAGTGCCGCAGGAATGATGGAGCTGAAAAGTCGGCGATGGTGATACGGCGTCTACCCCGCCAAAAACCCCGCTAACCGCCCGCCGTACCCCTCTGCCGCAACAAGCGCCGTTGCACCTTGCCCGTGGTAGTCATCGGCAGCGCGTCGATGAACTCGATGATCTTGGGATATTCGTAGGGGGCGAGAAACTGGCGCACGTGCTGTTGCAATGAAGCTTCCAGCTCAGCCGACGGACTTTCACCCGCCTGCAGCACGATGAAGGCCTTGACCACGGTGCCGCGCGTCGGATCGGGCTCGCCGATCACGGCAGCATTGGCTACGG
>JAIPCS010000192.1 GCA_021738105.1 Sulfuritalea sp.
CGGGACGCGCCGCTGAAGCCGACTACCTGACCAAACTGGGCGCGGCCGAGATCATTGATCGCGCCACACTCTCCGCGCCCGGCAAGCCGCTGGCGAAAGAACGCTGGGCCGGCGTGGTTGATTCCGTTGGCAGCCATACGCTGGCGAATGCCTGCGCCGCCACCCGCTACGGCGGCACGGTCGCCGCCTGCGGTCTGGCACAAGGCATGGATCTGCCGGGTTCGGTTGCCCCCTTTATCCTGCGCGGCGTGACACTGGCCGGTGTCGACAGCGTGAATTGCCCCAAGCCGCGAAGGCTTGAAGCCTGGCAACGTCTGGCCCGCGATCTCGACCCCGCCACACTCGCCAGCATGACCACCGAAATCAGCCTGGTCGAAGCGCTGGCACAGGCGCCGGAAATCCTCGCCGGCCATGTCCGCGGGCGCATCGTGGTCAATGTCAACATCTAATCAATCACCGAATCTGAAACCCAAGGAGAAACCACCATGAGCACCGCCGCCATCAGCCGCTACCCCGTGCCGGAGATCAAGGACCTGCCCGACGATATCCGCGAACGCATCCTCGCCGTGCAGGAAAAATCCGGCTTTGTCCCCAACGTATTCCTGGCGCTTGCCCATCGCCCCGATGAGTTTCGCGCCTTCTTCGCTTATCACGATGCGATCATGGAAAAGCAAAGCGGCCTCACCAAGGCCGAGCGCGAAATGATCGTGGTCGCCACCAGCGCCGTCAACCAATGCCAGTACTGCGTGGTGGCCCATGGCGCGATCCTGCGCGTGCGCGCCAAAAACACCCTGATCGCCGACCAGGTTGCGACCAACTATCGCAAGGCCGACATCACCCCGCGCCAAAAGGCCATGCTCGATTTCGCGGTGAAAGTGACGCAGGCCGCCTACGAGATCGGCGACGCCGACTACGAGACGCTGCGTGGCCACGGGTTCAACGACGAGGACATCTGGGATATTGGTGCCGTCAGCGCCTTCTTCGGCCTCTCCAACCGCATGGCCAACATGACCAACATGCGTGCCAACGACGAGTTCTACATGATCGGACGAACTGCCAGAGCCTAGTTCAAGCGCGGGACAATCCGATTGTCATTTTGTAATGGTGGGGTGGCCACAGCTTTCGCCGCCCCGCCATTCCCGCCGCCCCGCCATTCCCGCCGCCCCGCCATTCCCGCCGCGACAGCAGGAATACGCCGCTCAGTGCTCCGTCAGGATCAGCAGAATATCGGCGTACCAACTGCAGTTCAGGCCCAGTGCTTCGTCGATTTCCAGATCGCGCGAGCCGACATCCATACGCGAGGAGTGCACGCCGAGAAGTATCCACGGCAGATCCTGCTTCGCCGGATCGATCCTGGATGCACGCATCACCACAGGCGCACCGCTGGTTCCGCGATGCGTGCGGGCATCAGTCAGAAAATATCCCTCACCCTGGAAACGCAGTCCAAACGGTGAAGCCGCCATCGCCTGGCGCACCACCGGCATGTGATGCAATGCGTCATGAAAACCCAGTGGGAAACCCACAATCAACATCGAAGCGCCGACTTCAACCGGATCCTCGGGCCCGGGCAGATTCTGCGGAGTAAAAGCCCTGAAAATTGCCGCTTCCGGCAAGGCTGCGCGGTCGATCTCGATCACTGCGACATCGATTTCGCCAGCCGAATCGCTGCCCTGCCGCCAAAGACTTTTGCCGTCGTGGTAGAGCGGGATCGAGTAGCCGGTGGATTGGGACAGATTCTCCTGATCCATGTGCAGTTCGATCTCGATCCGGTCGGGAAAATGCTTGCTTGGCTCGTCGAACACCACATGTCGGCTTGTCACCAGAAACAAGCGCTCGTCACGTGCGAAAAAAAAACCACTGGCGTTGGTCAGTCCCTGTTGTTGCTCGAACGTAAGAATACGGGCGGCGGTCAGAAAGAGCGTATCAATCATGGACGCCCCATGGTGATGATCAGCACGCGGCAAGAGCGCCTACTGATTAGCACTCTGACCCTCTTGCGTCTGCATTTGGTTGAAGTACTGCCGGGCAATGGCCGTATGTATGTCGCCGATATCGGCCTGGATCTGATCAAGATATTCGTGCAATACCGACGATGTCAGCCCCTTGAAACTCATGGAGTTGAGACGTCGCGAAGCCTTGCGCACCTGCTTCAATGTGTCCTGATTGTTGGGCAGCGACGCCAGACAGCCCTCGATTTCTCCAAAGCAGAAATTGACCGTGCGCGGAAAATGCGGATCCTTGAGCAGATACTCCATGACATCATGGCTGCAAATACGTACACCCACATGATTGCGATACATCTGAAACGCGGACAAGGCGTTGAGCGTGCTGACCCACGCGCGTTCCGTGGTGACGGCCGCAATGGCCGAATCACCGGACACATGCAACGCCGAGTTGACATCGACAATCCGGGTGCTCATGTCTGCGCGCTCGACATTGCGCCCGAGCAGGATGAACTGATAGGCGACGTCTCGACTCATCGAACCGGTAAATAACCCGGTAATCGACTCACGGCGATCGATCACCCCGCTCAGCACTTCTTCCCGGGGGCCGCGTCCGATCGAGGCCCTCGAGCCATTTTCAAGGATATACAGGTAGAGGCGGTTGATGCGTTCCCACAGTTCCATGGGCAACACTTCGCGCACCGTGCGGGCGTTTTCCCGTGCGTTTCGAATGCTTGAGATGACCGAACCCGGATTGTCCTCATCGTTGACCAAAAAGCGGATGATGGTGTCTTCATTGGCCTCCGGATAACGTTTGCCAAATTCGTCATCTAGGCCCGCCACCTTGATCAGCACGTGCCAGCCAAAGCTGGCCTTGGCCGGCAGGTCGAGCAAAACCTGCGTTGTGCTGTTGATCAGGCGAGCGGTATTCTCACCGCGATCCAGATATCGGGCCATCCAGTAGAGGCTTTCCGCAACGCGCGACAGCATCATGCGTCCCCCATGTCGATGATCCAGGTGTCCTTGCTGCCACCACCCTGGGAGGAATTGACCACCAGCGACCCCTCGCGCAAGGCCACGCGCGTGAGCCCGCCCGTCGTCACATACAGGCTCTTCGACTGCAGTACGAAGGGCCGCAAATCAATGTGTCGCGGCACGAGACTATCGCCGATCAGGGTCGGTGCGGTGGAAATAGCCAGCGTAGGCTGCGCCATGTAGTTGCGTGGATTCTGACGGATGAGGTCAGCAAATTTGCGCCGTTCCTCGACGCTCGCCCGCGGACCAATCAGCATGCCGTAGCCGCCTGATTCGTTGGCCGGCTTGACCACGAGCTTGTCGAGATTGGCCAGAACGTATTCACGCTGCTCGTCGATCATGCACAGCCAGCTTGGCACATTGGGCAGGATCGGATCCTGATCGAGATAATATTTGATGATCTGCGGTACAAAGGTATAGATCACCTTGTCGTCGGCCACACCCGCTCCCGGGGCATTGGCGATGCCGACGTTGCCGGCGCGCCAGGCACGCATCAAACCGGGCACTCCCAGCATCGAGTCGGGCCGAAAAGCTTCGGGGTCGAGGAAATCGTCGTCAATGCGGCGATAGACGACATCAACGCGACTCAGGCCCGTCACCGTTTTCATGTAAACGCAATCGTCCTGCGGAACGATCAGGTCGGAGCCTTCGACCAGAAAGGCACCCATTTTTTGCGCCAGATAACTGTGTTCGAAGTAGGCGGAATTGTAGATGCCCGGAGTAAGTACGGCCACCACCGGCCGATCACCCTGCCTGGGAGACAGCTCTGCCAGGGTCTCATAGAGACGGGCGGTATAGTCGTCGACCGCCAGGATGGGACTCGACTTGAACAGTTCGGGGAACAGGCGCTTCATCAGCTGCCGGTTCTCGAGCATGTAGGACACGCCCGAAGGCACTCTCAGATTGTCCTCAAGCACATAGGTGGTGCCATCGCCATCGCGCACCAAATCTGTGCCGCAGACATGCGCCCAGACACCAAAACGGGGCCTCATTCCCTGGCACTGCGTCCGGAAATTCTTCGATCCGGCCAGCACCTCGGCGGGCACGACCCCATCTCTAATAATTTTCTGCGCGTTGTACAGATCATCGATGAACAGATTCAGCGCGGTCAGACGTTGCTTCAATCCGGCATCAATTTGGTCCCACTCGCGCTTTTTCAGCGTGCGCGGAATGATGTCGAACGGCCAGACACGATCGATGTTGCCGGCTTCGCTATACACGGTAAAGGTAATACCCATGGCCATGATTGCCGCGTCCACCGCCGAGCGCCGGGCCATCAACTCTGTTGCCCCAAGGCTGTTGAGGTAGTCAAAGAGAATTCGTGCGGCCGGCCTCGGTTGCAGATCGGCCCCCAGCAACTCATCGTAAATGCCGGATTGCGGATAACCTCGAATTGGCACGGGATTTGGCATAGCCTGATTTTTACCGATAGCGTCGAAACGAAGAGCCTGGCGAATCATAAGAGCGTCCTGAGTGAATGTCTTTCCATGTTGCTCAGCAACAAACGAGCCATGCTGCCCGACAGGAAAGGCTTGACCAAGGCGCCAGCGATCCATTTAGAATGAGCACACATCGTACCTCTGAACTCGAAAATGACCTACTGTCTCGCCATCAATGTCAACGACGGCCTCGTTCTTTGTTCCGACTCGCGAACCAATGCGGGAACGGACAATGTCAGCACCTACTCGAAAATGCATTCGTTTGCCTGGCCGGGGCAACGCTTTTTCGTGCTGCTTTCCGCAGGCAATCTGGCCACGACCCAGGCAGTCGTCAAGAAGCTCGATAGCGACATCCAGGGCAAAGCAACGCCGAATCTGCTCAGTGTCAGCAGCATGCAGGAAGCCGCCGACTATCTGGGCATGGTGAGTACCCAGGTACAAAAAACGCATACCACCCGTGACACGGCAACCACGAACTTCGAAGCCACCTTCATCTTCGCGGGCCAGATAGTGAACCAACCCACCGAGATGTACATGGTCTATCCGCAGGGCAACTATATCCACGAATCGAAGGAGCACCCCTTCCTGCAAATCGGTGAAATCAAGTACGGCAAGCCCATCCTCGACCGCGTCATCAAGAAGGAAGTCTTTCTGGAACGTGCCGCACGCTGCGCCATGGTGTCGATGAATTCGACGATTCGAAGCAATGTCTCGGTGGGACCTCCGATCGAGTTGATGCTCTACCAGCGGGACAGCCTTTCCGAGGGACGACGACTGTATTTCAGTGAGGACGATGCCTTTGCGCGGCAGTTGTCCGAACAATGGAACGAGGGTCTGCTGACAGCCCTGCAAAGCCTGCCTCGCTTCCCGTGGGAAGAGGACAACCATGGCCGGGAAGCAGAAGGACGGGTGGTAAATTTTCCGAGTTCTTCCTGAGCGCTAACTGGCGAAACCTGTTCGCCAGCCGGTCTCTAGTGCAACCCGGCATGGTCGTTGCGTATTGAGCTGACCCCTCCACAAAGAACTGGCACAAATACATGTCCATCCAGGTTGCCCTGAGGCACACCACACGCTATCGCTTTGACCGTCCAGTCGCACTGGGACCCCACGTGGTGCGTCTGCGCCCGGCGCCACACAGTCGCACACCTGTTGTCAGCTACAGCCTGAAGGTCGCGCCCGACAAACACTTCATCAACTGGCAGCAGGATCCCTTCGGCAACTATCTTGCCCGTCTGGTCTTCCCGGAGAAAACTGAAGAACTACTGATCGACGTTGAGGTGATCGCCGACATGACGGTGATCAATCCCTTCGACTTCTTCGTCGAAGCCTATGCCGAGCGCTGGCCCTTTGCGTATGAGAAAAACCTGGCGCGGGAACTTGCTCCCTATTGCGAAAAGGAATCACCAGGAGCATTGCTGAAGGCCTATCTGGAAGGCATTCCCCGCGACTCGCAGCCGATCGCCGACTTTCTGGTCGAACTCAACATGAATCTCCAGCGTGCCATTGGCTACACGGTGCGCATGGAACCCGGTGTCCAGTCCTGCGAAGAAACCCTGGAAAAGGCCCTCGGGTCCTGTCGCGACTCGGGCTGGCTGCTGGTGCAAGTGCTGCGTCACCTGGGCCTGGCCGCGCGCTTTGTATCGGGCTATCTGGTGCAACTCACCGCTGACGAAAAATCACTCGACGGACCCTCCGGTACCGAGCACGACTTCACCG
>JAIPCS010000193.1 GCA_021738105.1 Sulfuritalea sp.
CACAACGCGTGCTCAGCAGCGCATCGTAGATCAGATTGAGCGATTCCCAGGTCTTGTGAGCTTCGCCATCAGGGAGCACGACCGGAGTAATCTCGACGCCTTCCTTTTCAAGTGCCGTTCTTACTTGCTCCAGATACAAGGGCGCAATAGTTACATTTGTTACCAACGCAATTCGCCGAGTCCGCAGTAACGGAAGGATATATTCGGCGCTGGACAATAATCCACCGCCAATCAAAATCGGATAGCTGCGCGCTGCCAATTCAACATCTAGGCGACGCATTGTTTTTGCAACTCCCTTTCAACCATTTTCACCAAATGGCCGATGCTGCCGCCGGTGCTATTTACGATTACATCCGCCACTTCGCGGTATAGAGGATCACGCTCGGCAAATAGTTCTTCGAGCTTTTTCTTCGGGTCATCCACCTGCAACAAGGGACGATTCGGGTCCAGTCTCGTTCTGTCGAAAAGCAGGTTCGGCAAGACGTGCAAATACACTACGGTACCGCCTTTCCTCAGTGAAGTTCGATTTTCCGGGCGAAGAACGACGCCGCCACCGGTAGCAACCACCAGATTGGATTCGCCCGCCAGTTCAGCAATCACCTTTGACTCCCGATCACGAAACCCTTTCTCGCCCTCTATATCAAAAATCAGTGGAATTCGAACTCCCGTGCGTGCCTCGATCTCGTGATCGGCGTCTAGAAATGAACGGGCCAATCGCCTGGCCAGATGGCGGCCAACAGTAGTCTTGCCAGCACCAGGCATTCCTACCAGATAGATGTTGTTCTTGTGGTTCACGGACGAATTGTAGCAGCGCAAAAAACTAGGGCCGGCGACTGCCGGCCCCATTCGGTGGATCGCTTCCCGTCTATCGTTGAGCCAGTGATTCGCTGACGATTCGCGGTGTTACAAAAAACAGCAGTTCTGCGCGCGTTTGGCTCTTTGCCGTAGTCTTGAACAGGAAGCCTACATAGGGTAGATCCCCGAGGAATGGGACGCGATCCTGTGTCGTAATATCCGATTCCTGCGCGAGGCCGCCGATGACCACGGTACCGCCGTTTTCGACAATTACATTGGTCGTGATGGTATTGGAGTCCATGCTGCCTGTTGTCGCATTGGTCACCGTGCTTTTGGCGATATTGAGTTCTAGACTGATGCGATTGTCCGGATTGACCGAAGGCGTCACAGCCAGAGTAATCGGTGCCGAAAAGGTTTGGTAGATTGGCAGGCCAGTCGTCGCATTCACTCCCGTAAGAATCGTTGTTTGCCGTGTGTAGTTGATGGTCGCGGCCTTGCGATTCAGCGTGGCGATCCTGGGTGTCGAAATTGTCTTGTTTCGCGAGTCCTGTTCGGCAGCCTGCAGTTCCAACGCAAGCAATTTGGTACCGGCGCGATTGAACAGCATCAAGCCGATGTTGGCTGCAGACGCCAGGCTATAGCTGGGTTGAAATATATTTGTCGAAGATCGTGCTAGAGCCGGAACTGCAGCGGTGCCAAAGGTATCGACATTGGTAAATCCAGCGGTAGTTCCCAGAAGTGCACGTGTACCATTTGTGCCCGGTATCTGGTATCCGCCCTGTGATAGGGAAGACGAATCTGCAAGCCGCAACCGTACACCCAGGGTATTTGTGAATCCTGTGGAAGCTTCGACAATGCGCGCCTCAATCAAGACTTGTTTGGGCGGAACATCCACATTCCGGATCACTTCGCGGATTGCTTCGATTACGGAAGCGGTATCGCGAACAAACACTTGATTAGTTGCTGCGTGAATCGAAATTCCTCCACGCGAACTGAGCATGCCTTTGGCGTTACCTCCAGCTGCAGCAGGTGCTGCAGCACCTGCTGGCGTCCCTGCGGCAGGTGCTGCGCCTGCCGGGGCCGCACCCGCTGCCGCCGGTGCAGCCGCAGCAAAACTATTGTTAACCAGAGAAACGATATCTGCTGCCTGGACATAGTTGAGCTTGAATGTTTCCGAGACGAGTGGCGCTATGTCGTTTGCTCGCGATAACTCGTCAGCCGTGTCCTGATCACGCTTCTGAAGGACGGCCCGATCACCAAACAGAATAATGTCATTGCGCACCCGCATCCCTGCATTCACCTGCGCCATGATTATTTCGAGCGCTTGATCATAGGGAATATTGTCCAGACTCGCAGTCACCAAGCGACCATTCAACGATGGATCGATCAGAACGTTCTTGCCGGAGATGTCGGCGAGCGTGCGCAACACCATGGTCGCGTCCGCACTGAAAAAATTAATGGATATCTTCTGTCCCTGTTGACCAGTCTGAACCAGTTTGTTGACGTCATCCGCCGGTATCGGCTTGACTTCAATGGTCAGTTGATTGTTCGCCAGATGCGCTTGATGAAACCACCGGCCACGGGCGACGATATCAAGCCGCGTCAGATTACCCATTGCTCTCGAGGTAATCGTATTCACCGGAGTCGCAAAATCATTGACATCGCGGCGATTCTGCAGACGTTCCGGCAATTCGACATCCCGCAATTCCACAGCGAGTCCTGCCGATGTGCGGCGAATATCTATGGGTACCGTACCGTCCGTCAAATCGACCACGATCGAGGCCTGACCATCTTCCCCGCGGCGGAATACGATATCGCGGATTGAAGCAATATCAGCTTGAGAATTCGGTGTCCCGGTTTTGGCGATCGGTGTTGAATTAAAAACACTCGGCGCTTGTTCACGATTTGCCTGTACACCTTGTGTCTGCAACTTGACAAACAACACGTCACCAGCGATCTCGGTTGAAAATTTTGTGGGTCGATACAGGTTCAGCACCAACCGAGTTAACTTGTCCGTTTGGACGACATTCATGCTCTTGAGATCGCCTTCCGCCACTTGCTGTGAGTTCTGGCCCGACTGATTGTCTGTGTTGGGAAAGTCAATAACCACACGCGGCGGCTCAACAATGCTCCAATTTCCAGGCATTGCTTTCAAGGGCGCTGTCATTTGAACTTTGAGCAGCACTACATCACCATCGCGTCTGACCTGAATCTGCTTAATGGAGTTTTCGGCCGCAATGCTGACCCCGGACAGGCCAAACAAAAAGCCCGCCATGGCGACTGCGGCTACATAGATATGTTTCATCAATTACCTCCTTCTTTCGGCACCATGAGCGTTCTCTCCTGCTCCACCCAAACGCCGTTCACATCTTTTACAGATTCCCGCACGATTACGCTTTCATTGGTAATTGCTGTTATTTTTCCGAAGCTCCGGCCCATATATTCGCCCACACGCACATGCTTGGGCTTATTCGGGGCAGGCGTCTGAATCAGTGCATAGGACACATTTCCAACTGTCATGACACCGACAACTTTAAGGTCTTCGATCGGAAATATTTCAAGTGGTTGCTGAGGGCGAGTTCTGTCGGGTGCCGTCTTGTCGGACGCCACCTCCTGCGTAATGATCTTGCCAGGCGAGAATGGCGGTGTCATGCCCTCGGTTTCGTAGGCGACCACGGGAAAGGCGGTAATCTCCGGCAACGGAGCCACCTTGCCCTTCATGCTTTTGGCCTCCTCCCGCATCCACTCGCGTAAATCCTGATGGTCTTCTCCAGCACATCCCAGCAGCAGCAGCGGCAAGAAAAGAAAGAGTTTGCTAAACCTCATCTCTTTTTACCTTTCTTTGCTTTCTTCTGATCGGCCAGTTCACCATCATCAAGATATCGGAATGTCTTGGCGGTGGTTTTCAAGGCCAAACTGCCGTCAGCGTTCGTGCTCAATCTGATGTCGTTCAGAGTGACGATGCGCGGCAATTTTGCTATGTCCCCGGTGAAGGCTCCTATGTCGTGATAACTGCCTATAAGGCTTAAAGTGATTGGCACTTCTGCATAAAATTCCTTGGCAGCTTCCCCTCCTGGTTTGAAGAGTTCGACCAGTAGTCCCCTTGCTTGTGCTGCCTTGTTTATATCGACCAGCATGTCGCCCATCTCGGCCTTGTTAGGCAATTGTTTGAGCAGGGCCCCGAAAGACCGATCGATTTCCGCAAGTTGCCTTCGGTATTCGTCAAGATTGACAGCCTGCTTCTTCTTTTTCAGCCAGTCTTCCTTGTGCGTAGCCTCTTCGTTCTGCTTGCCCTCCAACTCCTCAAGCTGAACACTCCAGCCAATCGCTCCAAACCCCCAAGCCGCCGCTATCAACGCAACAAACAGGCTGAACAGGATTACAACACGAGGGGCGAGCGGCCAAAGTCCCGGATCCTTTGGATCCAGAGTCTTGAAGTCGTCAGCCAGTTGCTTAAAATCCACCAACGGAGGTTTCGGAGCTACCGGTTCCGCTGTTTTGTCAGCCTGCAACTCCGCGACTCGCTCGGCGGCCGACTTTCGTTTGAACAATGAGGGTAGAGAAGGTAGTTTCATTATTTCTTCCCTTGCTCCGCTGTCTGGCGCGTGATCCTCGTGGTAATGCTGAAGGCATTCAAGCGCTTGTTAGCCACCGTCGCAGCCTTGGTTTCGATCAGTGTTGAATGCTCCAAAAGAGGTGAATCATCAAGATTATTCATCAACGTGGTTATTCGCGCATTCGACTGAGCGTAGCCGCTGACGGCAATTACCTGACCTGTTTGAGTTAGGGTGCTCAAATAAATGCCTTCCGGTACCTGTTTTGCCAACTCGTTGAACAAGTGCACCATTTCTGTGCGGTTGGCCTGGAGTGCCTCGATCACCCGCTTGCGGGCCAGAAGGGCATTGGTCTGGGCCTGGATTTTTCGAATCTCGCTTATTTCCTTGTCGAGACTGGCGATTTCTTTTTTAAGGAACTCGTTCTTTTCGTTTTGTACGTCAATCTCGCGATTGATGTAAGAGAAACCAAGAAACCATATCACTGCGGCCAGCACAGACACCAGCCCAAGCAATACGTAGAATTGTTGGCGCCTCGCCTTGCGCTTTTCTTCGCGGTGGGGAAGGAGGTTGATCCGGATCATTGATCGAATCTCCTGAGTGCCAGACCGCAAGCCACCATCAAGGATGGCGCGTCAATGGCGAGTTGCTTAGCGCGAATACGTGGCGATATTGCCATTCCGGCAAACGGATCAGCGAGGATCGTGTTTACGTTGGTGCGCTCACCAACCAGTTCGGCAACTCCTGGAATGAGCGCCGATCCGCCGGCCATAATTATGCATTGCACTTCGTTGTGCGGCGTTGAAGTAAAGAAAAACTGCAGCGCGCGCGCAACCTCCTGCGCCATGTTTTCAATAAAAGGATGAAGGATTTCTGCTTCGTAGTTGTCGGGCGGAGTGCCGGATCGCTTCAGGTTTTCGGCTTCATCCGGGCCCATGCCGTATGCGCGCATGATTTCATCCGTAAGCTGAGATCCGCCGAAAGCTTGCTCGCGCGAATAGATCTGCTCTTCATCCTTCATGATGGCGACCTTCATCGCGGCGGCACCTACGTCAACCAGCGCAATAATCTGCCCTTTCCCTTCTTGGGGAAGCTGCTTGATCACCAGTTCATACGCGGCCTGGATCGCGTAGGCCTCCACATCCATAACTACTGGTTTCAGCTCCGCGACTTCCGCTGCCGCTACACGATCCTCGACTTTCTCCTTGCGCGAAGCCGCTAACAGCACATCGACGTCATCGGGGCTTGATGGAGCGGGCCCAATTACCTGAAAATCAAGATTAACCTCTTCAAGCGCAAAAGGGATGTACTGATTGGCCTCGGATTCGACCTGAATCTCCATCTCCTGTTCTCTCAAAGCGGCTGGCAGAGTAATCCTCTTGGTAATCACGGCAGAAGTCGGAAGCGCCATGGCGACATAGCGCGTTGAGGTGCCCAGCCTCTTCCAGCAGCGATGGAGCGTTTCCGCCACAGCCTCAAGCGATGCAATATTGCCATCAACCACGGCATCACTTGGCAACGGCTCGATGGCGTAACGCTCTACCTGCGGCTGCCCCTTGCCCGCGTCAATCAGTTCGACCATCTTTACGGCAGTCGCGCTGATATCCACGCCGATAAGCGGTCGCAGCTTCGGATTAAAGATCGACTTCAGTGCCGAGACATCGATCTGCAAAGGATTTTCC
>JAIPCS010000194.1 GCA_021738105.1 Sulfuritalea sp.
CTGACCGAAATCGCTGACATCAATGCAGCCTTCAGCACCGAATTCTCGGATGAGCATTTCGATACCATCGGCGGGTTGGTGATCCATCACCTCGGACGTCTGCCCAAGCCCAACGAAATCGTCAACGTTGATGGCCTGCGACTGCAAGTGCTGCGCGCAGACAGCCGCCGAGTGCATACCCTGCTGGTCGATCCGCAAAAGGATTTGCCACTGCCTGCGCCTCCCGCCACGGCAGAATGACCGTGCGGCCGGCCGCCCTGTTTGCCACGGCGGTAGCCTTGGGCGCGCTCTGCGTGCTGGGCTTTGCGCCGTTTGGAAACACCCTCTCATCGCTCTTCGGCGGAAATTACGCCACAAGCTTCCCCGTCTGGCCAGCGCCGACTTTTGCGCTGGGCGGCCTGTTCTACCTCTGGCGCAAAGCGTCAAGCACACGCGAAGCGATCTTGCTCGGACTGGCCTGGGGCGCGGGTTGTTTCCTGTTCGGTGTTTCCTGGATATACGTCAGCCTGTCGCAGTTTGCCGGCCTTGCACCGCTCGCCGCAGCTGGCGCGACCGTGCTGTTCTGCTTCTACCTTTCCCTGTTTCCGGCACTGGCCGGCGGGCTTTTCTACCGCGGGCGCCGGGGCACGACGCGCGATGTGTGGTTGTTTTCCGGCCTGTGGACCTTAAGCGAATGGCTGCGCGGAACACTGTTTACCGGCTTCCCCTGGCTGGCAATCGGCTATTCCCAGAGCCCACCGAGTCCCTTGGCGGGCTGGGCGTCGGTTCTCGGTGTGTATGGGGTCGGTTTCATCGTCGCACTGATCGGCGGTTTACTGGGCCAGATGGCCTTCACGGGCTGGCGCAAGACCGGGCCATGGCTTGCCGTGTTGCTACTACTGGGTCTGGGTGGCGTGCTGCGCAGCATGGACTGGACGCAGCCGAGCGGCGCGCCGGTAAGCGTCAGCCTCCTGCAGGGCAATGTGCCGCAAAGTCTGAAGTGGGATCCGAAACGGCTGCCACTGTCAGTGGAGACCTATCTGCGGCTGGCCCAGGCCAATCCGGCGGCTCTCACAGTACTTCCCGAAACCGCTCTGCCGCTCTATTTCAGTGAAGTCCCACGCGACGTGTTGCGCGGCCTGACACGTCACGGCGATGCCCTGATCGGGGTGGCCGTCACCACGACGGATGGCGGCTACACCAATGGTGCCGTCGCACTTACGCCAAAACTTGTCGCCAGCGCCTACGCCAAACGCCATCTGGTGCCCTTCGGCGAATATGCGCCCCCCGGCTTCGCCTGGTTCTTCCGCTTTGCGCACATCCCGATGTCGGACTTTACGGCCGGCAGGCCCCGGCAGGAAGCACTGACGGTTGCCGGTCAGCGCATTGGACCGAACATCTGCTACGAAGATCTGTTTGGCGAGGAATTGCTCGCGGCGTTACCCGCCGCCACCCTGCTGGTGAATCTTTCCAATACCGCCTGGTTCGGAGATTCGTTGGCACAACCTCAGCATCTGCAAATCGCCCAGTTGCGCGCCATCGAGACCGGCCGCGAAATGCTGCGTGCCACCAATACCGGAATGACGGCCAGGGTGCGTGCCGATGGCACCATCGCCGCCTCCCTTCCGCCGTTTACCTCCGCAGCGCTGGTGGTTCAGCCCCAGGGCCACCCCGCCCTGACACCGTACGCCCGATGGGGCAACTTGCTGGTCTTGCTGATCGCCATCGGTGCCAGCCTGACGGCGCTGCGTCGGGGAAAACCTAGAGCTTGTAGGCCGCCAGATCGATTGTCAGCGTAGGCCGCGCCATGGCCCGCAAGGCGGCGCAGAGAAAGCGGCGCGCGTCCGGCGACAGCGGTGTGTAGTCGGTGGCCTTGAAGTTCTGGGCAAGCAGCAGAATCTGGTCGACCAGCAACATTTTCCCCATCGGATTCGGCGTTTCCAGTCCGGCCGACACAAATGTGTCGGCAATCCAGCTTCGTGCGCTGGCGGCGTCGAATGCGGACAGATCCTCCGCCCCCAAAGAGAATTCGTAACGTTCGCCATTCTTCAAAATCACGCTGACTTGATGGTCCATCAGTACCGCTCCTTTTGCATAAGGTTCAATAGGCGGATGATACCGGATGCTGCCGTGATCCTTCCCACCGGTTTCACGCTGACAGGCATGCGCATCGCTCTAGCTCCGCGTCGAAACCCGGTAAAATCAACGTCTTTGCGAAATAACAGGGTTTCCCGATGAACCAAAAACCCACGTTCCAGGAAGTCATCCTGCGCTTGCAGGATTTCTGGAACACGCAGGGCTGCGCCCTGCTGCAGCCATACGACATGGAAGTCGGTGCCGGCACCAGCCACACCGCCACTTTTTTGCGTGCCCTCGGCCCCGAGCCGTGGAAGGCCGGCTATGTGCAACCGTCGCGCCGCCCCAAGGACGGTCGCTATGGTGAAAATCCCAACCGCATGCAGCACTACTACCAGTATCAGGTCGTGCTCAAGCCGGCGCCGTCGAACATCCTCGAGCTCTACCTCGGCTCACTCGAAGCGCTGGGTTTCGATCTCAAGCAAAATGACATCCGGTTCGTCGAGGACGACTGGGAAAACCCGACACTGGGCGCCTGGGGTCTGGGCTGGGAAGTCTGGTTGAATGGCATGGAAGTGACCCAATTCACCTATTTCCAGCAAGTCGGCGGCATCGACTGCAAACCCATCACCGGCGAGATCACCTACGGACTCGAGCGCCTGACGATGTATCTGCAAGGCGTCGAAAATGTCTACGACCTGGTGTGGACACCGGGACTGAGCTATGGCGATGTGTATCGCCAGAACGAAGTCGAGCAATCCGCCTACAACTTCGAACACAGCGATGCAGACTTCCTGTTCACCGCCTTTGGCGCACATGAAAAGCAGGCCCAGCACCTGATAGCGCAACAACTCGCGCTGCCGGCCTATGAACAAGTCCTGAAAGCCGCACACAGCTTCAATCTGCTCGATGCGCGCGGCGCGATTTCGGTCACCGAGCGCGCCGCCTACATTGGACGCATCCGCAATCTCGCGCGCAGCGTCGCCCAAAGCTATCTCGACAGCCGTGCCCGACTGGGCTTCCCCATGGCTTCCCGGGCACACGCCGAAGAAGTACTTGCCCAACTCGACGCCAGGAAAGCGGCATGAACATGAGTGAGACCCGCAATCTGCTCGTCGAACTCTTCGTCGAGGAACTGCCGCCGAAGGCACTGAAGAATCTTGGTGAAGTTTTTGCTGACAAGGTCTTCAACAGGCTGATTCAGCACCAACTCAAGCTACGCGACCCACACGGAATGAAAACCTTTGCGAGTCCGCGGCGCCTTGCCGTGTTCATTCCAGATGTCATGTCTCGTGCCGTCGACAGACTTGAATCGCTGAAACTGATGCCGGCCAAAATCGGACTCGACCCCAGTGGGAATGCGACACCGGCGTTGTTGAAAAAACTATCCGGTCTTGGGGAGGATGCTTCGGTTGTTGCTCAATTGCGCCGCGAATCCGACGGGAAGGCTGAAGTCCTTTATCTTGACCGCAAGGTCGATGGGGCAACGCTGGCTCAGGGACTGCAAAATGCGCTCGAAACAGCGCTCGCGGCTTTGCCGATTCCGAAAGTCATGAGCTATCAACTCGCGGACGGCTGGACCAGTGTGAACTTCGTGCGCCCGGCGCACGGTCTGGTCGCTCTGCATGGCAGTGAAGTCGTTCCGGTTTCCATTCTCGGTTTGCAGGCGAGCAACAGCACCCGCGGTCATCGCTTCGAAGCCAGCCTCGATCCTGTCGTGCTGAGGAATGCAGACAGCTACGCGCAGCAGCTCGAAACCGAAGGCGCGGTCATTGCCAGCTTCGACGATCGTCGTAAAGAAATTGAGCGTCAGCTCGCGCTCGCGGCACAACACGCCGGTGCCCAGCCGATCGAGGATGACGCACTGCTCGACGAAGTCACCGGACTGGTCGAGCACCCGAATGTGCTGGTCGGTCAGTTCGAGGAAGCCTTTCTTGACGTGCCGCAGGAATGTCTGATCCTGACCATGAAGGCCAATCAGAAGTACTTCCCCTTGCTCGACAAGTCGGGCAAGTTGACCAACAAGTTCCTGATCGTCAGCAACATCAAACCCGCCGACCCCGGCAACGTGATCGGCGGCAACGAACGCGTGGTGCGCCCGCGTCTCGCCGATGCCAAGTTTTTCTTCGACCAGGATCGCAAGAAGTCGCTGGCTGACCGGATTCCCGGCCTGGCAAAAGTGGTCTATCACAACAAGCTCGGCACCCAGGGCGAGCGCACCGAGCGCGTCGCTGCGATCGCCAGCACCATCGGTGCACAACTGGGCGGCGAGGCCCTGTCGCAGAAGGCCGACCAGGCTGCCTTGTTGGCCAAGGCCGATCTGCTCACCGACATGGTGGGCGAATTCCCCGAATTGCAGGGCATCATGGGCCGCTACTACGCACTGCATGACGGCTTGCCCGCCGACATCGCCGATGCGATCGAAGATCACTACAAGCCGCGTTTCGCCGGCGACAGCCTGCCGCGCAATCGCGTCGGGCTCGTGGTTGCGCTGGCCGACAAACTGGAAACCCTGGTCGGCATGTTCGGCATCGGCCTGACGCCGACCGGCGACAAGGATCCGTTTGCCTTGCGCCGTCACGCGCTGGGGGTGATTCGCATGCTCAGCACCGAAGATCTCGATCAGCCGCTGGACAAACTGCTGGCGATTGCGACAACTGCTTTCGACAGGATTGACGGATTTAAAGATGCCGAAACGCTACTCGCCGACTTCATCTACGAACGCCTTGCCGGCAGTCTGCGCGAACAGGGCTACTCGGCGCAGGAAGTGGATGCCGTGGTCAGCCTGCGGCCGCAACGTTTGGGTGACATTCCCAAACGCCTGACCGCCGTGCGTGCCTTCGCTGCGTTGCCGGAAGCGGAGAGCCTCGCCGCTGCCAACAAGCGCGTCGGCAACATTCTGAAAAAAGTCGGCGCTGGCGAGACGGCCAAGGTCAACACGGCGCTGCTCAAGGAGCCGGCCGAAGTCGCGCTCAACACCGCGTTAACGCAGGCAAAGCCGCTGGCCGACAGCGCGTTCAGCGAGGGCGATTACACGTCGTCTCTGCTGGCGTTGGCGACACTGCGCGATCCCGTTGACAGCTTCTTCAACGACGTCATGGTCAACTGCGAAGACGAGGCGCTGCGTGCCAATCGGCTGGGACTTCTGGCCGAGTTGCACGTCGCGATGAACCGGGTTGCCGATCTATCGAAACTTTCTGTGTAAGCGCAGGAAACGCTGGAGCATGGGGTAAATTCCTCCCTGTTTTCCCCGTGTCCCCAGCGTTCTCCGTGGTGAAATACTCTTCATGAAACTAGTCATTCTCGACCGCGACGGCGTGATCAATCACGATTCCGACCAGTACATCAAATCGCCCGAGGAATGGGAACCAATTCCCGGCAGCCTCGCCGCCATTGCACGACTCAATCAGGCCGGCTATCGAGTGATCGTGGCGACCAACCAGTCCGGCATCGGTCGTGGCTTGTTCGAGACCGATACGCTGGTCGCCATTCACGACAAAATGATCAGAGCGCTGGCGCAAGTCGGCGGACGAATCGACGCCATATTCTTCTGTCCGCACACCAATGCCGATGCTTGCGATTGCCGCAAGCCGAAATCCGGCATGCTGAAAGAGATCGGTGCACGATACAACGTCGATCTCACCGACACGCCCGCCATCGGCGATTCACTGCGCGACCTGCAGGCCGCCGTCGATGTCGGTGCACAACCCATGCTGGTGCTGACCGGAAAAGGTGCCATGACAGCCAAGGACCCGGGGTTGCCCGCCAATACCCTGGTGTTCGCGGACCTTGCCGGGGCGGCAGCACATATCGCACGTTAACTTTCAAGCAGTGATCCGGCACCCCTGACGATGAAACACGTGAAAGGCGAATTGAAGCCCCCCCCCCCCCATCCCCGCCCCAGGGCGGGCCTACCGGTCCGCTCGCTACGCTCGGCTATCAGCCGCCGCTCCGAGGAAGTTATT
>JAIPCS010000007.1 GCA_021738105.1 Sulfuritalea sp.
CTGGCCACCGGCGGCTACTCTGGCGAGGGCAGGCGGGGGCAACATGTGTTCCATCCGCTGCCGGCGCTATCGATTGGCTGCGTGATTGTTGAAGCAGGAAATTTCGCCAGTCACCACGAAGTTTCTGCAGCGCTCAGCGAGGTTAAAAAGGAGGCAAAGCGCATACCGGGAAGTGCCTTGTTTGTCGAACGCCGCCAGCATGACACCGGTATCCCTCCCGCGGAGACAAAGCCGCAAATCGACGCCGTGTCGCCAGCGCCGAGTTTTTCAACAGCGCGGCTGTGTCCTTCGATGTAAGCAGCGCGCCTCACCGTCACGACGCTGTCATGCACATGACCTAAACTCGCCGCCTCACATACTTGGAGCACAACGTGGATTTGATACTGTGGCGCCATGCCGAGGCAAAAGAGGGTGGCGACCCGGCCGCCGAAGCGGACCCGGAACTGTCAAAACGGGGGCTGCAGCAAGCCAGACAAATGGCTGACTGGCTACGTCGCCAGCGCCTGCCCAAGGTATCGGTGCTGTCGAGTCCCGCCAGGCGCGCCGTGCAAACCGCGCAAGCCCTCTGTCTGCCGATACAGATCAAAACTCAGTTGGATGTCGATGCCGGCATCGTCGATCTGCTCGGCGCCGCGGACTGGCCCGACCATTCCGGTGCGATCATTCTGGTCAGTCACCAGCCCGCGCTGGGACAACTGGCGGCGCTGCTGCTGGCCGGTGCACCGGCCAATTGGACCATCAAGAAAGCCGGAATCTGGTGGTTCAGCAATCGGGTCCGCCATGACGAAACGCAGACCGTGCTGCGCGCCGTGCACAACCCATGAGCGGCTTTTCGGCGAATGTCCCTGTGCCGAATTTACCCGCCGAAGACTTTGCGAACCGCAGCGGCGATAGCCTCCGCCTGCGCCATGACCAGGGCTTCCTCGCGCCCTTCCACCATTACCCGCAAGAGCGGTTCGGTTCCCGATGGACGCAATAACACGCGGCCACTGCCATCGAGCTTGGCCTCTGCCGCCTGGACGGCCGCGCGGATGCTGGCGTCCGACGCCCAGTCGAATCCGGAAGGCATGCGCAGGTTGATCAGCTTCTGTGGATACAGCGTCAGATCGGCGCAGGCCTCGGCCAGGGTTTCATTGCTGGCGCGCAGCGCTGCGAGTACTTGCAAGGCGGCAACGATGCCGTCGCCCGTGGTGTGACGATCCAGGCAGATAATATGCCCGGAGTTCTCACCACCGAGTATCCAGTGTTGCTCCTGCATCATCGCCAATACATAGCGGTCACCGACCTTGGCACGGCCGCAGGCAATTCCCAGTCGTTCCAGCGCGTGCTCAAAGCCGAGGTTGCTCATCAGGGTGCCGGCCACTCCCGGAACAGGTTTGCGCCGTACACGATCGCGCGCAATGACGTAAAGCAACTGATCGCCATCGTAGATCGCACCGCTGGCATCGACCATGACCAGGCGGTCACCGTCACCGTCGAGGGCAATCCCGAGATCGGCCTTTGATTCGACGACAGCACGGCAGAGTGCGTCAGGTGCCGTTGCACCCACGTCCTGATTGATGTTCAAGCCGTTTGGTGCATCGCCAATTCCAACAATTTCGGCGCCCAGTTCATGGAAGACATTGGGTGCTACGTGATAGGCCGCGCCATGAGCGCTATCCACCACGATCTTGAGACCGCGCAGATCCCGGTCATTGGGAAACGTGCTTTTGCAGAACTCGATGTAGCGCCCGGCAGCATCATCCACCCGCCGTGCCTTGCCGAGTCGAGCCGACTCCTTGCAGATCATCGGCTGGTTGAGTCGCGCCTCGATGTCGTGCTCCACTTCGTCCGGCAATTTTGTTCCCTGTGCCGAAAAAAACTTGATGCCGTTATCGTCGTAGGGATTGTGCGAGGCCGATATCACCACGCCCGCCTGAAGACGCAATGCCCGCGTCAGATATGCCACGGCTGGCGTCGGCATCGGCCCACAGAGCATGACGTCAACCCCCGCCGCCGAAAATCCGGCCTCAAGTGCCGCTTCCAGCATGTAGCCGGAAATGCGGGTGTCTTTGCCTATCAGTACCGCCGGATGTTCGTTGGCCGGCAGCCCGTCACCGGCCACCAGCGTCGATCCCGCCGCGTATCCCAGACGCATGACGAAATCCGGCGTAATCGGTGCCTGACCGACGCGCCCACGAATACCGTCGGTGCCAAAATACTTGCGTCCCATTCAATAATCCTCCACTGCTTGCAATACCGCGAGCGCATCGCGTGTCGCGGCGACATCATGTACCCGCACGATGCGCGCGCCGCGCTCCACCGCAAGGACATGAGCCGCGATTCCGGCATATACCCGTTCAGACGCCGGACGTCCGGTGAGCAGTCCGAGCATGGATTTGCGCGAAAGCCCAACCAACAAAGGCAGACCGGGTACCACCAATTCGTCCAGGCGGCGCATCAGTTCTATGTTGTGCTCGAGCGTCTTGCCAAAACCAAAGCCGGGGTCAACCGCGATCCGGTTCAAGGCGATACCCGCTGCTTCGGCCACTGCGACGCGCTCGGCAAGATATTCTGCCACATCGATGATGACATCATTGTAGTGGGGTGAGGTTTGCATGGACTCCGGTTCGCCCTGCATGTGCATCAGGCACACACCGGCGGTACTCGCGGCGACGATCTCCAAAGCGCCAGGCGCCCGCAGCGCATTGATATCATTGATTATGTCGGCGCCGACCGACAGAGCAGCTCGCATCACTTCCGGTTTTACCGTATCGATGGACAGCGGTACACCGCAGTTGAGCAAAGCCTCGATGACCGGCAACAGACGATCAATTTCCTGTTGCATCGGCACCGGCTCTGCACCGGGCCTTGAAGATTCTGCACCCAGATCGAGAATGTGCGCACCTTCTTCCAGTTGCTTCCAGCACTGCGCAATGGCGGCCTCGGTATTCCCGCGCAAACCATCGCCGGAAAACGAATCGTCCGACAGGTTAACGATACCCATGATAAGCGGACGCTCTGCGTTGAGAACGTACCGGCCGCAATGAAAATTCTGGGTCATAAAAAATTAAGGCCGCCGAATCTTCATTCTCCGGCGGCCTTTCCGAATTCTTTCAGTTATCAGGCGGGTGCAGGTGCAGTCGGCTCGGCGCCCGGCTCGTCGCCGTCTTTCCTGCGCAATGGAATCGCACTCGATGGCTTCGGCGCACGCGGCGGCAAACCGGCCATGATGTCGTTGATCTGGTCGGCATCGATGGTTTCCAGCTCCAGTAGCGCCGCGGCCATGGCCTCGACCTTGTCTCGGTTATCCTCGAGCAACTTTCGCGCGCGCGCGTACTGCTCATCGAGCATCCGGCGAATTTCGACATCCACCTTCTGCATCGTCGATTCCGACATGTTCTTGTGCGTCGTGACTGAACGGCCGAGGAAAATTTCACCCTCTTCCTCGCCATACACCATCGGCCCCAGACTGTCGGACATGCCCCATTGCGTCACCATGCGCCGTGCCAGATCGGTAGCACGCTGGAAATCATTCGAGGCACCGGTCGTCATCTGCTGCATGAACAGTTCCTCGGCAATACGGCCTCCGAAGAGAACGGTAATGGTACTCAGCAATCGCTCGCGATCCTGACTGTAACGCTCCTGATCGGGCAATTGCATGGTCAGACCCAGCGCGCGGCCACGAGGAATAATCGTCACCTTGTGTACCGGATCGGTCTTGGGCAGCAACTTGGCGACCACGGCATGGCCGGATTCGTGGTACGCGGTGTTCTTGCGTTCCTCTTCGGGCATAACCATGGAGCGGCGCTCCGCACCCATCATGATCTTGTCTTTGGCGCGTTCGAAATCTTCCATATCGACCAGGCGTTTGTTGCCGCGCGCGGCAAACAGCGCCGCTTCATTGACCAGATTGGCCAGATCGGCACCAGAAAAACCGGGACAACCACGAGCCAGAATCGATGCGTCGATATCCGGCGCCACCGGCACCTTGCGCATGTGCACCTTGAGGATCTGTTCGCGACCGCGGATATCCGGCAGCGGTACCACCACCTGCCGGTCGAAACGACCGGGGCGCAGTAGCGCAGGATCCAGTACATCCGGACGATTGGTTGCCGCCACCACAATCACACCTACTGAAGGCTCGAAGCCATCCATCTCGACCAGCATCTGGTTCAGGGTTTGCTCGCGCTCGTCATTGCCGCCGCCCAGACCAGCACCCCGCTGACGACCAACGGCATCAAGCTCGTCAATAAAAATAATGCACGGTGAGGATTTCTTGGCCTGCTCGAACATGTCGCGAACACGAGCCGCGCCGACACCGACAAACATCTCGACAAAGTCGGAACCGGAAATCGAGAAAAACGGGACCTTGGCTTCACCTGCAATCGCCTTGGCAAGCAGGGTCTTGCCGGTACCGGGTGACCCGACCAGCAGCACGCCGCGTGGAATTCGCCCACCTAACTTCTGGAACTTTGAAGGATCCCGCAGGAAGTCGACCATTTCATAGACTTCCTCTTTGGCTTCGTCACAGCCAGGGACGTCGGCAAACGTGATGGTATTGGATGATTCATCCATCATTCGAGCACGACTCTTGCCAAACGAAAATGCCCCCCCCTTACCACCACCCTGCATCTGGCGCATGAAGAAAACCCAGACACCGATCAGCAGCAGCATCGGGAACCAAGAAACGAAAATACTGGTCAGGAAGGATTGCTCTTCCTCAGGCTTGGCAATGACCTTGACGTTATTCTTCAGCAAATCAGACACCATCCATAAATCGGGTGGCGCATAGGTGCTGATGCGTTTGCCATCGGTTGTCGTGGCTTCCAGAGTACGGCCTTGAATTACCACCTTGGTAATGCGACCCTGCTTCACCTCTTCCAGGAACTGGGAGTATTCAAGCGAGCCGATCATCGTCTGACGCGTGTTGAACTGGTTGAACACCGTCATCAAGACTATGCCGATCACCATCCAAATCGCCATGTTTTTGAACATATTATTCAAGGTGGAGCCTCTCTTTCCCTCTTCGGGATCATGTATCAGTTCATTCTAATGCTGATTGCAGTACCCTGCAAACCAAGTAGACCGCCGGTCAAGCCTTCTTGTTCCTCGCCAACAGATAAATTTCGGCGCTGCGATTGCGCGAGGCAGCAGGTTTTCTCATTTGTAGCGTTTGAAACTGCTGATGCAAGTCACGACGCAACTCCATAAAGCCATCTCCCTGGAAAACCTTGGTCAGCATGTCGCCACCCTTTTTTAAATGCGATCCGCAAAACTCCAGCGTTAGTTCAGCCAGCAGCATCACGCGCGCCTGATCGACCACACCGATTCCCGACATATTGGGGGCCATGTCCGACAATACAAGGTCGACCTGGCGTCCGTTGAGGGTATCGGTCAACTTTTTCAGGACCTCGGTCTCACGAAAATCCCCCTCGATGAACTCGACGCCATGCACAGGATCCATTGGCAGCAGATCAAGCGCGATCAATCGTCCGCCAGGAGATATCCTTTTGGCAGCAACTTGCGACCAGCTTCCGGGCGCGGACCCAAGGTCGACCACGGTCATGCCGGGTTTCAGCAGTTTGTCCTGATCGTCGATTTCAGTCAGTTTGAAAGCGGCGCGAGAGCGCCAGCCCTCGGCTCTGGCGCGCTGCACATAGGCGTCATTGACATGCTCGGTAATCCAGGCTTTGGTAGTTTTGTTCTTCTTGACCTTCTTGCCGCTCTCGATCTTCCCGCTCACGCTACAATCCCGTCATGACTGAACTTACCCCCACCCAGCGCCGCAGCCTGAGAGCCGCCGCGCATCATCTGAATCCTGTCGTGTCAATCAGCCAAAAAGGTCTGACACCGTCAGTCCTTGCCGAGATCGACCGCAGCCTCAAGGCTCACGAACTAATAAAACTGAGACTGTACGGCATTGAACGGGATACTCGCGAAGCATTGTTCAATGAAATTTGCGCGACGCTAAACTGCGTGACAGTCCAGCATATAGGTAATCTGCTGGTGCTCTGGCGTGAGGAACCCAAGGATGTCATTGAATCCGTGCCGGAGAGATCCCGCAAGTCGGCGCCCTTGACCAAGAAGCAGGCGGCAGCGCGCAACGAAGCACGCAAACGCAAAGGCTGAAATCGCACGCGGGCAATAGTTGCTTAAAGCGGTTAACTACCGCGTCCTGCCATGTTCCTGCAGCACTACCAGTGCGATTCCCAGCAGGAATTGCAATAGGTAGAGTGCAGTCGATACACGATGCCAGGCAACAAAACGATCACGCAAAGCGCTTTGCATGACACTTCCCGGCAATGCGTCTAGCTGCAACTGCGCCATGATCGGCTGGACCCCAAAGTGACCCACAGCAGTCAGAACCAGCATCAGCAGAACAATCCAGAACACACCCGAACTCTTCGCGGTCCAGCCTTTGACCGAGATCACGTACATGGTCAGATAAGCACCGCAAACCAGGCCAAGCCAAGACAGAACCAAAAACATGTTCCCCGCCAAGTTGCCCGCCAGACTTCGATCTGCGAGCTGGGTGAACAACACCGGCGCCGCGATGAAGCCGATCGCCAGCATGCTACCCACCCAGATTGCTATTGAGACCCTGTATAGCGCAGAGGCTAGGCCTCTCATCTCAAATGTACTTGACGTCGAGGATTTCGTACTCGCGTCGTCCGCCGGGAGTCTGCACCTCGGCAACGTCACCGGCAAATTTGCCGATTAGCGCTCGTGCCACAGGAGAATTCAGCGAGAGCAAACCTGCCTTGATATCGGCCTCGTCATCTCCAACAATCTGATAGCTCACAACGTCTCCGCTATCCATGTCTTCAAGTTCGACGGTAGCACCGAAGACTACTCGACCATCAGCATCCAGTGATACCGGATCGATAATTTGTGCGTGCCCGAGTTTGCCCTCGACCTCCTTGAGTCGACCTTCGATAAATCCCTGGCGCTCCTTGGCGGCATCGTATTCGGCATTTTCCGAGAGGTCACCGTGCGAACGCGCTTCGGCGATGGCTGCAATCACGGCGGGACGGTCTATCGTCTTCAAACGATGGAGTTCTTTTCTCAGCAGCTCTGCGCCGCGCAGGGTAATGGGAAATTTTCCGCTCATGCCGCCTCCATCCACGGGATCGCGCAAGCGGTATAGGCGACCTGAATTCCCCAAAGAATGTCTTCGAGTACACCCTGCTCAGAGTGCAAAAACGCTGAGAGTCGATTCGTCATTTTAGTTCGGCGTGCAATGACTGCAGGGAATAGGTTTCAAGTCCGGCATGTCGCATTCCCGCGCATGCAGCATGAGCACCTTCGACCGTTGTAAACAAGGTGACCTTCGCACCGAGGGCCGAAGTGCGGATAGAGCGTGAATCCACAATCGCAGTACGCTTTTCTTCCACGGTATTTACGATAAGGGCAATTTCGCCATTCTTGATCATATCGACAACGTGCGGACGCCCTTCGGTAACCTTGTTGACCAGTTCAACCGGCATTCCGGCTTCACTTATCGCGCCCCCGGTGCCGCGCGTCGCTACCAGAGCAAATCCGAGTTCGTACAGCTCGCGTGCGACGTCGACGGCCTTCTGTCGATCCGCCGGCTTTACACTGATGAAAACTTTGCCGGATGTAGGCAATCGTGTCCCTGCCGCGTACTGTGATTTGACAAACGCCTCTCCAAAACTGCGACCGACACCCATTACTTCGCCGGTGGACTTCATCTCCGGACCCAGAATGGTGTCGACACCCGGAAACTTGATGAAGGGGAACACCGCCTCTTTCACGGAATAGTAAGGCGGGATGATTTCCCGTGTCACGCCCTGGTCCGCCAGGCTGCGGCCCGCCATGCATCGAGCCGCAATTTTGGCCAAAGGCAAACTCGTCGCCTTGGATACAAAAGGCACCGTGCGCGAAGCGCGCGGATTGACTTCCAGAACATAAACCAGTGCATTGGCTCCACTGCCTTGAATAGCAAACTGCACGTTCATGAGGCCAACGACGTTGAGACCTTTGGCCATCATTGCAGTCTGCCGACGCAATTCGTCCTGTATTTCGGTCGACAGCGAAAACGGTGGCAGGGAACAGGCCGAATCACCCGAGTGCACACCCGCCTGCTCAATGTGTTCCATGATCCCGCCGATCAGCACCTGCGAGCCATCTGACAAGGCATCGACGTCTACCTCGGTAGCATCATTGAGAAAGCGATCGAGCAACACAGGGGAGTCGAAGGAAACCTTGATCGCGTCGCGCATATAGCGCTCCAGATCCTTCTGCTCGTGCACGATTTCCATGGCGCGGCCGCCGAGCACGTAGGAAGGACGCACTACCAGCGGATACCCTATTTCCGCCGCCAGTCGAATCGCGTCGGGCTCGGTACGCGCGGTGCGATTCGGCGGTTGTTTTAGACCCAGGTCATGCAGCAACTTTTGAAAGCGCTCTCGATCTTCGGCAGCATCGATCATGTCAGGGCTCGTGCCAATGATGGGAACACCATTCAACTCGAGCTCGCGGGCACGCTTGAGCGGCGTCTGGCCGCCAAACTGAACGATGACACCTGTCGGCTGTTCGACGTGGACGATTTCCAGGATATCTTCGAGCGTCACCGGCTCGAAATACAGGCGATCTGAAGTGTCATAGTCGGTGGACACCGTCTCCGGATTGCAGTTGACCATGATGGTTTCATAGCCGTCTTCGCGCATTGCAAAAGCCGCATGCACGCAACAGTAGTCAAACTCGATACCTTGGCCAATCCTATTCGGCCCGCCACCGAGCACCATGATTTTCTTGCGCGTAGTCGGCTTCGCCTCACATTCTTCCTCATACGTCGAGTACATGTAGGCGGTTGAGGTGGAGAATTCACCGGCGCACGTGTCAACACGCTTATACACAGGACGGACTCCGAGAGCGTGGCGACGCTCTCGCACTGCGGTTTCACCACTGACCCCTTCCGCGGGATCATGGCTGGCGCTGACCAATGTACCGATGCGCCGATCCGAAAAACCTTTGCGTTTCAGAGATCGCAGCGTTGCAGCATCCAGGTCATCCAGATTGCGTGAACGCATCCAGCCTTCTGTATTGATGAGGTCCTCAATCTGAACCAGGAACCAAGGATCAATTCGGGTCAGATCAAACACCTGCTGCAGGGTGTAACCCTCTCTGAAGGCCTGCGCCAGATACCAGATGCGCTCCGGACCGGGACTGACCAATTCGCGATTGATCTCCTCCCGATCGGCTTCGATTTCGTCAAAACCATACACGCTGACTTCAAGCCCGCGCAGTGCTTTTTGCAAAGACTCCTGAAAGCTGCGTCCGATCGCCATGACTTCGCCGACAGACTTCATTTGTGTCGTCAGTCGATCATTGGCCAGGGGAAACTTCTCAAAGGCGAAGCGCGGTACCTTGGTCACCACATAGTCAATTGACGGCTCGAACGATGCAGGTGTCGCGCCGCCAGTAATATCGTTTTTCAGTTCGTCGAGCGTGTAACCCACGGCCAGTTTGGCGGCCACCTTGGCAATCGGAAATCCGGTTGCCTTTGAAGCCAGTGCCGAGGAACGAGAAACACGAGGATTCATCTCTATCACTACCATCGCCCCGTTTTTCGGATTGATGGCGAACTGCACGTTGGAACCACCCGTATCGACACCAATCTCTCGCAGAACAGCGATGCTGGCGTTGCGCATGATCTGGTATTCGCGATCGGTCAGCGTCTGGGCCGGCGCAACCGTTATCGAATCGCCAGTATGTACACCCATCGGATCGAGGTTTTCGATCGAACAAATGATGATGCAGTTGTCTTTGGAGTCCCGCACCACCTCCATCTCGTATTCTTTCCAGCCAAGCAACGATTCCTCGATCAACAACTCCTTGGTCGGACTGGCTTCGAGACCGCGTTTGCAAATCTCGACAAACTCTTCCTGGTTATAGGCAATGCCACCACCTGACCCCCCCATGGTGAAGGACGGGCGAATGATGGTAGGAAAGCCCATGGCTCCCTGCACTTGCTGCGCCTCTTCCATGCTGTGGGCAATACCCGAACGTGCTGATCCAAGGCCAATGCGGGTCATGGCCTTTTTGAATTTCTCGCGATCCTCAGCCATATCGATGGCTTCGCGCGAGGCTCCAATCATTTCGACGCCGTATTTCTCAAGCACGCCATGTTTGGCCAAATCCAGCGCACAGTTCAGCGCGGTCTGCCCTCCCATGGTTGGAAGAACAGCATCCGGCCGCTCCTTGGAAATAATGTTTTCCAGAACGCGCCAGTTGATCGGTTCGATATAAGTCACGTCAGCCATGCCGGGATCAGTCATGATCGTCGCCGGGTTCGAGTTGACCAGAATGACTCTGTAGCCTTCTTCACGCAGGGCCTTGCATGCCTGGGCACCCGAATAATCGAACTCACAGGCCTGCCCAATGACGATCGGGCCAGCACCTATGATCAAGATGCTATGTATGTCGCTACGCTTTGGCATTACGTCTATTCACAATTTGTTGTTTCAATTCAAAGTCGAGTCGGCGAGCTTGGCACCAAATCCTATGAACATCGCACCTATGCCACCAGTAGCACTCGCAGCCACGCGGCGCCTGCTGCGAAACTGGTTCGCCAGATGAACACCGCCAAATATGAGCGCCGACAGATACACGGCGCTGATCAACTGGCAGATGATTCCGAGAATGGCGAAAGACAGCGCTGGATAGGCATATCCGGGATCAACGAACTGAATGAAAAAGGAAACGAAGAACATGATGGCCTTGGGATTCATCAGGCTGATCGCAAGTGCGGCCCGGAAAGGACGCGCCGTGTCGACTCGGACATCATTCGTCGAATTCTGCCCCCGGTTAATCCACATTGCCCAGGCTGAACGCAGCAGGCCAATCCCCATCCAGGCAAGATAAGCCGCGCCGACATATTTGAGCAACAGGAAGAAACCCGGACTGGCCTGTAGCAACGATGCTACGCCGGTCGCCGAAAGTGCCATCAGAGTTGCATCACCGACAAATACTCCACATGCGCCCTGATAGCCTGCGCGAACGCCGCGCCTGGAGGCTACAGCAATTACATATAGCGAGTTCGGGCCGGGCAGCAGCACAATAAAAATTGTGCCCAGCACATATGTCGCGAGATCGGTTACGCCGTAAAACATGAATTCAGCCCACCTCAATCCGTGGACCGACGGGTGGCCATCGAACCCGTGAATCGGTCAAACAGGTAGGCCAGATCCTGCGGCCCCGGACTGGCTTCTGGATGCCCCTGAAAACAGAATGCAGGTCGATCCGTCCAAGCCATGCCCTGCAGGCTGCCGTCAAACAAGGAAACGTGCGTTATTTTTACATTCTGTGGAAGGCTCGATGGATCAACCGCAAATCCGTGGTTCTGGCTCGTAATCAGTACTTGGCCGGTCTCGATATCCTTGACAGGATGATTGGCCCCATGATGCCCGAACTTCATTTTGAGTGTCTTGCCACCTGCAGCCAATCCCATCAACTGATGCCCAAGACAGATTCCGAATACCGGCAGACGAAGCTCAAGGAACTCCCGTATCGCCTCAACGGCATAGTCGCATGGCTCAGGATCTCCAGGACCGTTCGACAGGAACACTCCATCAGGGTTGAGCGCCATGACTTCCGCAGCAGGTGTTCTTGCGGGCACCACAGTCAGCTTGCAACCACGCGAAGCAAGCATGCGCAATATATTGCGCTTGACACCAAAGTCGTAGGCGACCACGTGGAAATTGAATTTCTCCGGCTGCAAAAAGCCCTCGCCGAGCCTCCATTCTCCCTGACTCCATGCATAGGATTGACCGACACTGACCACTTGCGCCAGATCCATTCCGGCCAATCCGGGAAAAGCGCGCGCCTGATTCACGGCGTGATCGGCATCGAGATCTTCACCTGCCATCAAACAGCCTGCCTGAGCACCTCGGTCGCGAAGAATACGGGTCAGCTTGCGCGTATCGATATCGGCCAGACCCAAAACGTTTCCCGCACGCAAATAGGCGTCAAGCGTCTGCTCACTGCGAAAATTTGACGCCAGCAGTGGCAAATCGCGAATGATCAACCCGGCGGCGTGAATGCGATCTGCTTCGCAGTCTTCTTGATTGACGCCATAGTTGCCGACATGAGGATAGGTCAGAGTGACAATTTGACGGCTGTAGGAGGGATCCGTGAGGATTTCCTGGTAACCCGACATGGCGGTATTGAACACCACCTCGCCCACGCTGCTGCCGGTAGCACCGATGCCCTTGCCTCTAAACACCGTTCCGTCGGCCAGGGCAAGAAGGGCAGGCGGAAAGTGCGACACAATGAGGCTCCCGGAACAAGACGATTCAGCAATCGGAACCGGGCACCGCTTGATTCACATAGCACCCGGCAAACCGTCGAATTGTAACTCTCCGAGACGCGAACCGCAACGCACAACGCGCAACGATAGTCTTTTTTCCGGTTATTTCAATCCCAGAACATCTTGCATATCGAACAGACCGCTTTCGCGACCGCTCATGAAACGGCCGGCACGTAAGGCTCCCACTGCATAGGGCATGCGGCCGCCTGACTTGTGCGTGATCTCAATACGCTCGCCAGAGCCTGCAAACAGAACGGTGTGGTCCCCGATAATGTCGCCGCCACGAATCGTTGAAAAACCTATCTGCGTTTCGGGACGTTCACCGGTATGTCCTTGTCGCCCATATACGGCACACTCGTCCAGCTTGCGCCCAAGTGCCGCCGCCACAACCTCTCCCATATGCAAGGCTGTACCTGAAGGCGCATCGACCTTGTGGCGATGATGGGCCTCAATCACTTCTACGTCGTAACCCTGATTGAGAATACGTGCCGCAACATCGAGCAGGCGAAATACTGCATTCACTCCCACTGCCATGTTGGGCGCGAATACCACAGGAATCTCTCGAGCAGCGTCTTCAATTGCTCGTTTACCCTCAGTCGAAAAACCTGTGGTTCCAATAACCATGCTGACGCGATGACGCCGGCAGGCATCGAGATGTTTCAATGTTCCCTCCGGCCGGGTAAAGTCTATCAGGCAATCTGAAACCCCCAATGCAGCATCTATATCGGAGCTGATGCTAACTCCACAGGGTGCGCCGATCAGTTCGCCTGCATCTTTGCCCAGAAACGGACTGCTGCTGTGCTCGAGTGCAGCTGCCAGAATTCCAGACTCATCCTTCTGCACAGCCTCGATCAAGGTACGGCCCATACGTCCGGCGCTTCCGGCTATTGCATATCGAATTTTTTTCATGCTCTATTTTTTCTCTTGAGTATCGCTATTGCCTGTAACCGGTGCCTTGATCTCGATGACCTTGGAGGCTGGCTTGGGTACGCTGTTCGCCCCTGCTTCCTCGGCGACAACATCCCCCGCAACACGGCTCAACTTGTTGTTCTCAAAAAATACCGCCAGGCTTCGCTGCTGAATTTCTCCCGCCCCGGGTCGAAACCGATATATGTAGTCCCAGCGATCCTGATGAAACATGTCAGCAATCAGCGGAGAACCCAAAATAAAACGAACCTGCTCGCGGCTCAGCCCTGGCTTCAGTTGGGCCACCATGTCCTGAGTCACGAAATTGCCCTGCCGCACGTCTATGCGATAGGGTGAGAAATATGAGGTGATCTGCGGAACATTGGAACAGGCTGCCAGAAACGGCAGGAGAAACAGGAATCGCTTCATCGGGAAATTCCGGAAAAACCACTATTAGCCTATGGCTGCCCCACTCCGGCATGCCTCGTTTTTCCCGACTGGTTTATCCCAACCGGGGCTCGAAAACTATATCATAGCTCCCCGATCCGACCTGAGTTGACGTGACTGCGCGCTTTTCGACACATGACCCATCCTGACGACCTCAAGAATATCGGCCTCAAGGCACCCTACCCGCGGCTCAAAATCGTGGACCTCTTTCATAAACTTCAGGACGAGGGTTCGCCACGCCATGTTACAGCCGAAGATGTCTACCGTCACCTGATTGCCGATGACCTGGATATTGGCCTCGCTACCGTTTATAGAGTACTAACGCAATTTGAGCAGGCTGGGTTGCTGCAACGGCATCATTTTGAGTCCGGCAAGGCGATTTTCGAACTGAATGAAGGTAAGCACCACGATCATCTTGTCTGTGTTGAATGCGGCCGAGTGGAAGAATTTTACGATTCCGCAATTGAAAAAAGACAGGTCAGCATCGCCGAGGAACGCGGCTTTACCGTCCGGGAACATGCGCTCTACCTATATGTCGAGTGCAACAAGCCCGACTGTCCTCATCGAAAAGCAGCAAACTAAAACGCTGCTTGGAAGCATTTCTTACGTCGGCCACGTTGGTCGCCCTGGCGGAAATCGGCGACAAGACACAACTGCTTTCGTTTGTGCTCGCTGCCCGTCTGCGTAAGCCCATTCCGATTGTCGCCGGTATCTTCGTTGCCACCATACTCAACCACGCCCTGGCCGGCTCACTTGGTGTTTGGCTGGCTAGTTTGATCTCGCCCCAATGGCTTCCCTGGATCACCGGTAGCGTATTCATCGCATTTGGCCTCTGGGCGCTGCACCCGGACTCGCTTGACGAAGACCCCAAGCAGCATCCTGCAGGTATCTTTGTCACCACCACCATCGCCTTCTTTATCGCGGAAATGGGCGATAAAACCCAATTTGCGACGATAGCGCTGGGGGCTCAGTTCCAGGGCGCGTTGATTGCGGTGGTCATGGGAACCACGGCGGGAATGATGCTTGCGAATGTGCCGGCGGTCATGGTGGGCGAACGACTGGCCAAACGCCTGCCGCTGACTGCAATTCGCTGGGTTGCTGCTGCTGTTTTTGTTGCTACAGGTGTCACGAGTATTCTGGGTGCACCAGGATTGACGATATAGAACACTCCTTTTTCATCAGGATTCCGACCGGCGACCGGACACTCGCACTAAGTCAGTCCGAGCATTTCCGCCGCATGACGACGGGTGGTCGCCGTGATTTTTTCGCCACCCAACATGCGAGCAATCTCACCTATCCGTGCTTCCTGGTCCAAAATACTGACTGAGGATGTCGTCGTATCGCCCTGTATGTCCTTGATAATCGACCATTGCCAATCGGCCTGCGCCGCCACTTGCGGCAGATGGGTAACGCACAGCACTTGCCGACTTTCACCCAATTCACGCAGCATACGACCAACGATCTCAGCAACGCGTCCGCCAATGCCGACGTCGACTTCATCGAATATCAACGTATCGGCTGGATTTGCCTGACTGGCGATCACTTGCAAGGCAAGTCCAATACGTGACAACTCGCCACCGGACGCCACCTTGGCAAGCGCCCGAAGCGGCTGGCCGGAATTGGCCGAAACACGAAATTCCACCGTTTCCAGCCCGCTGGACGTGCCTTCTGTCAAAGGCAGCAACGCAATTTCAAACTTTCCGCCAGCCATGGCCAATTCCTGCATTGCAGAAGATACGGCGATCGACAGGGACTTTGCCGTATTCGTCCGCAAAACGGAAAGCTTCTTCGCCAGTTCGCGAAACGCGCTTTCTGCTCGCCATTCCCTGTCTGCGAGTGCCGCCGGATCAGCGCGCAACGTCAACTCGCTTAAACGACTCTGTAACTCCTGCAAAAGGACGGGCAGCTCCTCCGGCGCGACGCGATGCTTGCGCGCCATTTGAGTCACAGCGTCGATACGGTTGTCCAACTCACTCATGCGCGCTGGATCGAGATCCAGCCGATCCTGATAACGCCGTAGCGCCAGCGCCGACTCTTCCAACTGGATCAGCGCACTCTCAAACAACTGGCTCACATCACCAAGCGCCGGATCGAAAGCGGTGAGCTCGGACAGCCTTGCTCCAGCGTGCTGCAGCAAGGGCAGACTTGCATTCTCGCCGTCATCGAGAACTTGAAGTGCAAGGGCCGCGCCCTCGATCAATGCATTGGCGTTACCCAATCGCCGATGCTCCTGCTCGGTCTCCTGCCACTCGGCAGTATCAAAAGCCAGCGCTGAAAGTTCCTTCACTTGCCACTCGAGCAACTCCCGCTCACGCGCTGTGGCTTCAACATCTTTCTCGGCGGCTTGTCGCGCATCACGTGCGGCGCGCCAGATTCCGAACGCAACAGCAACCTCGTGCGCCAACGTCTGGGCACCGGCATGTGCATCGAGCAGATCACGCTGCGCATCGCTGCGCAACAGTGAATGGTGAGCATTCTGACCGTGGATGTCGGCAAGAAAGTCAGCCACTTCGCGTAACTGACCTAGTGTCGCCGCTGCGCCATTGATATACGCGCGCGATCGCCCCGCACTATCGATTACACGGCGGAGAAGACAGGCATCACGATCGTAGTCATTGGCCCTCAGCCAGGATTCAAGCGGGCTATCAAGCGCAACATCAAACTCTGCAGATATTTCCGCTCGTTCCGATCCGCTGCGAACTACTGTAGCGTCAGCACGCTCGCCGAGGGCCAAAGACAAAGCATCAACAAGTATCGATTTTCCGGCTCCGGTCTCACCCGTCAGTGCGCCGAATCCGCCGCTGAACTCGAGTTCAAGGCGGTCAACAATGACAAAATCGCGGACGATCAGACGCAGGAGCATATTTCGGTCACACGATCAGTGTCGAGGAGTTGAACTCCAATGCAGCTTTTCCCGAAGCATGGCGAAATAGCTGTAACCCGGTGGGTGCAGAAGGGTAATGCCGTGGCGGGATCGCATGGTTCGCACCACGTCGCCGGAACGTGCATCAAAACGCGTCTGACCATCGAAATGGACGCGCGCGTCATGTGGTGGTAGCAATGCAATATCGATCGTGCTGCTATCACTGACCGTAATCGGTCGATTCGACAGCGCATGCGGGCAAAGCGGCACGATGGCGATACCCGGTACCGAAGGGTGAAGAATCGGTCCGTTGGCAGAAAGTGCGTAGGCAGTAGAACCTGTCGGTGTGGAAATGATCAATCCATCAGCCCTTAATACGTGGATCAGTTCGCCATCAACCTTCACTTCAAGTTCTATCATGCGACCGATATCGCCCTTGTTTACCACCACGTCGTTCAAAGCAAGGGTTTGAAACGCCGATTCACCATCGCGCAACACATTAACATCCAACAGAAAACGCTTTTCTCTGAAAAACCGCCCTTCGAGCACCGCGGAAATGCTTTCGATCATCGAATCCAGAGCAATGTCGGTCATGAAACCCAGCCGCCCCTGATTGATACCGACCAGCGGCACGTCAAACTCAGCCAGACGCCGTGCCGCATTAAGCATGGTGCCATCACCGCCCAGGATTACCGCCAGATCGGCGCGTTCGCCAATGCTCTCGTAGCTGGCCACTGCGTAACCGTTGGACCCGACCGCATCGGCGGTGGCCTCCTCCAACAGTACCTCGACACCGTCCTTGCGCAAAAACGCGGCAAGTTCCAGAAGGGATTCGGCGATTTCCCGGCTCTGGTACTTGCCAATCAGGGCAATGGCACGAAATGATTGTGATGCCTCCAAGTTCATGCGGGTGATTAAACCACAATTGCACAGGGTCATATTCGGTCGTCGACGGGCACTCCTGCTACCCGTGCCGGCTTTCACGAATCCCCGTCTCCAGACGAATTATTGACTAGAATCGAACCCATGCTCGACCATCGCGCTCAAACCCTGCTGAAAACCCTGATTGAACGCTATATAGCGGAAGGTCAACCGATCGGCTCGCGTACACTTTCAAAGTACTCGGGGCTTGAGCTCTCACCGGCAACCATCCGAAATGTCATGTCGGATCTGGAAGAGATGGGATTGATCGCAAGTCCGCACACCTCGGCCGGGCGCGTTCCAACACCTCTGGGTTATCGGCTTTTTGTAGATTCCTTATTGACGGTACGCCCCTTGCAAGGCAATGAGTTGTCCGAGATTCAAGACGCCATTCGACCGAATCAACCTCAACTTGTTATCAGCCACGCATCTCAGTTGCTGTCACAACTCACCGCCTTCGCCGGTGTCGTCGTCGCACCGCGCCGCCAGCAGCCACGAATTCGTCAAATCGAGTTCCTCAGTCTTTCGGACAAACGCATTCTGCTGATCATCGTCACCGCCGACGGCGATGTGCAAAACCGTATTCTGTTTACCCAGCGCAATTACAGTCCATCAGAACTGGTCGCAGCGGCAAACTACCTGAATCAGAACTGCTTCGGACTCAATTTTGATCAAGTACGGGCGCGCGTGTTGGAAGAACTGCGTCAATTGCGCGCTGATATGTCGGAGCTGATGACCGCCGCCCTCGACGCAAGCGATAGCGCCATGGCCGACACTTCAGCGCAATACGTCATTAGCGGTGAAAAGAACCTGCTTGGAGTCGAGGATCTTTCCTCCAACATGACGCGTTTGCGCCGCCTGTTCGATCTGTTCGAACAAAAAACAGGTCTGGCACAGTTGCTGGAGCTATCCTGTCGCGCCGAAGGGGTGCAAGTCTTCATCGGCGGCGAATCCGGCCTGGCACCGCTGGATGAATGTAGCGTCGTCGCGGCACCCTACGAAGTAGATGGGCAAATCGTCGGCACCATCGGCGTCATCGGCCCCACCCGCATGGCCTATGAGCGGGTGATTCCCATAGTGGATATCACTGCCAGATTGATGTCCTCGGCACTGTCAACTCCCTGATGTCGCGCTACGCTCCCGAACCGCAACATCTGCATGGCAAAAAGATAGGCACAGCGGTGCTGCTGGTCAATCTCGGCACGCCAGAGGCACCTACAGCCACAGCTCTGCGCAGCTATCTAAAGCAGTTCTTGTGGGACCCACGGGTGGTTGAAATACCGCGCCCGTTGTGGTGGCTGATATTGCACGGCTTCATTCTGCCGCTGCGACCGTCAAAGTCGGCGGCAAAATATGCCCAGATATGGATGTCCGAAGGCTCTCCGCTGAAAGTCCATACCGAGCGGCAAACCAAGTTGCTCAAGGGCTTGCTTGGCGAGACTGGCGCTGCGGACGTCGTCGTGGCCAGCGCCATGCGTTACGGTCAGCCATCGATCGCCAGCAGGCTGGATCAATTCAAGCGAGAGGGCGTCGAGCGCGTCCTCATCGTGCCGCTATACCCGCAATACGCAGCCAGCACGACTGCCAGCGTAATGGACGATGTCGCAGATTGGACGAGACACATTCGAAACCCGCCCGAACTGCGCTTTGTAAAACACTTCCACGACGCGCCCGGATATATCAACGCGCTCGCCGCCAGCGTCCGCGAGCATTGGGCAGCCTCGGGTCGTCCCGACAAACTGGTGATGAGCTTTCACGGGCTGCCGCGCCGATCACTCGATCTGGGCGATCCCTATTATTGCGAGTGTCAAAAAACCGGGCGACTGCTGGCAGAATCTCTGAAGCTCGCCGACAATGACTATCTGATCACGTTCCAGTCTCGCTTCGGCAAGGCCGAGTGGCTGCAGCCCTACACCCAGCCGACACTGGAAAAACTTGCTCGCGAAGGTACAGCGCGGGTTGATGTCATCTGCCCAGGATTCGTTGCCGACTGTCTGGAAACTCTTGAAGAAATCGCACTGGAGTGCAAGACGGCCTTTCTTTCGTCCGGCGGCAAGGAGTTTCACTACATCCCCTGCGTCAACGAGCGTCCTGACTGGATCGCGACGCTGCGCGATCTGGTTTCAACTCATCTTTCCGGCTGGCCGACTGCACGGCGCTCCGACCCCGGTGCGGCAATGCGCGCCAAGGCTTTGGGCGCCAAGAGTTGAGGCCCGCTGCCCGCGTTTGAATCCCGGATCGTCGGCCTAAAGCGCGTTCATCACCCGCTGCAGTTTTTCGCTGACTTCACTGCCGAGGACACCGACATCAGGATTGTCGGTCATCTGGCCCATCATCGCCGGATTGAGAAACTCCACCTGCACTGCTCCTGCAGAATCTTCGCGGACCACCACATTGCAGGGCAGTAACAAACCGATGGTCGGCTCAGCCGTTATCGCGCGCTTGGCCAACGGTGGATTGCAGGCACCCAGAATCCGATAGCGTGGCATGTCGAAATCGAGCTTCTTTTTCATGGTGGCAGCGACATCTATCTCGGTCAGGATGCCGAATCCCTCTTTCTGCAACTCCGCGGTCACCTTGGTGATCGTATCGTCAAAACCCATCTCGACCGACTTGCCGAATCCATATCGATTTTCCATTTCATGATCCTTTCAGTGTTTTTTTGGACTGCAATCCCTATACCGGTGGGCGCGAATCACCGCGCCATGCCACGAAACTTGGTACGCAAACCGAACCGAAACTGACAGCGCAGGACTTGAATTACCGGATTGCAACTTTATATTAGCATTATCTGATACATGGAGACCACCATGCCTGATTCATTGATCGTCGTTTGCCCTCACTGCCATACCCTCAATCGTATGTCCGCCAAACGCGTTACTGACGGTGGAACTTGCGGTCAATGCAAAGCTCCCCTGTTTACAGGCGAACCGATTGACCTGAATGCGGACACTCTGGATCGCCATATCGGGCGATCCGACATTCCACTGCTGGTCGATTTCTGGGCGCCTTGGTGTGGGCCCTGCCGTGCCATGGCTCCGGCCTTCGCCCAGGCAGCCAAACAGCTCGAGCCGGAATTTCGCTTGGCGAAAGTGAACACCGAAGCAGAACAACAACTTGCCGCTCGCTTTGGCATTCGTTCGATTCCGACTCTGGCGCTGTTCCGCAATGGCCAGGAAATCGCGCGCCAGGCTGGCGCAATGGATGCCCCAAGTCTGATTCGATGGGCTCGCGGCCAAAACTGAACTCGCTGAAAGAATTTTTTTGATGCAAGTCTTGAAGCTGACGAATTCACCCTCATTTGGAACGGGTTTCTTCAGGAGCCCGACCCATGCAGGAAAAATCATCCACCCCCGACACGAACCAAGACCCCGAAGCTTTGGCAGATCAAAGCCAGCCTCATTCATCTGACGCCAGCGCCGTACCGCCATCGCCGACTTTTGAGACCGACGCTGAGGCTACCGTAATGCCCAGCCTGGAGGAACTGCTCAAAACCGCTGAACTCCAGTCAGCCGAGCATCACGATGCCTGGCTGCGCGCCAAGGCGGAAACCGAGAACGTACGCCGTCGCGCGCAAGAAGACATCGTCAAGGCGGGCAAATTCGCCGTCGAGCGTTTTTCAGGTGAGTTGCTGGCCGTCAAGGACAGCCTGGAAGCCGCCTTGTCCAGCGAGAACCAGAGTGCCGAAAACCTCAGCGCCGGTGTTGAACTGACGCTCAAACAGCTTGTTGCGGCATTCGAAAAATCCGGCCTGGTCGAGATCAACCCGCTGGGCGAAAAATTCGACCCGCACCGCCATCAAGCCATCAGCCAGATCGAGGCGCCTGACGATGCCACCGAAGCCAATACCGTGCTCACGGTTCTGCAAAAGGGTTACGCCCTGCACGACCGGGTCATCCGACCGGCTCTGGTAATTGTTTCCAAGGCAAAATCCGGGCCGACCGCTTGAAGCTGGCGGCAATACCCCCATATCAGGCACAGGCATAAATATTCGCCAAAGGGAAACCCCCGGCGGGCAACATTCACAAAGGAAAAATCATGGGCAAGATCATTGGCATCGACCTCGGCACCACCAACAGCTGCGTCGCCATCATGGAGGGCGGCAAGCCCAAGGTTATTGAAAATGCAGAAGGCGCACGCACTACGCCATCCATCGTCGCCTACGCCGAGGATGGGGAAATTCTTTGCGGTGCCTCGGCCAAGCGGCAGGCGGTCACCAATTCCAAAAACACCCTGTTTGCGGTCAAGCGCCTGATCGGTCGCCGTTTCGAAGAAAAGGAAGTACAGAAAGACATCGACATGATGCCCTTCAAGATTGTCAAGGCGAGCAACAACGACGCCTGGGTGGAAGTGCGCGGCGAAAAAATGGCGCCCCCCCAGATTTCCGCCGAAGTATTGCGCAAGATGAAGAAAACAGCGGAAGACTATCTCGGCGAGGAAGTCACCGAGGCCGTGATCACTGTGCCCGCCTACTTCAATGACAGCCAGCGTCAGGCCACCAAGGATGCCGGGCGCATCGCCGGTCTCGACGTCAAGCGCATCATCAACGAACCCACTGCGGCTGCGCTGGCCTTTGGCATGGACAAGCAGGAAGGTGACCGCAAGATTGCCGTGTATGACCTCGGTGGCGGCACGTTCGACATTTCCATCATCGAAATCGCCGAGCTTGACGGCGAGCACCAGTTCGAAGTGCTATCGACCAATGGCGATACCTTCCTCGGCGGCGAAGACTTCGATCAGCGCCTGATCGACTACGTGGTGACCGAGTTCAAGAAGGAACAGGGCGTCGATCTCAAGAAAGACGTACTGGCCCTGCAGCGCCTCAAGGAAGCTGCAGAAAAGGCCAAGATCGAGCTGTCCTCCAGCCAGCAGACCGAGTTCAATCTGCCCTACATCACGGCCGACGCATCCGGACCGAAACACCTGGCGATGAAACTGACCCGCGCCAAATATGAAGCGCTGGTGGAAGACCTGATTACCCGCACCATCGAGCCCTGCCGCATTGCCATGAAAGATGCCGGCGTCAAAAACTCGGACATCACCGACGTCATTCTGGTTGGTGGCATGACACGCATGCCCATGGTGCAGGACAAGGTCAAGGAGTTCTTCGGCAAGGAACCCCGCCGCGACGTCAATCCGGACGAAGCTGTGGCTGTTGGTGCTTCGATCCAGGGCGGTGTCTTGCAGGGCGAAGTCAAGGATGTCCTGCTGCTTGATGTCTGCCCGCTCAGCCTGGGGATTGAAACCTTGGGCGGGGTCATGACCAAATTGATCACCAAGAACACCACGATTCCGACCAAGACCAGCCAGACCTTCTCCACGGCTGACGATAACCAGAGCGCCGTCACCATCCACGTGATGCAGGGCGAGCGTGAAATGGCCAGCGGCAACAAGAGCCTCGGCCAGTTCAACCTGTCCGATATCCCGCCGGCACCGCGTGGCATGCCGCAAATCGAAGTCACCTTCGATATCGACGCCAACGGCATTCTCCATGTATCGGCCAAGGACAAGGGTACGGGCAAGGAAAACAAGATCACCATCAAGGCCAACTCGGGACTTTCCGAAGCCGAAATCGAGGCCATGGTGCAGGATGCCGCGACGCATGCCGAGGAAGATCGCAAAGCCCACGAAATGGTCGATGCGCGCAACCAGTGCGACGCCATGGTGCATTCGGTCAAGAAGGCGCTTGCCGAACATGGCGACAAGATTGAGGCCGAGGAAAAAGCCCAGATCGAAACCGCCATTGCCGAAGCCGAAGCGGTACTGAAAGACGGCGACAAGGCCGCGATCGAAGCCAAGACCGAGGCACTGGCCAAGGCATCGCAAAAACTTGGCGAAAAAGTCTACGCTGAATCTCAAGGTGCTGCCGGTGCCGCAGGTGCCGGTGGCGAGGGAGCGCCCAATGGGGGTGAGGCGAAGAAAGACGACAGCGACGTGGTCGATGCCGAATTCACCGAAGTGAACGACAAAAAGGCCTAAAGCGGGGCACGTTTTCACAAGCGCCGCTTCATGTGGCCGGGTTCAAGCGGATGCTGTACACCGCTTGACTCGGCCTTTGCACTGAATGAACTGATAGCGAATCGACATGGCAAAACGCGACTTTTATGAAATCCTGGGCGTCAATCGCGACGCGTCCGACGAGGACATCAAGAAGGCCTACCGCAAGCTGGCCATGAAACACCATCCGGATCGCAACCCGGACAATCCCAAGGCCGAAGAGCATTTCAAGGAAGCCAAGGAAGCCTACGAGATTCTTTCCGATGGACAAAAACGCACGGCCTATGATCAATACGGTCACGCCGGAGTTGATCAGCAAGCGGGTGGTCCGGGAGGTGCAGGCGGTTTCGCCGACGCATTTTCCGACATTTTTGGCGACATCTTTGGCGGCGGCGGACGCGGCGGCGGACGTTCCAACGTTTATCGCGGCGCCGACCTGCGCTACAACCTAGAAGTCAGCCTCGAAGAGGCCGCGCGAGGGGCGGAAACCCGTATTCGTATCCCGACCATGGCCTCGTGTGAAGCCTGTAGCGGCAGTGGTGCGAAGAAGGGCAGCTCGCCCTCGACCTGCCCCACTTGCGCCGGTCACGGTCAGGTGCGCATGCAGCAAGGATTCTTCTCGATTCAGCAAACCTGCCCGAAATGCCACGGCACGGGTCGCTTCATTTCAGATCCCTGCGGCAGCTGCCACGGTGCCGGCCGTGTCAAACAACACAAAACACTATCGGTCAAGATTCCATCCGGAATTGACGAAGGGGATCGGATCCGGCTCACCGGGGAAGGCGAACCCGGGGTCAACGGTGGTCCGTCGGGCGATCTCTATGTTCAGATTCACCTCAAAGCCCACAACGTGTTCCAGCGAGATCACGATGACCTTCATTGTGAAATGCCCGTCAGCTTTTCCACGGCCGCGCTGGGCGGCGAAATCGAGGTGCCCACCCTTGATGGCATCGCCCGCCTCAAAGTACCGGCTGAAACACAGACCGGCAAGGTATTCCGCCTGCGTGGCAAAGGTATCAAAGGCGTGCGCTCGGTAAGCCATGGAGACTTGCTGTGCCATGTCGTGCTGGAGACGCCCGTCAAACTCACGGATCGGCAGAAAGAACTACTGAAGGAGTTTGAAGAAATCAGCCAGGGCAACGCTCAGCGGCACAGCCCGCGCGCCCAAAGCTGGCTGGACAAGGTCAAGGACTTCTTCGCCGGCTGAATTTCACCCGGAAAAGTCGGCGCTGGCAGCACGGCGAATCAGCATTCATGCGGCGAACCTGCGCGCCGCAGGCGATTTGCTTCTCGCGAATTTAGCCAATCTTGGTAAGGAAACCACAGACTCCCCCTGATGTGCGACAAAGCCGCGCAGTCCAACGGGCGCTTATCCGGTCAACGGCCGCTCATTACTAAACAGCGTTACTTTGGTGCAAACTTGGGCCCATCGGGCCTGTCCGGCACAGCCTTCAGGGAGGAACATGATGAAGATCGGGAATCTGGGTCGAATCGTTTTGGCGACAATGTATTGTCTGGTCAGCGTCGCACCAGTGAATGCGCAACAGTACTTGCGTATCGGTACCGGTGGTACGGCCGGCACCTACTACCCGATCGGCAAACTGATTGCCGGCATCGTTTCGCAACCGGCCATTATTCAGGCCACGGCACAGGCCAGCAACGGATCGCTCGGCAACGTCATTGCCGTCACCAGCGGGGCCCTTGAGACGGGATTCAGCCAGGCCGATGTAGCGACCTGGGCGTATAGCGGCACCGGGATTTTCGATGGCCGCCCCGCCCTTCCCGACCTGCGCCTGATTGCCAACCTGTACCCGGAAAGCATGCACGTCGTAGTGCGGAAAAACTCGGGCATCAAGTCCGTATCTGATTTGAGGGGCAAGCGGGTCGCGTTGGACGAGCCCGGTTCAGGCACGCTCATCAGCGCTCGACAAATTCTTTCCGCCTATGGTTTGAAGGAAACCGACATTCATCCCGAATACATCAAACCCAACCAGGCAGGAGACAAACTGATGGCAGGATCGCTGGACGCGTTCTTCTTTACCGGAGGGACTCCGGCCGCAGCCATTGCGGACCTGGCCTCATCGGGAGTCGGTATTGCACTGCTGCCAATTGATGGTGTGCCAGCGGAGCAACTGCAAGCAAAAAGCCGATTTTTGGATGTAGATACAATTCCAGCGGGGACCTACAAGAACGTTGCTGCTGTTCAGACTTTGGCGGTCGGCGCACAATGGATCGCCAGTGAAAAAATCAACGCAGACATTATTTATCAGGTCACCAAAACCCTGTATGGCAAAGCGGGACAGCTGGCACTGGCCAAAGGCCACCCCAAAGGAAAATTTATCACCCCAGGCAATGCCGTAAAAGGCGCCGGCATCCCGTTTCATCCAGGGGCAGAGCGCTATTTCCGCGAAGCCGGAGTTCTGAAATAGGATGAATCCCCGTCTGCGCTTTGGGCCGGCTCTGCTTGCGACCCTTACCGGACTGGTAATCACCTCGCTACTAGGGTTCAGTCTGATCCGAGAACGCGATACCGCGATCGATGTCGCCCGCTCGGAAACACGGAACATCGCCCGGGTGCTGGAAGAGCACTCCCGACAATCGTTGCGACGGGTCAGTGCCACGATAGAGCAGGCGAATGCGACTTTGAAGCAGCTGAATGCTGATGGGGCTCACGACCCACATCAAATTACCGTGCGACTGAGAGCGCTGTTACCCCAGGATCGGATCATTCGCTCTTTTTTGGTGCTTGATCAAACGGGCACGGTTACTCTTTCAACGAGCGCCAGCAAAGAGAGTCAAGGCAGCTCCCGGGCAGAAAGAGACTATTTCATTCCACACATCCGGGGCGCGGATAGAGAACTGGTCTTTGGCGCACCCGAGTTTGGTATCGACGAACGCAGTTGGATACTACCGATCAGCCGACGTATTGCCACTGCAGATGGCAAATTTTCTGGCGTACTGGTTGCGATGGTTCATGCCGCACATTTCCAGCCGTTTTATGATTCCATCGATCGTCGCAGCGATGGCTTTGTCGCGTTGTTTTTATCAACAGGGTGGGCTGCCGTCAGTCCGCCTGATGATCAAACTCTGATGGGGCACAACTGGGCGGACACCGCACTGTTCAGGGAACATATTCCCAACTGGCCGACCGGCACGGTTCGTGGAGCACTGCTCGGCAAAGGTATCGAGCACATCTACAGCTATCGGGCACTGAACGACTACCCTGTCGTCGTCAGCTACGGACTTTCGCTACCGACCGTTCTCGCCCCCTGGCAGCGAGTCGCGTGGCGCGACGGCTTGTTATTGTTGATGGGACTTATCGCACTGGCTGGCGTTGCCATGATGCTGTCCCGACAAGAAAAGCGGCGCATTGAAACAGAAGCTGACATGCGCGTTGCGGCGACAGCCTTTGAAGCACAACAGAGCATCATCGTCACCGACGCCCAGGAAGTCATTCTTCGGGTCAACCGTGCCTTTACCTTGGCTACTGGCTACCGCTCAGATGAAGTCGTGGGGAAAACGCCCAGAATACTCAGTTCGGGGCGGCACGACCAGCGCTTCTACTCAGACCTTTGGCAAAAGCTGAATGCCACGGGCTTCTGGAACGGCGAACTGTGGAATCGGCGCAAGAATGGCGAGGAATATCCTGAAAGACTCTCGATCACTGCCGTCAGGGATTCCAATGGCAATCTGACACACTACGTCGGCAGCATGATCGATGTCACTCTCGAAAAGGCTGCGGCACATGAAATTGAACAACTGGCATTCTTCGATCCACTCACAAAGCTCCCCAACCGCCGCTTGTTGATGGACCGCTTGCGACAGGCTCTTGCATCAAGTGCCCGCCATGGTCAGCACGGCGCCCTGCTTTTTCTGGATCTTGATCATTTCAAGACATTGAACGACACCCAGGGACACGACGTGGGCGATGCGCTGCTAGTGCAGGCAGCGCAGCGCCTTTCCCGCGTGCTGCGTGAAGGCGACACGGTGGCAAGACTGGGCGGTGATGAATTTGTTGTCCTTCTCGAAGATCTGAGCAGCCATGATCTGGAGGCAGCCGAACTGGTGCATGGTATTTGCGAAAAAATGTTGCTCACGCTAAACGAAGCGTATTCGTTGGGTACGCTGCAACATCACAGCAGTGTCAGCATCGGCGCAATTCTGTTCATCGATCAGGAAAAAACCATCGACGAGCTGATGAAGCAGGCCGATCTGGCAATGTATGCAGCCAAAACGGCGGGACGGAATACGGTTCGCTTTTTCGACCCGAACATGCAAGCCACCATCACTGCCCATGCCGTGCTGGAAGCGGACTTGCGTCAGGCACTGAAGGGAAATCAGTTCCAACTCTACTTCCAGAAGCAGGTCACGCACGATGGCCAGGTCGTTGGGGCCGAAGCTCTGATTCGCTGGCTGCATCCGGAACGGGGGCTGATTCTGCCCGGTGAGTTCATTCAGCACGCCGAGGAATCCGGCCTCATCGTTCCGATCGGACAATGGGTGCTGGAGTCGGCCTGTGAACAACTCAAGCGCTGGAAAGGCAATCCGCGTTTTAAAGCGTTTCGCTTGGCCGTCAATGTCAGCGCCCGCCAGTTTCACCACCCGGATTTTGTACAACAGATTCGTGACATTCTTCAACGTCGTGGCGCAGGCCCGGAGCGACTGAAGATCGAATTGACGGAAAGTGCCGTACTGACCAATGTCAGGGATGCCATTGTAAAAATGAACTTGCTCAAAGCCTACGGTGTTCAATTTTCGATGGACGACTTCGGTACCGGGCAGTCCTCCCTCTCATATCTGACGCGACTGCCGCTCGATCAGATCAAGATCGACCAGAGTTTTGTCCGCAATATAGGCATTCGGCCTGAAGACGCCCTGATTGCTCAGACCATCATCGGCATGGCCAACAACCTGGGGATGGAAGTCATCGCCGAAGGTGTGGAAACCGAAACACAACGGACTTTCCTGGAACAACATGGCTGCCCGTTGTGTCAGGGCTATCTGTTTGGACGCCCGATGCCGATCGAGGAATTCGAGCGCCTGATTTAGGTCGGGGCAAACTCGCAGCAGCGCAGATCGAGCTGCGCCCGCCTGTCGACCATTGTCAGGCTCTGCGCCAGGTGGTTCCTTGGGGGCCGTCCTCCAGCACGATACCGACTGCCTTGAGTTCGTCGCGAATACGGTCCGATTCGGCGAAATTTTTCGCCTGCTTCGCCGTGCTGCGAGCGCCGACTTTTGCTTCAATCTCTTCGTTGCTCAGACCGCCATCGGGAGCCGCCTGAAGAAAACTCTGCGGATCACGCTGCAACAGGCCGAGCACACCGCCAAGAGCCTTGAGCTGGACACCCAGTTCCACATCGCCTCGATTCACCAAGGTCGCCATATCGAACAGCACCGCCATCGCCTCCGGTGTACCGAAATCGTCATCCAGCGCGGCCTTGAAACGCACGGCATGTGGCTCGGCCCAATCCACATCGACCGTGTCTGTGACGCCCTTGAGCGCCGTGTAAAGCCGCGTCAGCGCCTGCCTCGCGTCGTCCAGATGCACGTCGGAATAGTTGAGCGGGCTGCGATAGTGCGCACGAAGGATGAAGAAGCGCACTACTTCGGCGTCGTATTTTTTCAGTACTTCGCGGATGGTGAAGAAATTTCCCAGCGACTTTGACATTTTTTCATCGTCGACACGCACGAATCCATTGTGCATCCAGTAATTGACGTACTGGCACTGATGGGCACCTTCAGACTGGGCAATTTCGTTTTCATGATGCGGGAATTGCAAATCCTGCCCGCCCCCGTGAATGTCGAAGTGGCGGCCGAGCAGTTCCGACCCCATGGCGGAGCATTCGATATGCCAGCCGGGACGACCGGGACCCCAGGGAGAATCCCACTTCACTTCTCCAGGCTCATCATCCCGCGCATGCTTCCACAGCACAAAGTCGAGCGGATCCAGTTTTCCCGCCATGACATCGACACGCTCGCCAGCACGGAGGTCCTCCAGCGATTTGCCGGAAAGTTTGCCGTAGCCATCGAACTTGCGTACCGAGTAGCACACATCCTTGTTCTCGGCGACATAGGCATACCCCTGCTTTTCTAGCGTGCCAATCATATCCAGCATTTGCGCCACATGATCCGTGGCACGCGGCTCGGCATCCGGAGGCAGAACGCCCAGCGCAGCGGCATCCTCGTTCATGGCGGTAATGAAGCGGTCGGTCACTTGGCGGATCGTCTCGCCATTGTCCTGCGCGCGGCGAATAATCTTGTCGTCGATATCGGTGATGTTCCGCACATACGTCAGATCGTAGCCGCTGACCCTGAGCCAGCGTGCGACCAGATCAAATACCACCATCACGCGTGCATGCCCCAAATGGCAAAAGTCATACACCGTCATGCCGCAGACGTACATGCTGGCGCGGTGGGGTTGAATGGGAACGAAGTCTTGCTTCTCGCGAGCCAGGGTGTTGTATATCTTCAGCATGTGAACGAATGAATTTCAGATTGGCGAACGCCGACATTATCGGTGTTTCGCACATCGGTCGGAACCAAAATCACCAAAACCCACGGCTAAGCCGAAAAATGGACTCCAAAGGCAGGCATTATCGAATCATTGACAGAATGCTCTCAGGTTGTCGGGAGGGGGGGCTTCTTGTTAGAATCCACCGTTGAATCCCGCAGGGTTTGTCCCCGTAAAATCGAAGTTTCGGTGCCGGCTGGAGCCAGTTCTAACCATTTTCCATTTAACCGTCGAAACCACAACTTCGTTTCAGGACAAACAGACGCCAGACAGCATCGGAGTCAAGCGCAGCGGCCGTAACCAGATTGATTTTCGGGCAACCGTCAACGAGAAGCCAATACCATGACCCAAATCCGCTTCAACGCAATACGCCTACTGGCCTCATTCGCTTCTTTTGCACTCCTGATGTTGGCGCCCACCGTCCATGCCGACGAGCTACAGGACATCAGCAAATTGGTCAAACAGGGACAGCATGCCCGAGCGCTGGAGCAGGTGGACCAATTTCTGGCGAAAAAACCCAAGGATGCGCAAGGACGCTTTTTAAAAGGCATTGTGCTGACCGAGATGAACAAGCCGAGCGAGGCTGTGATGGTATTTACCAAGCTGACCGAGGACTATCCGGAGCTGCCTGAGCCATACAACAATCTTGCCGTCATCTACGCCCAACAGAAGCAGTATGACAAAGCCAAGCAGGCTCTGGAGATGGCGATCCGCACCCACCCCTCCTACGCGACAGCTCACGAGAATCTTGGCGATATCTATGCCCGGCTCGCCAGTCAGGCGTATGACAAAGCTCTCCAAATCGACTCATCAAATTCCAGCGCGCAGAACAAGCTGGCTTTAATCCGCGATCTGATGAGCACAGCGAACCGCCAGGACAAGGCGACCAGACCGATCAGCAACGCTCGTCCCGTGGAGACCGTCAAGATCGCAGAGGCGCCGAAAGCTGTCGCCGCGCCGGTTGCCGTCAAACCGGCCAAGGAAGTCGAAGCGCCCAAACCTGAACCGGCCCCGGAGCAATCCTCGGGAGATGCCAAAGCGGAGGTTACAGCTGCGATCGACCTCTGGGCCGCCGCGTGGTCACGCAAGGACATGAAGGCTTACCTTGCGTCATACGCCAGCGACTTCAAGACACCCGGCGGCGAATCACGTTCGGCCTGGAGTGCCGGACGCAAGAAACGCATCGACAAACCGGGCTCGATCAATGTCAGCTATGAAAATCTGCGCATCACCATCAAGGGTGATACAGCCACGGCGAGTTTTCGCCAGCATTACAAATCAGCCAGTTTCAAGACATCCGGTAACAAGGTGCTGCAATTTGGCAAGCGTAACGGCAAATGGCTGATCTTGCAGGAGCGGGTCGGAAGCTGATGAACGACCTGCAGCGCATTCTGGCTGTCTGTTCAGCCGCCAGTCTGCTGCTCGCAACTGGCTCGGCCGAGGCGGCGGGAAAAGCGCCCAAGCACCTCAAGCCTGATACCGGCAGCATTCCGATCAAGGAAAGCTATACCGATTCCGGGCCTGAACCCTTGCTGGCCAAGGTGTTCGACGCCATCGAAAGCAATCGACTCGATATCGCCATGCAGCAAACGGATTTGCTGATCAAGGCCTATCCCAAGTTCCGCCTCGCGCATCTGGTCAAAGGTGATCTGCTGCTGGCGCGTTCGCGTGCCCTACTGAGCTTTGGCCAAGGCGGAGGGCCCGCCGCAGGAGACAAAGTGGCCGACTTGCGCGAAGAGGCAATTGTTCGCCTCAAAGGCTATCGCAGCAAACCACCAACCAACTATGTACCCCGTTATCTGCTGCAGATGTTGCCGGAGCAAAAACACGCGGTGGTTGTCGATACCCAACGATCCCGGCTTTATCTGTACCAAAACGACAAAGGCACGCCGCGTTTCGTCGCCGACTACTACATCACCCAGGGAAAGCTGGGGGCCGACAAAACCCGGGAGGGAGACAAAAAAACCCCCATTGGCGTTTATCACGTCACGTCCAGCCTGCCACGGCAGAAACTTCCCGACCTCTACGGCAACGGAGCCTTCCCGATCAACTATCCCAATGACTGGGACAAGCGTATGGGCCGTAACGGCAACGGTATCTGGTTGCACGGCACCCCCTCGGACACATTCTCGCGCCCACCGAAAGCATCGGATGGTTGTGTTGTCCTGGCCAATCAGGACCTCGATAGCCTTTCGAAAAGCTTGCAGATCGGTCTGACGCCCGTAATCATCAGCAATAACATCGAGTGGTTATCTCTCGACGACTGGCAGGCCGAACGCACTTCCCTGATCAACATGATTGAGGCGTGGCGCAAAGACTGGGAAGGGCGTGACTCGAACAGCTACGCCCAGTACTACTCGAAGAAGTTCAGTGCCGATCACCAGGACTATCGAAGCTGGATAGAACATAAACGCAAGGTAAACGCCGGCAAGAGCTGGATCAAGGTGGGTACCAGCAACATCAGCATGTTTCGCAATCCCGGCAAGGACGACCATGTTGTCGTTACCTTTGACCAGGACTATCGCTCCAGCAACCTCTCGAACCAGATGAAAAAACGTCAGTACTGGATCAAGGAAAGTGGTCACTGGAAAATTGTTTTTGAAGGCGCTGCCTGAGGCAGGCGTCCACCTCAGTCCGTATTGCAATCACTCTCACCCGACTTCCCGGAGGCTTCATGCATCGCCTGTTTCTGCTTTGTTTCGCGTTGATTTTCAGCGCTACTGTCCATGCCGCCAATCCGCGTGTAGAAATGAAAACTTCACAGGGCACCTTGATCATTGAGTTGTATCAGGATCAGTCGCCGAAAACGGTAGAAAATTTTTTGCAGTATGCCAAGGATGGATTCTTCAACGGCACCATATTCCACAGGGTCATTCCTGACTTCATGATCCAGGGCGGCGGATTCAGCCCCGACATGAAACAGAAGGAGACGCGCGCGCCGATTCAGAATGAAGCCAAAAACGGACTGAAGAACGAATTCGGTACGTTGGCCATGGCACGCACTTCACATCCGGATTCGGCCAGTGCGCAATTTTTCATTAATCTGAAGCACAACAGCTGGTTGGATTTTCCAGGCCGCGACGGTTCGGGCTATGCGGTATTCGGCAAGGTCGTTCAAGGCCTCGAAATCGTGACGAAAATAGCCAAAGTGGAAACCGTTACCAAGGGGCCCTACCAAAACGTGCCCGAGACTCCGATTCTGATCAATTCAGTCAAGTTGCTACCCACAAATTAGTAATTCAATAGAAAGACAACCATGATCAAACTCACTACCAACCACGGCGACATCGTTTTGGAACTGGATGCAGAAAAGGCACCCAAAAGTGTCGCCAATTTTGTCGCCTATGTTGAAGCCGGTCATTATGACAACACTATTTTCCATCGCGTGATTGATGGTTTTATGATTCAGGGCGGCGGATTCGATCCCGCCATGGACCAGAAGCCGGTCAACGATCCGATCGAAAATGAGGCCAAGAACGGCCTCAAGAATGAACGCTATACAGTCGCCATGGCCCGCACCAGCGATCCCCACTCCGCAACGGCTCAGTTCTTCATCAATGTCGGCGACAACGGATTTCTGGACAATGATCAATGTCAGGATGGCTGGGGCTACTGCGTATTTGGCCGCGTTGTCGAAGGTCAGGAGGTCGTCGACAAAATCAGATCAGTGAAGACCGGCAACAAGGGCTTTCACCAGAACGTCCCCAAAGAAGACGTCCTTATCGAGCGCGCAGAAAAGATTTGATACATCAGGGTGGTGCCATGCTGAACCTGGAAGGCACTGCCCGCTTCGTTTCCGACCTGCACCTGCGAGCCGAGCGACCCGACCTGACCGAGCGCTTCGCTGCCTTTCTCGACGATACGGCGGCGCGCAAAGTCAAAACGTTGTTCATCCTCGGCGACTTGTTCGAATACTGGATCGGTGACGATGACCTGGCCGATCCCTTCAATGCACGGGTCTGCAATTTGTTACGCGACCTGACAGTTCAAGACACCCACGTCTACTTTATCGCGGGCAACCGGGATTTTCTGATTGGTCAGCGTTTCGCTGTCGCCGCTGGACTCACGCTCTTGAAAGAGACGCAGAAAGTCGGCGTTGGCGGCACGGCAACTTTGCTGATGCATGGCGATACTGTCTGCACCGACGATATCCCCTACCAGCAGTTTCGCCAAATGGTGCGGAGCGAGGCATGGCAAACGAGTTTTCTTGCCCGTCCCTTGGCAGAAAGACGCGCCGAGGTCGAGGCACTGCGTCGTCGCAGTGCCGAAGCGATGCTGGAAAAGACTGCTGCCATCATGGACGCCAACACCGCCGCAATACGTGCAGCACTGATCGACAGTGGCTGCACCCGCCTGATTCACGGCCACACACACCGACCCGGACATGAAGCGATAGCGCTACCTGACGGCTCGGCCGAACGCTGGGTGCTATCGGACTGGGATACCGGCCGTGGCGATGCGCTGGAGATCGACCCGGCAGGTTGCCGCCGTATGGTACTGACTGACCCGGCTCAAAGCTAGGCCAGACCTCGCAGTAAATCAGCCTGGAGGTCTAACGGGCTTTCCAGCCCTACAGCGATACGTAGCAAGCCTTCACCAATACCCGAGGCTGTTCGCGCCTCAGGCGAAATGCGCCCGTGCGTTGTCGATGCCGGATGGGTAATGGTGGACTTGGTGTCACCCAGGTTGGCGGTAATCGACAACAAGCGACAGTTATCCACCACTCGCCACGCCGCTTCGCGTCCACCCTTGACGTCAAGTGAAACGATGGCACCCGCGCCGCTTTGTTGCTTTAACGCCAGTTGGTGCTGGGGGTGCGAAGTCAGCCCGGGATAATGAACTCGCGCCACCTCGGGTCGGGCTTCCAGCCACATCGCAAGTTCAAGCGCATTGGCTGATTGCGCTTTCATGCGCACCGACAAGGTTTCGAGCCCTTTCAGAATCACCCAGGCATTGAAGGGTGACAGACACGGCCCGGCGGTACGCAGAAATTTGAATACCTCTTCGGTCAGCGATTTGGCGCCGCAAACCGCGCCACCTAACACTCGGCCCTGACCATCAAGATATTTGGTGGCGGAGTGAATCACCAGATCGGCGCCCATGGCCAGAGGGCGTTGCAATGCCGG